>CAILIO010000128.1 GCA_903834285.1 uncultured Sphingomonadales bacterium | reverse complement strand
GCGGCTCCTGTCCTTCGCGTAGCTGATGCCAGCGTTCGAGCCGAGGCGTCCAGCCATTCGTGCGGAAGCGGCGGTAGCCGTCGATGAGGTGATCGAGCTCGGGGGAGAAAGGTCTGGCCATATCGGGCCTGTTGCCGCGTACGAATGCATCTTTCAAGTCATGCTTCTTGCGCCTATCTCGGCGGGCATGAACGATCAGTCCCCGATTGCCGCGCAGGAACGCCCCGCGCGCGCCCGCAAGCCCGATTGGATCCGGGTCAAGGCGCCGACCAGCAAGGGTTACGAGGAAACTCGCGGCCTCATGCGCAGCCTGGGCCTCAACACCGTGTGCGAGGAAGCGGCCTGCCCGAACATCGGCGAGTGCTGGACCAAGAAGCACGCGACCGTGATGATCCTCGGCGATGTCTGCACGCGGGCCTGCGCCTTCTGCAACGTCAAGACCGGCATGCCGCGCAAGGTCGACGCAAGCGAGCCCGGCCATGTCGCCGAAGCTGCTGCCAAGCTCGGCCTCGAACATATCGTCATTACCTCGGTCGACCGCGACGATCTGCCCGATGGCGGTGCCGGCCAGTTCGTGAAGGTGATCAAGGCCCTGCGCGCATCAACGCCGAACACCACGATCGAGATCCTGACCCCTGATTTCCGTGGCAAGATGCGCGCCGCAGTCGAGGCGATCATGGCTGCGGGGCCTGACGTCTATAACCACAACCTCGAAACCGTGCCGCGTCTTTATCCGACGATCCGCCCCGGCGCGCGCTACTACGCCTCGCTGCGCCTGCTGGAAGAGGTCAAGCATCACGATCCGCGCGTGTTCACCAAATCGGGCGTGATGCTCGGGCTCGGCGAGGAGAGGCTCGAAGTCCATCAGGTCATGGATGACATGCGCTCGGCGGGCATCGATTTCCTCACCATGGGCCAGTACCTTCAGCCCACGCCGAAGCACGCGCCGGTGATCGATTTCGTCACCCCGAAAGCCTTTGCCGCCTATGGCGCGATCGCCCGCGCCAAGGGCTTCCTGCAGGTCGCCGCGAGCCCGCTGACCCGTTCCAGCTACCACGCTGGCGAGGATTTCGCAGAAATGCGCGCCGCCCGCGAAGCACAGCTGGCGAAGGCCGCCGCGAGGGGCTGATCCCATGCCGGTGATCAACCAGCAACGGCGGCTTGGCTGGTCGGCGGAGGAGATGTTCGATCTCGTCGCCGATGTGAAGCGCTACCCGGAGTTCCTCCCCTGGGTTGTCGCCACGCGCATCAAGTCCGACAGCGAGACCGAAATGGTGGCCGACATGATGGTCGGCTTCAGCGCGCTGCGAGAGAAGTTCACCTCGCGCGTCATCAAGGAACGCGCGCACCGCATCGCGGTCGAATATCTCGACGGGCCTCTCAAGCGCCTCTCGAACACCTGGGAGTTCCGCGCGGAAGAAGATGGCGGCTGTGTAATCGAGTTCAACGTCGATTTCACGTTTCGCAGCGCGATCCTGGAAGCGCTCGCCGGCCAGTATCTCGATCGTGCCTTCCGCAAGATGGTCGCCGCATTCGAAACGCGCGCGGAAAAGGTCTACGGCAGCAGAAGCTCGAGCGCGACGAGCGCCGCCTGAAGCCGCACTTCGGCGCGGGTCTTGGCGGTTTCGAACACCTTCTGTTCGGCGACCACCGCTTCCGGATTCTCACCACGCTCGGCCTTGGCAAAGACCACGGTGCCGACCGGTTTTTGCTCGGAGCCGCCGTCCGGCCCGGCGATCCCGGTGATCGCCACGGCCACGGCAGCGCGCGAATGTTTGAGTGCGCCTTGCGCCATGGACCAGGCGACCGCCACCGATACCGCGCCGAACGTATCGATAAGGTCGGTCGAGACGCCCAGCATCTCGTGCTTGGCCTCGTTCGAATAGGTCACGAAGGCGCGGTCGACCACTGCCGAAGACCCGGCGATTTCGGTCAGCGCGGCCGCGACGAGCCCGCCGGTGCAGCTTTCCGCCACCGCGACCATGCGGCCCGCGGCCTTGTTCTCGGCAATTACCCGCGCAGCGAGCGTGGTCAGCTCAATCGGAAGCAGGGTGTCCATTGTTCAGGCTGCCGGACAGATCGGCAGGTCGGATTTCTTCGTCGCACCCACCGCGCCGCGTACCTTCGGCTTGTCGGCCAGCACGAGCATGAACGTGACGAGTTCGGCCGTGTTTTCGGGCGGCAGCGGCGAAAGCAGCCGTGTCGCGCGCTCGATCGCCTTGCACTGGCCGGGCTTGATGCCCTTGGTCACGAGGGCCGAAACCATACCCTCTGCAAAGGGCTGAAGGGCTTCGTCCGAAAGGCTCGAAACGACGTCCTTGAGCTTGGCGTCATTGCCGCCGAGCTTGATCAGCGCCGCCTTCGCTTCAGGCCACGCAGCGCTCTTGTGTGCCGCATAGCGCTGAACCAGAGAGGACCCCTGCGTAGCGAAGTAACCCTCTGGCGAAAGCACCGGACGGCAGGCCTTCATCGCTCCGTCCATCACGACGGGCAGGGCGTAAGTCACGAGGCTGGCCACCTCGCGTTCGCTGAGGCAGGCAGGCTCCTGCGCGGCGGCCAGATCGGCCATGCCGAGCGAGGCGAGCGCTGTGCCCCAGACGATGCTGCGTATCGGCGCCATAAACCGGAACTCCTTCACCCGCGCGCGATCACTGTTGCCACCGCCTGCGCCGCGATACCCTCGCCGCGACCGGTGAAGCCAAGCCGCTCGGTCGTGGTTGCCTTGACACTCACGCCTGCGATGTCAATCGCCAGAATCGAAGCGAGCCGCGCGCGCATGGCCGCCTTGTGCGGCCCGATGCGCGGCGCCTCACAAATGATCGTGACGTCAACATTGGCAATGCCATAACCCGCCTCGCCGACAAGCGTTCCCGCGTGCGCGAGGAACTGGTCCGAGGATGCCCCGCGCCACTTGGCATCAGACGGCGGGAAGTGGTCCCCGATATCCCCCGCAGCGACCGCGCCAAGCAGCGCATCGACGAGCGCATGGATTGCGACGTCGGCATCGGAGTGCCCGGCGAGCCCCTTGAAGTGATCGATCTTCACGCCGCAGAGCCAGAGTTCCTCGCCCTCGGCCAGGCGGTGCACGTCGTAGCCCATTCCGGTGCGCACGGCGGGGTGTGTCATGCCGTCATCCTTCAGATCTTCCGCAAAAGTTACTTTCTTGAGCCGCTCGTCGCCGGGAACGAGCGCGACAGCCAGCCCCGCGGCTTCAGCGACGGCAGCATCATCGCCCGCATCCGCAGCCCCATCCCACGCGCGGTGCGCGGCGAGGATGGCATTGAAACGGAAGGCCTGTGGCGTCTGCACCCGGTAGAGCCCATCGCGCTCGACAAAGGCGCCGCGCAGGCCCTCGGCTCCGCGCACTACGCTGTCCACCACCGGCAGCACCGGAATGGCGCCCGGTTGGCCTTCCAGCGCTGCCACCAGGGATGCGATCACAGCTTCCGGGAGATCCGGCCGCGCGGCATCGTGGATCAGCACGTGTGTGGGAGCGTTAGCCGCCAGTGCCTCCAGCCCCGCGCGCACCGATCCTTGCCGGCTCGCCGCACCGTGCACAAGCTGCGCATCGGGCAGTCCGGCCAGCGCCTGCGCAGCGGTTTCTTCCCAGTCGGCAGGAACCACCACGACGATCGGGGAAACTCTGGCCTTGGCGAGGGCTTCCACCGAATGACGCACCAGTGGCTTTCCCCGCCACAGCGCGAACTGCTTGGGAACGGTCCCTCCCGCACGCAGCCCTCGCCCGGCGGCGACGACAACGGCGGCAACGGAGGATGGTGAAGTCGCGTTCATGGACCGCCCCTTACAGTCCTTGCTGCAAACCGCGCAATCGACTAAGCGCATGCCTCTTTTTTAGGCATTGTCGATGAGTGAACTTCCCGCCCCGCCTGAGCTTAAGCCGATCTTGGTCGGCCCCGTTCGCATCGCGCAGCCTGTCGTGCTCGCGCCGATGACGGGCGTCTCGGATCTGCCGTTCCGCACCATGGTCCGCCGCTTTGGTTCGGGCCTCAACGTGACTGAAATGATCGCCAGCCCCGCTGCGATCCGTGAGACTCGCCAGTCGATCCAGAAGGCTGCGTGGCACCCAACCGAAGAACCGGTCTCGATGCAGCTGATGGGCAACGAGCCCCTACAAATGGCCGAAGCCGCGCGGATCTCCGAAGCCAAGGGCGCAGCGATCATCGACATCAACATGGGCTGCCCGGTGCGCAAGATCGTCAGCGGCGATTGCGGATCGGCGCTCATGCGCGACATTCCGCTCGCCACCGCGCTGATCGAAGCCACCGTCAAGGCGGTCAAGGTTCCGGTCACTGTCAAAATGCGCATGGGCTGGTGCCATGACAGCCTCAATGCCCCCGAACTTGCGCGCATCGCGCAGGATCTCGGCGCGCAAATGATCACCGTCCACGGCCGCACGCGCAACCAGATGTACAAGGGTACCGCCGACTGGCGCTTCGTGCGCCGGGTGAAAGACGCCGTCTCGATCCCCGTGATCGTCAATGGCGACATCTGCGGAATCGAGGATGCCGCCGCCGCCATCGAGCAGAGCGGCGCGGACGGCCTGATGATCGGGCGCGGTGCATATGGTCGCCCGTGGCTGCTCGGCCAGGTCATGCACTGGCTTGATACAGGCGACTATCGTTCGGATCCTTCTATTTCGGAGCAATATGCTCTGATTACAGAGCACTATCACAATATGCTCGAGCATTATGACACTGTGACCGGCGTCAACATGGCGCGCAAGCACTTGGGCTGGTACACCAAGGGCCTTGCCGGTTCGGCAGAGTTCCGCAACCGCGTGAACTTCATCGACGATCCCAAAGTCGTGCTCGCCGCGCTCGCCGAGTTCTACGCCCGCGCCATGGCCGCTCCTGTGGGCCGCGTTGCCGCGTGAAGCAGGTGACATGAGCGGTCCGGCCGACTGGCGCAAGTTCGGCGACAGCGCGCGGCCCGATGCCAAGCGGGTGGTCGCCAGCCTGCCGCTGGCTGTGTTCACGCTCGCGCCCGACCTGACCATCGCCGCCGCCAATCCCGCTGCCGAACAGCTGGCGGGACAGGGCGCGCGGCGCCTTCTCGGCAAGCCGATAGATGATGTCTTCGCCTTCGAGGAGCCGCTCATCCTGCGCCGGCTAGCCGAGGGCGAGGCGCAACTGCTTGCGCGTGATTCGCTCGTGCGCATTCTCGGCGCACCCGCGCGCCGGATTGACGTGATGACCTCTCCGGTCGCCTATTGTCCGGGCTGGCAAATTCTCGCTCTGAGTGAAGGCGTCGGCGTCGAAGCGCTCTCGGGAGATGGCGGCGGCGCCGGGGCGGGGGAGGGCACGCCGCTCCGCGCGCCCGAAGTACTTGCGCACGAGATCAAGAACCCGCTTGCCGGCATTCGCGGCGCGGCGCAGCTCCTCGGCCGCAAGGCGGGCGAGGCGGACCGGGCGCTCACCGACCTCATCACCGGAGAGGTCGACCGCATCGCCAAGCTGGTCGACCAGATGCAGTCGCTGTCGCGCCGAGGCCGCGAGCCGGGCAGTGCCTGCAACCTCCACGAAGCGGTGCGCCGCGCGCAGGCGGTCGTTGCAGCGGGGCATGGCGGCTTCGCGGTGGAGGAGGAATTCGATCCGTCGCTCCCGCCGGTCATGGCCAATCCCGATGCGCTGGTGCAGGTCCTGCTGAACCTGTTCACCAATGCCCGTGAGGCCTGCGAGAGCGCGCAAGAACCGCGCATCACCGTGCGTACGCGCTTTGCCAGTGGTATCCAGCTTCACGCAGGTCCGGGCGGCAAGCCGCTACGTCTGCCCATCGAGCTGCGCGTCAGCGACAACGGGCCAGGCATCGATCCGGCGCTGCGCGATCACATCTTCGATCCCTTCGTGACGGGGAAGAAAAACGGGCAAGGCCTCGGCCTCGCGCTTGTCCAGAAGCTGGTGCGCGAGATGAGCGGGCGCGTCACCCATGATCGCGACGAAGTGCGCGGGTGGACGCATTTCCGCCTGCATCTCCCCGTCGCCGGAACCTCGAAATCATGAAACGCCGCATCCTGCTCGTCGAGGACGACGCGTCCATCGCGCTCGTCATCACCGCGGCGCTCGAAGCGGAAGGCTATGACGTCACGCACTGCACGTCGATTGCCGATCGGGATGAGCTGCTGGCCGGGCGGCAATACGGGCTGATGCTGACCGACGTCGTTCTGACGGACGGCGACGGCATGGAGTCGCTGGGCCGTGTCCGCGAGGCTGCCCCGCACATGCCGGTGATCATCCTCTCCGCGCAGAACACGCTCGATACTGCCGTGCGCGCAAGCGATACGGGCGCCTTTGAATACTTCCCCAAGCCCTTCGATCTCGACGAACTGGTGCGCACCGTACGCCAGGCGATTGGCTCCAGTGAGAACGTCGGCGCGGAAGAGATCGCCGAAGACGTCGCCCCCGGCCTGCCGCTCGTCGGCCGTAGCCCGGCGATGCAGACCGTCTACCGCATGATCACGCGCGTTTTGCGCAATGATCTCACGGTGCTCATCCTTGGGGAATCCGGCACCGGCAAGGAGCTGGTGGCTGAAGCGATCCATCAGCTCGGCAAGCGAAGTGCGGGCCCGTTCATTGCGGTCAATACCGCTGCCATTCCGGGCGACCTTATAGAGAGCGAGCTGTTCGGCCACGAAAAGGGTGCCTTTACTGGCGCTGTTACCCGGCGCATCGGCAAGTTCGAGCAGGCGCGGGGCGGCACGCTGTTCCTCGACGAGATCGGCGACATGCCGCTCGAGGCGCAAACCCGCCTGCTGCGCGCGCTCCAATCAGGCCGCATTCGCCGCGTTGGCGGGACCGAGGAAATCACTCTCGATTGCCGGATCGTCGCGGCTACGAACCGCGATCTTGAGCCGATGATCGTTGCCGGAATGTTCCGCGAGGATCTCTACTACCGCCTCGCCGTCGTGCCCATCTCGCTGCCGGCCTTGCGCGAGCGGGCAGACGACATCGAAGCGCTGGCCCGCCATTTCCTTGCCCGTGCGGCGGGGGAGGGCCTGCCACGCCGCCAGTTGACCGCCGCGGGCGCCGCGCTTCTTGCCCGCCAGACCTGGCGCGGTAACGTGCGCGAACTGCGCAATTTCGTGTACCGCCTCGCGCTCCTCGCGCGCGACGAAGTGATCGACGCGGCTGCCATCGAGCCCCTGCTTGCGCAAGACCGGGCGCAGCCGCCCGTCGGTCTGGCATTGCCTGCCCCCGCCGCCGATTTCGCCGAAGCGCTCGCCAGCTGGCTTGCTCTGGAAAACCCGGGCGAGGGCGACCTCTATAGCGCAGCCCTTGCTGCCTTCGAGCGGCCCTTGTTCCTCCACGCGCTGGCCGTCACCGGCGGCAACCAGCTGCGCGCGGCGCGCCTGCTGGGCATCAACCGCAACACGCTGCGCAAGCGGCTGTCAGAGCTCGCCATCGATCCCGAAGACGCCTTGGCGCGTGGTTGAACGCAAGACAGCGTCACCTAACCACAGAGCCACATGTCGTCCGCCGCGAATTTACGTGGCTTCGTCGAATCGCCTTGCATTCCTGCAACAGTAGTGTTGTACATCCGCCACGATGGTTCAAAACGGTAAACGCGGCATGCGGCGCTCACCAAGGTGGTATCGCCGCCTTCTCGTGATGATGCGCCGCGCCAATGTCTTCCTGCTGCTGGAAATGACCGCGACCATGGCGCTCGCGCTCATGGTCACCGTGACTTGGATGGCGCTTTCGGCCACCGACAACGCCAACCAGCTGCTGCCCTCGCGCCTCACCGCCAGCCTGCTGATCGGTACGCTCGTCCCGGCGATGGCGCTGATCGTCCTGATCGGCCGCCGCCTCGCCTTGCGGCGCGCGGCGCGCAGCGTGCTCGGGAGCAGCGGCCGCCTCCATGTCCGGCTCGTCTGGCTGTTCTCGCTGATCGCGGCGATCCCGACGCTGCTTGTGGTGGTCTTCGCCTCGCTGCTGTTCCAATCCGGCGTCGAGTTCTGGTTCTCGGACAATTCACGCGGGATGCTCGAAAACGCCAACAGCCTCGCGCGGGGCTACTATGCGGACAAGCTGCGCGATGTCGGCAACGAAAGCGTCGCCATGGCGGGCGACTTGCGCGACTATCTCGGGCAGGCGCCCATCACCAGCCAGGACTTTGCCGAGGGCTATTCGTGGCAGGTCATCAACCGCAGGCTCAACGAATCCGCCATTATCGAGAAGGGCCCCGACGGGACCTTGCGCACCGCTGCCATCGTCGATCCCGCACGCAGCGAGCAACGCGAGCGCGTGACACCGGCTGAACTGGCGCGGATCGATGCGGGCGAACCCGTCGTGGTCACGGCCTCGGCGGCAAGGATCGAAGCCGTCACTCCGGTCGACCGCACGCGCGGCATCTATCTCTATGTCGCCCGCAATTCCGACCAGCTGGCGCTCAACCAGTGGCAGCGCGCGCAAAGCGTGCTCAAGGCTTACGACTTCCTCACCCGCCGCGCCCGCGCCCTGCAACTGCGCTTCAACATCGCGCTGCTCGTGATATCGCTCGCGCTGGTGGCACTCGCGGTCTGGGTCGCGCTGCGCTTTGCCGACAGACAGGTCGCACCGCTGATCGAGCTGGTATCCGCTGCGCGCAATGTGGGCAGCGGCAACTTCGCGATGCGCGTCCAGCCCGGCAACGGCACCGACGAGGTCGGCCTCTTGGCCCGCGCATTCAATCGCATGACCGCGCAATTGGAAGCGCAGACGCAGGCGCTTGTCAGCGCCAATGCGCAGCTCGAGGTGCGCCGCGCCTTCATCGAAGCCGTGCTTGAATCAATCACCGCCGGCATTGTCTCGATCGACCGCGAAGGCGCAATCCGTCTGATGAACAGCTCGGCGCAGGCGCTGCTTCACCCGCCGCTTGAAGAGGGGCCAGTGGCCGATCCCATTGGTGCACCGCTGATCGACATTGCCCCGCAGCTCGCCCAGTTCGTCGCGGGCGGCGAGCGCAGCGGCGTTGTCCACTATGCCAAGGGCGGGGACTTGCTTACGCTGGCGGTCAAGGTCACCGCAGACCGCAATGGCCACGTGATCACTTTCGAGGACATCACCCGCCAGCTGCTCGACCAGCGCCGCGCCGCGTGGTCCGACGTTGCCCGCCGCATCGCGCACGAGATCAAGAACCCGCTGACCCCGATCCAGCTCGCGACCGAGCGCCTCAAGCGGCGCTACCGCCGCCAGATCGAGACCGATCCCGAACTGTTCGAGGAATTGACCGCAACGATCATCCGCCAGGTCGGCGATCTTCGCCAGATGGTCGACGAGTTCTCGTCGTTTGCCCGCCTGCCCAAGCCGGTCTTCCGCACGGAGGACGCCAGCGATCTCGTACGCCAGGCGCTGTTCCTGCAGGAAGTGGCCCACAGCGACATCACTTTTACCTTTGAAGGCGAAGGGCAAGTCGCTGTCGAAGCCGATCGCCACCAGTTCGGGCAAGCGATGACCAACGTGCTCAAGAACGCAATCGAGGCGATCGAGCAGCGCGCGAAGGGAGAGGACATCGCCTACCGTGGCCGTATTGCCGTCGGCCTTGCCGCAGACCGTCAGTCCGTGACCGTCACAGTTTCCGATAACGGCGTCGGCCTGCCCGCCGAGCGCGACCGGATCCTCGAACCTTACATGACCACGCGCGATAAAGGCACCGGTCTCGGCCTCGCGATCGTCAACAAGATCGTCGAGGAGCACGGGGGCGCGATGGCCTTCGCGGCCAACCCCGAGGGCGGCACTTCGGTGATCATGCGCTTCGCTCGCAACCCGCTCGATACCGAAGCTGCCACCGAGACGCAGGCAGCCTTGGCCACCGCCACCAACCGTTAGACCAGACCCCAGGACGAACCGACAAATGGCACTCGATATTCTCATCGTGGACGACGAACGCGATATCCGCGAGCTTGTCGCCGGCGTGCTCAGCGACGAAGGCTACGGCTGCCGCACCGCGGCCGACAGCACCGCCGCGCTTGCCGCGGTGGACGAGCGCCGGCCCAGCCTCGTCCTGCTCGATGTCTGGCTCCACGGCAGCCCGATGGATGGGCTCGAAGTGCTCGACGAGATCAAGAAGCGCGAGCCGGAACTGCCGGTGATCATCTTCTCCGGCCACGGGAACATCGATACTGCGGTCTCCGCGATCGGGCGCGGGGCGATGGATTTCCTCGAAAAGCCTTTCGAAGCCGAGCGCCTGCTGCTCCTCGTCGAGCGCGCCACCGCCACCGAGCGCCTGCGCCGCGAGAACGCCCGCCTGCGGCAAGGCCTCTCGATGGCCGATGGCTTCACCGGCAATTCCTCGGCGATCAACGCAGTCCGCGCGACGCTGAAGCGCGTCGCCAACACTGGCAGCCGGCTCCTCATCACCGGACCCGCAGGCTCGGGCAAGGAAGTCGCCGCGCGGCTGCTGCATTCGTGGAGCCCGCGCGCCGATCACGCCTTCGTCACCGTCAATTCCGCGCGCATTACCCCCGAACGCTTCGAACAGGAGCTCTTCGGCGAGGAGATCGACGGCAAGCTGGTCAGGGCAGGGCTCCTCGAAATGGCCGATGGCGGCACGCTATTCCTCGATGAGGTCGCGGAAATGCCTGCCTCGAGCCAGGCCCGCATCTTGCGCGTGCTGACCGAACAATCCTTCGTGCGCGTGGGCGGTCACCGGCAGATCCGCGTCGATGTGCGCGTCGTCTCGTCCACCTCGCGCCCGCTTGAGAAGGAGATCGCCGAGCGCCGCTTCCGCGAGGACCTCTTCTACCGGCTCAATGTCGTGCCTGTCTCGATCCCCTCGCTGATCGAGCGGCGCGAGGACATTCCCGCGCTGGCTGACCACTTCTTCTCGCGCTACGCCAACGAGCAGGGCGTGCAACCCCCCGCGATCTCGCCCGAAGCCATCGCTGCGATGCAGAGCTATGACTGGCCTGGCAACGTCCGCCAGTTGCGCAACGTGGTGGAGCGCACGATCATCCTTGCCCCGCGCGAGCGGCTCACCCGGATCGATGCCGACATGCTGCCGGCTGAAATCGTCAGCACGCGGCTCGGCGGTGATACGAGTACTTCGGCACTTATGGGCGTGCCCTTGCGCGAGGCGCGCGAGAACTTCGAGCGCGAGTATCTCAAGGTCCAGATCCGCCGGTTCTCGGGCAATATCTCAAAGACCGCGAGCTTCATCGGCATGGAACGCTCGGCGCTCCACCGCAAGCTCAAGCTCCTCGGCATGGCTGAGCGGCGCGAGGACGAGGAGATGGATTGACCTGTTCCCGGATGGGGCAGGTCCCGTTTGCGCCATTTTGCCCCTATACTAAGGCATGATCCCGACATAGGATCACGTTTGCTGACCGGCTGTGGCGCCGCGCAAACCTTTGACCAGATTCGGCCCTTGGCCGACCACGGAAAAAGGTGAGTGCGGGCCCTGCCAGATCGTGTCTGTTTGCTGCAGAGCTTCAGACACCAAAAAAAACGAAAGGAATAACCACTATGACCGGCAGAACCCTCTCTGCGCGCCCGCGCACCAAGGTTGAACCGACCACCGCTCCCGAAGCCGCCGCTGCGCCCACGCCGCCGGCCTCGCTGATTGCCGGAAAGGGTCAGAACCTTCAGGATGTCTTCCTCAACTTCCTCAGGAAGAACAAAATTCCCGTCACGATGTTCCTCGTGAAGGGTGTCAAGCTGCAGGGCATTGTTACCTGGTTCGACAACTTCTCCATTCTTCTGCGCCGAGATGGCCAGTCACAGCTGGTCTACAAGCACGCGATCTCGACGATCATGCCCGGCCAGCAGCTTGCCGCCGCGCACTTCGCTCCTAGCAACGATGATGGCGCAAAGAAGCGACTGCTTCAGGACGTTTTCCTCTCGAGCGTGCGCGATGCGGGCATTCAAGTGACGATGTTCCTCGTCAACGGCGTCATGCTTCAGGGCCGTGTCGCCGCCTATGATCTGTTCTGCATGCTGCTCGAGCGCGAGGGCTACGTGCAGCTCGCCTACAAGCATGCCGTCTCGACCATCCAGCCCGCCGGTCACGTCGACCTCTCCGGCGAGTGGGAGGGCGAGGCATCCTGAACGTGCAACAGGGCCGAACCGCATGAGCGGATTTGAATTCGGCCGTGAGACCGAGCTTGTCGGGGAGGTGACACGCGGCGCTCGCGCCGTCGTTGTCCTTCCCGACTTGCGCCAGCGTGGCGGGCTGGATGCCGAATCGCGTCTGGAAGAAGCGCAGGGGCTCGCCCATGCGATTGGTATCGATGTGGTCGATGCCTTCGCGCTCCCGATCCGCGCGGTTCGCCCGGCTACCCTCTTCGGTGAAGGGCAGGTCCAGAAGATCGGCGTCGCGATTGCGCAGTCGGATGCCGAGCTCGTCATCGTCGATGGCGCGCTTTCGGCGATCCAGCAGCGCAACCTCGAAGACAAGCTTGAGCGCAAGGTGATTGACCGCACCGGGCTGATCCTCGAAATCTTCGGCGAACGCGCCGCCACTGCGGAAGGCCGCCTTCAGGTCGAACTCGCGCATCTCGATTACCAGGCCGGCCGCCTCGTGCGAAGCTGGACTCACCTCGAACGCCAGCGCGGCGGCTTCGGCTTCCTCGGCGGTCCGGGCGAAACGCAGATCGAGGCCGACCGCCGGCTGATCCGTGGCCGCATGGCCCGCATCCGCCGCGAACTCGAACAAGTCCGCCGCACCCGCACGCTCCACCGCGAACGCCGCCAGCGCGCGCCCTGGCCGGTGATCGCGCTCGTCGGCTATACCAATGCCGGCAAGTCCACACTGTTCAACCGCATGACCGGCGCGGATGTCATGGCCGAAGACCTACTTTTCGCCACGCTCGATCCGACCATGCGGGCGATCCGCTTGCCGGGCCTCGACAAGGCGATTCTCTCTGACACGGTCGGCTTCATTTCCGAACTTCCCACCCAGCTTGTCGCCGCCTTTCGCGCGACGCTGGAGGAAGTGACCGCGGCTGACGTCATTGTCCACGTGCGCGATATCGCCAATCCCGCCACCTCGGCGCAGAAGCTCGAAGTCGAGGAAATCCTCGGCGATCTTGGCGTCATCGGAGAAGACGGGGTTTCGGTCCCGATCATCGAGGCGTGGAACAAGTGGGATCTGCTGTCCGACGATGACAGCGCGATGCGCCGCGATCTGATCGCGGCCGGTGTCCCGGATCGCAAGGTCGTGCCAATCTCGGCGCAGACGGGCGAGGGCGTCGATACGCTGGTTTCGCTGCTGAGCGAGCTCTTGACCGGCGGCGCGCAAGTGCTCGAACTCTCGGTGCCGACAGCTGACGGCCAGAAGCTCGCGTGGCTTCACGCGCATGGCGAGGTTATGTCCGAGGTTCAGACCGAAGACGAGCAGGGGAGCCCGGTCCAGCGGCTTACCGTGCGGCTGACACCGCGCGAATTGGGGCGCTTCGTCCAGCTCTGAGCTTCACCGCTCGTCGGCCTTGATCTGCTGCCACAAGGCCTCCTGCGCGTCGAGCGAGAGCTTGGGAAAATCAGAACCCGCCAGCGCTTCCATTCCGCGGAACCGGCGATTGAACTTGGCGTTGCCGTGCCGTAGCGCATCTTCCGGTGCGATCCCGTACCTGCGCACCAGGTTTACCGCTGCGAACAGGAGGTCGCCCGCTTCATCAAGCCGCTCTGCTTCGGTCTGGGCAGCGGCTAGCTCGTCGAGCTCCTCGATCACCTTGGCGCGCGGGCCTTCGGTATCGGGCCAATCAAAGCCCACGCGCGCTGCTCGCTTCTGCAGCTTCTCCGCGCGCATCAGCGCCGGCAGCGCCAGTGCCACGCCGTCGAGCGCGCTCGTGGCGCCCTTGGCGGCGCGCTCGGCGGCTTTCTGGGCTTCCCAGCGCACCTCGCGCGATTGGCCCTGATCGGCGACGTCACCGAAGATGTGAGGATGCCGCTCGGTCATCTTGTCTGAAATGGCATGGGCCACGACTTCGAAATCGAAGGCGCCAAGTTCCTCGGCCAT
>CAILIO010000127.1 GCA_903834285.1 uncultured Sphingomonadales bacterium | reverse complement strand
GATCTGCTCGGCCGCCGCCTGCTGGTCGAGCATGCTTTTGCCAGCGGCGCCTCACCCCAGTTGCGCTTGATCGCCGAGGACGAGCAAGATCTGCTGATCCGCCGCGCCATTGAGGAAAACGACGCGCTCAATGAGCTGGCACGCAACCTTGGGGCTTACGGCTATCGGGGCAGCTTTGTATCCGACGACACCGCTGAGGACAGCTTTCGTGCCACGCTGCTCGGCGTGATCGGCCTGCTGCGAACGCTGGGGCTACGCGGGTTAGACCCGGCAATGGCCGATCATGTCGAGGCCTCGATCCGCGAGGGCTATGGCCTGCCCGTACCCAAGGGCGAGACGCTGGATGAGGGGCTGAAGGCTGCGGTCCGCGCATTGCTGGCGGCTTTTCCTCGCAGTCTGGTCGACATCGGGACCAGCAAGACTGCAAAGGATGCCTTCCGGGCCAACTACACCGACCTGCGCTCGGCCGAGCGGATGTTCGCGTCAGGCGAGAAAGACTGGAAGCTCTGGCAAAAGCTTCGCTCGTTGCGCAAATCCATGCGCGGCAGCGCCACGCCAGATGGCTACGACGACCTTGCCGATGCCGTCATGGCCGCTGCGGACAAGCTGGAACGCCATCCAGGGCCTTTGGAGGATGCCATCGCCCATGCCCGCGCACTGGTCGAGGGCGCGCAAAGCGCCATGGCTGATTATGAGGCGCGCAAGCGCAAGCTTGGCGTCATCGACTATTCCGACATGGTGACCAACGCCGCGCAAGTGCTTCGTGATAATCCGGCGGTCCTGGGTGCGATCATGGAAGAAGTCGATTGCGTCATCGTCGACGAGTTCCAAGACACCAATCCAATCCAGTTCACCTTCCTGTGGACCTTGGCTCGCCAAGCGAGGCGCGCGTTGATCGTCGGCGATACCAAGCAGGCGATCATGGGTTTTCAGGGGGCTGACCCGCGCCTGACCACCGCGCTGACCGAACAGTTCGAAACCAGCCCGCTGGATCGCAACTGGCGTTCCGATCCGCGCATCATGCACTTCGTCAATGCGCTGGGGCCGTGCCTCTTTGGAGATGCCTATGCGCCGCTGGCGCCAACGCAGGAGGAAGGGACAGACACCGCGCTTGAAGTACTGCAACTGGCGCAGAAGCGTGGTGCACGCAACGGCGGCAAGCCGCATCATTTCGTGGCCGAACGCATTGAGGCGCTGCTGGAAGAAGGCGTGGTCATCAAGGATCGCCACACCAAACAACCGCGCCCGCTCGAGCCGCGCGACATTGCCGTGCTGTGCTATTCCCACAAGCAGTGCACGACCTATGCCTCTGCATTGCGAATGCTGGGGCTGCCGGTCCGCGTGGCCGATGGCGGGTGGTGGCAAAGCCGCATCGTGCAAGCCGCAAGCTTTGCTTTGCGCTGTGCGGTGGATCCGGACGACACCCACACCGCGTTGTGTGCCGCTACGCTCGGGCCTTCCGCGGTGCCATTGGACGAGGCGCTGAAGGCTGTTGCTGCTGGCGAAGCTATCAATGCACCTGATCTTGCGGCGCTCGGACAGCTTTGGCCTGAATCGCTTGCCATGCCTGTCGACGTGCTGGTGCATCAGGTCATTCGTGCGTCTGGACTGAGGCAGTGGTGCGACCAGCTTGAAGACTCCGCCCAGATGCGCGCCGACCTGCTGCGCTTCGAGGCCGAGGCTGCCGCTTTCATCGATGCCCACCGTGATATGCGCGAGGCCTCGGGCTTTTACGGTCAGAGCGCGCATGTCTTTCTAGGATGGCTCGAAAGCCGCCTGAGCATCAAGGGTGAGGACAAGCGCCCCAATCCTTCAGGCGCCGAGGCCGATGGCATCGAGATTGTCACCTGGCACGGCTCGAAGGGCCGCGAATGGCCCGTGGTGGTGGTCGCCTGTCTCGACCAGAAACATGACCCGCGTGGTGGTTCCTTCTCGACCTTCTTCCCGGGCTTTGACGATCTGGATCGGGTGATCGAGGGCGCCACGCTGGCCTACGCGCCAGCCTTTGCGGCGCCTGAAGCGACCGAGCGTTTTCTGACCCGGCTGCGTCCAGAAGCGGACGAGACGACGCGCCGCCTGCTCTATGTAGCATTGACCCGAGCGCGCAACCGGCTGATCGTTGAATGGCCGCAAGATGATGGGGCTGACGAACCACCTTTCCCGATAACGGCCCGCCGTTTGATGGATGAACGGGGTGGAGTGAATCTTGGGGCGAACACAGTGG
>CAILIO010000126.1 GCA_903834285.1 uncultured Sphingomonadales bacterium | reverse complement strand
GCTGCTGGTAGGGGCGCTGATCGTGGCGATCGGCACGGCCTTTGCTGCCAGGAGCCTGTTTGCGGGCGCCGCATCGCCGCAGGCAGCGGCCGCCGCGAAGGTACAGATGGGCGCAAAGGTGCTCGTTGCCAACCGCGCGCTCCCGGCTGGCACCATCATCACGGCAGACGCCATGGGCTATCAGCCCTGGCCGAAGGACCTTGTCCAGGACGTCTACTTCACCGAAGACAAGACCGACATGTCGAAGCTGCTCGGCACCGTCGTGCGCCATCCGATCACGGCGGGCGAACCGGTGACCCAGGGCAGCCTCGTCGCCCCCGGAGACCGCGGCTTCCTTGCTGCCGCGCTCGGGCCGGGCATGCGCGCCGTCACCATTCCGGTGAGCGCGCGTACCGCCGTGGCCGGTTTCGTCTTCCCGGGTGACCACATCGACCTCGTTCTGACCCAGACGGTGAAGGGCATCGGGCAACCGCTGAAGGCCGCCGAGACCATCATGAAGAACCTGCGCGTGCTCGCGACCGACCAGTCGACCGAGCAGGAGCAGGTCGAGGGCAAGACCCGCGTGAAGACGTTCAGCACCGTGACCGTGGAAGCCACGCCCAAGATCGCCGAAAAGATCGCGGTGGCGCAGACGATCGGCACGATCAGCCTCTCGCTGCGCTCGCTGGCCGACAACTCGAGCGAGCTCGACCAGGCCATTGCCATGGGCCAGATCAAGATCCCCGCCGGCACCAGCAAGGCTGACGAGGAAAAGATCATCAAGCAGGCCATGGGCAAGCCGATCGAAAGCGGCGGCAACAGCTTTGTCACCGGCGGCGACGTCTCGCGCTTCCAGCCCAAGAACGCCGGCCCGACCGACGCGGCATCCTTTGCCGGCGCGATGGCCAAGGCCATCACCTCGGCGATCCCCAAGCTCCCGGTTGGCGGCATGCCCGGCGGCATGCTGACCCCGGGCGGACGCTCCTTGTTCGCCCCTGGCCCGGTTGTCCGCGTCACTCGCGGCAAGGACACCCAGGACGTCAACGTGGGGAACCACTGACATGACCACCCTCGCTCCCCTCAAGGCCCAAACTGCGCCCGCGAAAGGCAAGACCATGAAGGCCCGTATCGCATCCAAGCTGCTCACGCTCGCTGCACCGATGGCCGCTCTGGCCGTGCCGCTGGCGCTTGCTTCGGCCCCCGCGCCGGCCCTGGCCCAGACGGTGACCAGCCCGGCGCGCAGCATCGCGATCTCGATCGGCCGCGGCCAGCTCGTCACGCTGCCTGGGAAGATGACCGACGTTTTCGTCGCCAACGATGCGATCGCGGATGTGCAGGTCAAGTCGACCAACCAGCTCTACGTGTTCGGCAAGGCG
The DNA here is from genome assembly GCA_903834285.1 of uncultured Sphingomonadales bacterium. Lineage (GTDB taxonomy): Bacteria > Pseudomonadota > Alphaproteobacteria > Sphingomonadales > Sphingomonadaceae > Novosphingobium. The sequence continues at coordinate 2,569 of CAILIO010000126.1, read as the reverse complement.
GGCGGCGAGACCACTGTTTACGCCAGCAACGCGGCGGGTGACGTGGTGTGGTCGGCCAATATCCGCGTCGGCACCAACATCGACAGCATCGATCAGATGCTGAAGCTCGCGATGCCCGAGGCGCATATCGTCACTTCAACGATGAACAACACCGTGCTCCTCACCGGCACGATCGCCGCGCCCGAAGACGCCGCCGAGGCCGAGCGCCTGGTCAAGGCCTTTGTCGACGACAAGACCAACGTGATCAGCCGCCTCAAGATGGCGACCCCGCTGCAGGTGAACCTTCACGTAAAGTTCGCCGAGGTGAACCGTTCGCTGGTGCGCCAGATCGGCTCGAACATCACCACGATCGACGGCAGTGGCAACATTACCAAGTATGGCATTAACACCGGCCGCTCCGCAGGTTCGACGTTCACGACGGACCCCAACCTGCCGCTCGGCATCGGCACCAGCGTGCAGGGCTACGGCTACGACCCGACCGCAGTCACCGCCACCAACCCGCTTGGCCTGGTGCTCAAGCCCGGCACCAATGTGACGCCGCTGCAGGGCCAGTCGACCCTCGCCGTGATGGGCAAGCTGTTCGGGCTCAATGTGCTCTCCGCGCTGGACCTGGGCGAGACCATCGGTCTCGTCACCAGCCTTGCCGAACCGAACCTCACCGCGCTTTCGGGCGAGACGGCGAACTTCCTGGCGGGCGGCGAATACCCGATTCCTGTCTCGAGCGGTCTCGGCAACACCTCGATCGAGTTCAAGAAGTACGGCATCAGCCTTGCCTACACCCCCACCGTGCTCGCCAACGGGCGCATCTCGCTGCGGGTGAAGCCGGAAGTGTCCGAACTCTCGTCCGATGGCGCGATCATCAGCAACAGCTTCTCGGTCTCCGCGCTCACCGTGCGCAGCGCCGAAACCACGATCGAGCTGGGCTCGGGCCAGAGCTTCATGATCGCGGGCCTCTTACGCAACAACGCGCAAGACACGATCACCAAGATGCCCGGCGCCGGCGATCTGCCGATCCTGGGCTCGCTGTTCCGTTCGACCTCGTTCCGCAAGGGCGAGACCGAGCTGGTCATCATCGTCACGCCTTACCTAGTAAACCCGGTCGACGCGAGCGAGATCAAGCTGCCCACCGATGGCTACAAGTCTGCCACCGCGCTGCAGCAGATCCTCGGCCACATCGAAGCCGATGGCGTTTCCGGCAGCGAGCGGCCCAAGCCGACGGAGAAGTCCGGCACGGTCCAGTCAAACGGCCCGAAGGTGGGCGCGCTCGATGCGCCGGTGCCTGATACTGCCGCGCAGCCCGCCCCGGCCTCTGCGCCGCAGAAAGCGCCGCGTCCCGCCCGCAATCGTCAGGCCAGCGCTGATGCTGCGCCCGGCTTCAGCATCCAGTGAGAAAGGGCTACCCCATGTCCATTCGTCTGCCCCACCGCGCGTTCGTCTTTGGGGGCGCCGCCCGGGTCCTTCTTCTCGCCGGCGTGCTCAGCCTGCCGCTGGCCGCGTGCAACGCACCTTCGGCCGACCTGAACCGCAGCCTCGATAGCGTGCGCCAGCCGGTCGTTCAGCGCACCAGCTTCGTGTTCGATGTCTCGACGCTTCCCGGCGGCGGCCTTGCCGTCTCCGAGCAGCGCCGCCTCAGCGCTTGGCTCGAGGCCCTCGATCTCGGCTACGGAGACCGGGTTTCGGTTGATGATCCGGTGGATTCGGAACAGACCCGCGCGTCGGTCGGACAAGTCGCGGGCCGCTTCGGCATTCTCCTCGCCGATGTCGCCCCCGTCACCGAAGGCGCGATCGCGCCCGGCACCGCCCGCGTGGTCGTCTCGCGCACCGAAGCCAGCGTGCCCGGCTGCCCGGATTGGTCGAACAAGATCGACAACCGCACGAACAACGCCACGGCGCCGAACTACGGCTGCGCGGTGAACAGCAACATGGCTGCGATGGTCGCGAACAAGGAAGACCTCGTGCACGGCGCCAAGGGTAGCAGCACCACGCTGGTGCAGAGCAACACCAAGGCGATCCAGGCCTATCGCACGCAGGCGCCCACGGGTGCTGGCGGCCTGAAGGAAATTTCCAGCAAGTCCACTGGTGGCGGGGGTAACTGATCGATGAGCACGACCTGGAAAAACACCAACCGCGATATGTTCGCGGCCTTCATGTGCGACGACGCCGCGCTCGACGTGCTGCGCCCGGTCACCGTGGACATGGGCTGGCTGCCGGAAAAGTGCAACAAGGGCGGCCTGCGCAATGCGATCCAGTCCCTCTCGATTGCCGCGAGCCCGGCCATCCTCATGGTCGACTTGTCCGAGAGCGGCGACCCGCTGAGCGACATCAATGCCCTCGCCGAAGTCTGCGAGCCCGGCACCGTGGTGATCGCGGTCGGCCAGGTCAACGACGTGCGCCTCTACCGCGACTTGCTTGCCTCGGGCATCCAGGACTACCTCCTGAAGCCGCTGACGCCGGGCCAGGTGCGCGATGCACTGGTGCAGGCGCAGGCGATCTTCGCTGCGCCCAAGTCGGCTGACGGAGCGACGGCCAAGCGCCATGTCTCGACCGCCGTGGTCGGCACGCGCGGCGG
>CAILIO010000125.1 GCA_903834285.1 uncultured Sphingomonadales bacterium | reverse complement strand
TGGCCTTCTGCCCGGCGCCGGGGCCTGCGCGGGCGCCCCCAACAAAGCGCACCCGCGCCCTTGGCACGCGCCGCCCCTCGCGTATAAGAGCGGCGCCTCCCCAATGACGAGTTCCAGCGACCGATGAGCCTCCCTCCGATCAAGCGCATCCTGCTCAAGCTTTCGGGCGAAGTTCTGATGGGCAGTCAGCCGTTCGGTATTGATACCGATTTCGTCGCGCAGATGGCCGAGGAATTGAAGGCCGCCAAAGGCACCGGGCTCGAGCTGTGCCTCGTGATCGGCGGGGGCAATATCTTTCGCGGCATGGCGGGTGCGGCCAAGGGCATGGACCGGGCGCAGGCCGATTACATGGGCATGCTCGCCACGATCATGAACGCGCTGGCGATGCAGAGCGCGCTGGAAAAGATCGGCGTTGAAACCCGCGTGCAGTCCGCGATCCAGATGGACGAGGTCTGCGAGCCGGTGATCCGCCGCCGCGCCGAGCGCCATCTGCAGAAGGGCCGCGTGGTGATTTTCGCTGCCGGTGTCGGCAGCCCCTATTTCACCACCGATTCCGGCGCGGCGCTGCGCGCGGCCGAGATGAAGTGCGATGCGCTGTTCAAGGGCACCAGCGTCGACGGGGTCTATGACGACGACCCCAAGAAGAACCCCGACGCCAAGCGCTATGTTACGGTGGACTACGACACCGTGCTGGCCGACAATCTCAAGGTGATGGATGCATCCGCCGTGGCGCTGTGCCGCGATAATGCGATCCCCATTGTCGTGTTTTCGATCCGCGAGCAGGGCAATCTGGCCTGCGTGCTGGCGGGTGAGGGCACCCAGACCATTGTCCAGAAATCTGGCGTACAGAAGGAAGCGTAAGCCATGGCCAAATTCGACAAGGCCGATCTCGAACGCCGCATGAAGGGCGCTGTGGAGGCGCTCAAGCATGATCTCTCGGGCCTGCGCACGGGCCGCGCCAACACCGCGCTGCTCGATCCGATCATGGTCACCGTTTATGGTGCGAATACGCCGCTCAACCAGGTGGCGACGGTCTCTGCGCCCGAGCCGCGCATGCTGACGGTGCAGGTGTGGGACAAGTCGAATATCGGACCCGTCGAGAAGGCGATCCGTTCGGCCGGTCTCGGGCTAAATCCGATCAATGATGGCAACACGCTGCGCCTGCCGATCCCCGATCTCACCGAAGATCGCCGCAAGGAACTGGCCAAGCTCGCCTCGGGCTATTCCGAGAAGGCGAAGATTGCGATCCGCAATGTTAGGCGCGATGGCATGGATGCCTTGAAGGCCGACGAGAACAAGAAGGAAATCTCGGAGGACGAGCGCAAGCGGCTCGAAACCGAGCTCCAGAAGCTGACCGACGAGCAGATCAAGGCGGCGGACGACGTGACCATGCAGAAGGAAAAGGAAATCCTGGGCAAGTGAACGCGGCCCCGGCGCCTCGATCCGAAACGGAAGCTTCCGGGCAGCACGATGGGGGCTACACGGGGCCTGCGCGCCATGTCGCGATCATCATGGACGGCAATGGTCGCTGGGCAAAGAAGCGCCTGCTGCCCCGCGCGGTCGGCCACAAGCGCGGTGTCGATGCCGTGCGCGAAGTGGTGCGCGCCGCGCGCCACATGGGGCTCGAGGCGCTCACGCTCTATGCCTTTTCCTCGGAGAACTGGAAGCGGCCCGAGGACGAGATTTCCGATCTCATGGGCCTGCTGCGCGCCTTCATCCGCAGCGATATCGATGAATTTGCCGCCAACGATGTGCGGCTAAAGATCATCGGCAATTACAAGGTGCTGCCCGCCGATATCGTCGCCATGATCGAGGACGCGCTGGCGCGTACCGCGCACAATTCGCGCACCACGCTGGCCGTTGCGCTCAACTATGGCTCGCAGCAGGAAATCGCCCGCGCGGCTGCCGCCGCGGCGGCCAAGGGCGAGGTGACGGTTGCGACGATTGAGGCCGAGCTCGATACGGCGGACATGCCGCCGCTCGATCTCCTTATCCGCACCTCGGGTGAAGTCCGGCTCTCGAACTTCCTGCTCTGGCAGGCGGCCTATGCCGAAATGTGGTTCACCGATGTGCTTTGGCCCGATTTTACCCCCGGCCACTTGCGCGAGGCGCTCGATCACTACGCCACTCGCGAGCGCCGCTATGGAGGGCGCTGAACCGCCTGCAGCGCCTGTCGCCGCAGCGCGCAGCGATCTTCCAGTGCGTATTGCTTCTGCCGTGGTCATGCTCGCCGTCGCGGGCTTTGCGCTGTGGCAGGGCGGTCTGGTGCTTAAGGGCTTCATCGCGCTTGTCGGTTTTGGCGTGTTTGCCGAATATGTCGCGCTTGCCGCGAAGATCGCGCCCGATCCGGCGCGGATGGTGACCGCAGTGATCACCGGCGCGCTCTATATCGGCTGGGCGGCTTTCGCGCTGATCGTGATGCCGCCGGTTCTGCTCATCGCGGTGCTCGGCCTTGTCATCTGCACCGATACCGGGGCCTACTTCACCGGGCGCGCCATTGGCGGCCCGAAGATCGCGCCGGGCATCAGCCCCTCCAAGACCTGGGCGGGGCTTGCTGGCGGAATGGCGGCGGCCGCGCTTTGGGCCTCGCTGTTCATCCTCTTTGCCGGCTATGTGCTCTCGGCGATGAGCCCCACGGGGCCAAGTCTTGCCGAAGCCTTCCGCACCACGCGCCTCGGCATGGCGGCGCTGGCGGGTGCCGGCCTCGCGGTCGCGGCGCAGGCGGGGGACTTCTACGAAAGCTGGCTCAAGCGACGCGCGGGCGTGAAGGACAGCGGTCGGCTCATTCCAGGGCACGGCGGTCTGTTCGACCGGGTTGACGGGCTCTTGCCGGTAGCCATCATAACAGGGACAGCCTGGGCCGCATTCACGGCAACGGGCGGGGGAGCAAGCGGCGCATGACGCGCACGATTACCATTCTGGGCGCAACAGGTTCGGTCGGCGCTTCGACGCTCGATCTCGTGCGGCGCAATCGCGACATGTTCCGCGTCGTCGCGCTCACCGCCAATTGCCAGGCCGTCGAACTGGCGGCGCTGGCGCGCGAATTCGGGGCTGAAGTGGCCGTCGTCGCGGACGAGAGCTGCCTGCCTGCCTTGCGCGAAGCCTTGGCCGGCAGCGGCATCGAAGCCGCCGGCGGTGCCGGAGCGGTGATCGAAGCAGCGGCGCGGGCAGCGGATATCACGATGGCCGCGATCGTCGGCTGCGCGGGCCTTGCCCCCACTATGGCGGCAATCGAATGCGGCAAGGCGGTCGCGCTCGCCAACAAGGAAGCGTTGGTTTCGGCGGGCGAAGTGATGACCGCCGCCGTGGCGCGCACCGGCGCAACGCTGCTCCCGGTCGACAGCGAGCACAATGCGATCTTCCAGTGCCTTGCGGGCAATGATCCCGCGCATGTCCACGCGATCACGCTGACCGCAAGCGGCGGCCCGTTCCGCGAGTGGGACATGGAGCGTATCCACCGCGCCACCCCGGCCGAGGCGGTCAAGCA
>CAILIO010000124.1 GCA_903834285.1 uncultured Sphingomonadales bacterium | reverse complement strand
GGTTCAACGGGACCGATACGGCGGGGATGATCTGGGATGCGATCGAGGGGCGGGTTTAGGGTTGGGGCCTGTCCGGTTCTGAGCAGCTTCTTGGGTAGCAAGCATAACCTGGGAATGGCCGAGTTTAGTGGGAAGCGGACTTAGCCGAGTGGATTGAGCCCTGCGATGTTTATCGCAAAGAAGAGGATTGCGGAGCTTATCCAGATCGTCGCCCAAAGCGTGAGCCAAAATCGAAATACCTTAGGGTAAGAGGGCTTTTGTATAAACCAAACAAAGATATACGGAAACCAAAAGGTCAACAGCCCCATCGTAATCAGACGGCGGCTCGACACTCTTGGTGTCGCATTGCTAATCATCGAGCGAGGCATTGAGTCGTACTGATACGAATACGTCCGTGTCCGCAAGTGGGCGTAAGCTGCCAATTCCCCAAGATAACTCGATCAAGCCGCCTTCAGCGTTCCGAACGGCAGTGAGACTGTCTCTAGCGTCGCCAGATCCAACTTCCCCGATGCGCCATCGATATCCAACCCGACGAGGTTCCCCGCCTGATCGAAATCGGCATTCAGGCCATCAGCAATTTCCCGCGTTTCGGCAGACGGCTGCGCGCTGAGTTCGATGTAGAGGCTGTCGGTTTCGGGGTAGTAGTGCAGCTTCATGGGGCATCCTCGCGGTAGCCGCGATCAAGGAACGGTCTGGATCGTCTCGCCGTCTTCCAGCGGTATGAAAAGCATAGTGCCACCCTTAACCGCACCGCTTTAATCTGGTCGAACTATCGTTTTTAATCAACCATCTTTCGTCGGCCCGTGCTTGACACGGGCCTTGGCTTTTTCTTTCGGCAAAGGCAGCCAAGCCCCGTGTCAAGCACGGGGCGACGAGTAGTTCTATTGCTTTAACTCAGTTTCGTCGCAGCTCACCCCTGCTCGGAAAGCCACTGCTCCAGATATTTGATCGAGTAGTCCCCATCGAGGAACTTCGGATCGGTCAGCAGCTTCTGGTGGAGCGGGATCGAGGTCTTGACGCCGCCGATCACCATTTCCTCGAGCGCGCGCTTGAGGCGCATGATGCAGCCTTCGCGGGTGCGGCCGTAGACGATGAGCTTGGCGATCATCGAATCGTAGTAAGGTGGGATGCGGTAGCCCGCATATAGCCCGCTATCCACGCGCACGTGCATGCCGCCCGCGGCGTGGTAGCTGGTGACGAGGCCGGGTGAGGGGGTGAAGTTGAACGGGTCTTCCGCGTTGATGCGGCACTCGATCGCATGGCCCTTGAACTCGATCTCTTCCTGCTTGACCGAGAGCGGCTTGCCGTCCGCGATGCGGATCTGTTCGCGTACGAGGTCGACGCCGGTGATGGCCTCGGTGACCGGATGCTCCACCTGCAGGCGGGTGTTCATCTCGATGAAGTAGAACTCGCCGCCTTCCCACAGGAACTCGATCGTGCCCGCGCCGCGGTAGCCCATGTCGGCCATGGCTTTGGCGACGATGCCGCCCATGCGGTCGCGCTCGGCGGCGGAAATGACGGGGGAGGGGGCTTCCTCGAGCACCTTCTGGTGGCGGCGCTGGAGCGAGCAGTCACGCTCGCCGAGATGGATCGCGTTGCCGTTGCCATCGCCGAAGATCTGGAATTCGATGTGGCGCGGGTTGCCGAGGTACTTCTCGATATAGACGGTGGCATCGCCGAACGCGGCCTTGGCCTCGCTGCCAGCCTGCTGGATCAGCGTTTCGAGCTCGTCCGGGCCGTTGCAGACCTTCATGCCGCGCCCGCCGCCGCCTGAGGCGGCCTTGATGATCACCGGATAGCCAGCGGCTTCCGCGATGGCCTTGGCTTCCTTGATATCCGAAACCGCGCCGTCCGAGCCCGGCACGAGCGGAAGGCCGAGCTTGCCGGCGGTGCGCTTGGCTTCGATCTTGTCACCCATCGTGCGGATATGTTCGGGCTTGGGGCCGATCCAGGTGATGCCGTGGGCTTCAACGATATCGGCGAACTGGGCGTTCTCCGAAAGAAAGCCGTAGCCCGGATGGATCGCGTCAGCCTGCGTGATCTCGGCCGCGGAGATGATCGCGGCCATGTTGAGATAGCTGTCCTTGGCCGCGGGCGGCCCGATGCAGACGGCATGATCGGCGAGCCGCACATGCATGGCATCGGCGTCGGCGGTGGAATGCACCGCGACCGTTTCGATCCCCATTTCATGCGCGGCGCGGTGAATGCGCAGCGCGATTTCGCCGCGGTTGGCGATCAGCAGGCGGGAAATGGCCATGAGGCTCGCGCGCTCAGACGATGACGACGAGCGGCTGGTCGAATTCGACCGGCTGCGCGTTTTCAACCAGGATCGCGGTGATCTTGCCGCCGGCGGGGGCGGTGATCGGGTTCATCACCTTCATCGCTTCGACGATAAGCAGCGTGTCACCGGCCTTGACCGTCTGCCCGACCGAAATGAACGGCGCGGCGCCCGGTTCGGGGAAGAGATAGACCGTGCCGACCATCGGCGAGCGCAGCGCATTGGCATGCGTTTCGGCGGCAGGAGCAGCGGGCGCTTCGGCGGCGGCCGGCGCGGGAACGGCCACGGGGGCCGGAGCATAAGTCGCGACCGGTGCGGCCGTGATCGTGCGGGCAACGCGAATCTTGCGTGTGCCGTCCTCGACTTCGATCTCGGTCAGGCCGGTATCAGAAAGCAGTTCAGCCAGTTCGCGCACCAGCGCGCTGTCGATAGCCATTTTGGCGCTCTCGTCGCCGCGGTCTTGCCCCATTTTGTTGTCCTCGCGGGTGTACCTGTACAAGCGCGTTCCATGCCCGCCGCGCTGCGCAGAGGCAAGAAAAACCCGAAAGGGCGCGTGGAAAAGCCCCTAAGGGCCTTAGAGCCGGTGAGCCCCTTCGAGCGCGAGGAGATAGCTCATGGGGCCGAAGCCCGCGATGGTCGCCTTGGCGGCCATGCCCACGTAGGACCTGTGGCGAAATGCCTCCCGCGTGTGGGGGTTCGAAAGATGGACTTCGATCACCGGCGTGCGGATCGCCTTGATTGCATCGTGGAGCGCGATGCTGGTGTGGGTGAAGGCGCCGGCGTTGAGCAGCACGGCCTTGGCGCCGACCGCCTGCGCTTCGTGAAGCCAATCAACGAGATGGCCTTCGTGGTTGGACTGGCGCAGATCAATCTCGAGGCCCAATTCGCGCGCGCGATCTTCGAGCATGCCGGCAATGTCATCCAGCGTGGCCGAGCCGTAGATCTCCGGCTCGCGTGTTCCGAGCAAGTTGAGATTGGGGCCGTTGAGGACGAAGACGGTATCAGGCATCGGGCGCTCCCGCGAAGGCGATCTCTTTGCGTGAGGCCCTGATAGAGCGTGGGCCTGCACACGCAAGCCCGCGTTGGTCAGCCCTTCCCGTTATCCGCCATGGGCGGCGGTGGGGGCGGATCGCCGCCCTCGTCGACCGAGGCGTTGGGATCATCGCCGTCGGGGTTGTCGTTGGTCTGGGTTACGGGTTCGGGCTGCGAGATGGCTTGCGGCTGGTTGGTCGCGGCAAGCGATTCGGCGGCCTTGGCTTTCTTTTCGGCCGCCTCGGCCTTGGCCTCGACTGCGGTCATCCGCTCCTCGAGCGAACTCACACGGTCGACGTCGCAGCCGGCCAGCAGCAGCAACAGCGCGGCGGCACCGCCGGCCAGGGCAAGCCGGCGCGCGAAGGGCCGATGGGCGAGATTGAGGCGGTGTGCGTCCATGCTGCCGATGGTCATAACAGGCAAAGATTACCCGAAACTAACCAAGCAGGTGCATTTTTCGGATTGGCCCCGCTACTGATCGGTGCCCTTGGCTTTGCCCCACTGCCGGGCGGCCGCGTAGCCGAGGTAGGCAGTGCCGAAGAGCGCATAAAGCGGCTCCGGCAGACCGGAGAAATAGGCTGTCATGTCCTTGATCACTTCGCGGGCGGCAGCAGGGTGCACCGCGCCGAGGAGGCCGAGCGGGATGGCCCAGAGAATCATCGCGTACATGACATAGAGAAATGTCGGGCGGGCGAGCGAGATATAGCGGCGGGGCGCGGTGGGGCGCGGCTGACCGGGCAAAGGCGCGTCCTTTCGGGGAAAGTGGGGACGCCGGTCCAGATAGCGGCATAAGTCCATGTAGGAAAATGGTTTGCGGAAAATGGCCGTGCCCCCTGCGCGCAAATGCGCGCCCCCCTGTCCGGTTTATGGCAATGGACGTGCTGCACTGCGGTAGATAGGTCTGTGGTCTTGCTGTCATGCTGGTGTAATCAAGCGAGACAGCGCAGTTTCAGGGGCGGGCATTTGGTCGAGGCTTTGCGGCGGGTTTCCTTCGGGCGCGGCATGCTGGCGCTGAGCGCGCTGGTATCGGGCTCGTGCCTCTATGCCGCTGCCAACGAGACGGCCGCGACGGCGGCAGAGCCTGCGCTGGAGGAGCGGCGAGCGGCGCTGGTCGAGCCGATGCTCGCGGATTACTGCTCGCGCTGTCACAATGATTTCGACCATGTCGCGGGGCTTTCGGTCGAGGGGCTGAAGGCCGGCGATATCGCGGCAGGCCGCAATGCCGAGGCGTGGGAGAAGATCCTGCGGCGTGTGGCGGCAGGCGAGATGCCGCCGCATTCGAAAAAGCAGCCCGATCCGGCGCTGCGGGCGGACTTCGTCTCGTGGCTCGATGAGGGTCGCGCGCGTTACGTAACAGCGAATCCCGATCCCGGCGCGGCTCCGGTGCGGCGGCTCAATCGGCGCGAATATGCCAATGCCCTGCGCGATCTGCTGGGGGTTGAGGGCGATTTCGCATCCGCGCTGCCGCCAGACAATTCGGGCTTTGGCTTTGACAATATCGCCGATGTGCTGAGCGTGTCGCCCACCCTGATGGAGCGCTATGTCGCCGTGGCGGGAAAGGCGGCGAGGGCTGCGACCGGCCTTGTTCCCAAGCGCGACTTCGTGACGAGCTGGCAGGTGGCTAAGGACGGCTCGGTCATGAATTCGGGCATTCCGGCCTTTAACGAGCGGGCCGGGGCAGACCTGCCGCTGGCCTCGCGCGGGGGGACAGCGGTGCGCTATACGGCGCGCTGGGACGGGGCCTATGACATCGCGGTCTGGCTCAATTCGAACACCAACAATGAAAGCGACCGGCTACCGGAAGACCGCTTTGCTCTGCGCGTGCCGATGAAGGCGGGGGTGCACCGGCTTGCAGTCTCGTTCCGGCGGCAGACCTGGCCGGATGAAGCAGTGCAGGTGCTGCGCAACACGACCGACTATGTGCCGCTGCCGCTGGATAAGCCGGTCGACCTGCCGCTCGATGTGTGGGTGGACGGGGCGCGGGCGGGAACCATGACCGTCCCTTCGTTTCGCGTGCATGCGCGCTATTCGCAGCACAATTTTCCGCGTGATGTGCTCCAGCTGGATGTAGCCGGGCCGTTCGATGCGGGCGGCAATCATGATCTTGCCAGCCGGCGCGCGGTGTTTGTGTGCGAACCCAAGCGCGCGGCGGAGGAAGCGCCTTGTGCGCGGCGGATCCTGACGGGCCTTGCCCGGCGGGCCTGGCGCGGGCCGGTGAGCGAGGCAGAGCTGGCGCCGCTCATCAAGATCTATGAAGGCGAGCGCGCGGCCGGCGGGTTTGAAAGCGGCGTGGAGGCGGGGATCGAGGCGCTGCTGGTTTCGCCGCGCTTCCTGTTTGCGGTGGAAACGCCGCCGCCTGCCGGGCAGGCGGGTAGCGCCTACCGTGTCTCAGACTACGATCTCGCCACGCGGCTGTCGCTGTTCCTGTGGAGCTCGATCCCTGACGAGCGGTTGCTCGCGCTGGCGGGAGAGGGCAAGCTGCACCAGCCGCTGGTTCTCGCCGCCGAGATCGCGCGGATGCTGGCGGACAAGCACGCCGAGGCGCTGACCGAGAACTTTGCCGGGCAGTGGCTCTACTTGCGCAACCTCGACCAGCAGCGGCCCGATATCACTGCGTTTCCGCAGTTCGACGTGCCGCTGCGCGCCGCGATGGCAACCGAGACGCGGATGTTCTTTGCGCATGTGCTGAGCGCGAACCGGCCGGTGACCGACTTTATCCGCGCCGACTACTCCTACCTCAACGAGCGGCTGGCGCGGCACTACGGGATCGACGGCGTGCGCGGGCCGGCGTTCCGCAAGGTCATGCTGGGGCCGGATACGCCGCGCGGCGGGCTGCTGGGGCAGGCGAGCATTCTGACCGTGACGAGCTATGGGAACCGCACTTCTGTGGTGAAGCGGGGCAAGTGGATCCTCGACAACATGCTCGCCTCGCCGCCGCCGCCGCCGCCCGCCGATGTGCCCGCGCTGAAGACCGAGCATGACGGCAAGCTGCTGACTGCGCGCGAGCAGCTGGAACTGCACCGCGCCAATCCGGCCTGCGCTTCGTGCCACCAGCGCATGGACCCGCTGGGTTTCGCGCTGGAGAACTTCGACGCGGTGGGCGCGTGGCGCACGCAGGACGCAGGGCAGGTGATCGATGCGGGCGCCGTTCTGGCGGATGGAACGGCGTTCAGCGGCTTTGCCGGGCTGCAGCAGATCCTGATGGGACGCCGCGAGGAGTTTGCGCGGGCGTTCACCGAGCGGCTGATGACCTATGCGCTGGGCCGCGGGCTCGGGCCGCAGGATATGCCTGCGGTGCGCAGCATTGCGCGGGATGCGGCGAAGGATGACTGGCGGGTGCAGACGATCATCAGGGGCATCGTGATGAGCCCCGGTTTCACCTTGCGCCGCGTTCCTACCGCACCGACCCATGTGGCGCTGGCGGCGAGCGGATGGAGGCCCAGCCGATGATCATCAAACGCCCGAGCCTCAACCGCCGCACCGTGCTGCGCGGGCTTGGCACAACTATGGCGCTGCCATTCCTCGAGGCGATGATCCCGGCTGCGCGCGCGGCGGATGCCGCGGCACGGCCCAAGCGGCTCTCGGTGTTCTACACGCCCAACGGCATGACGATGGACGCCTATCGGCCGGTAACGACCGGCACGGATTACGCTCTGCCGCCCACACTCGCACCATTGGAGCCGTTCCACCGCGACATGGTGGTGGTGAGCGGGCTGGGACACCCGCAGGCAGCCGCGATGGGCGACCGGCCGGCGGGGCACGGGCGCTCATGTCCGGCGTTCCTGACGGGTGCGCATGCACGGCAGACCGAGGGGCCCGATATTCGCTGCGGCGTCTCGATGGACCAGGTGTTCGCCGCGCATCTCGGCGAGACGACGACGATCCCCTCGCTGGAACTCGGCATCGATCAGGCGAGCCTGCTGGGCAGCTGCGACATCAATTATTCGTGCGCTTATACCAACGGCATCTCGTGGCTCACGCCGACGGTGCCGCTGCCGGTCATGGCCAATCCGCGCGACGTGTTCGAACGCCTGTTCGGCGATGGCGAGGCGCTCGATCCCGCCAGCCGGCTGGCGCAGGCGCGGCGGCAGGCCTCGATCCTCGATTATGTTCGCGAGGACGCGGCGCGACTTTCGGGCCAGCTGGGCGCCGAGGACAAGCGCAAGCTTGACGAATATCTCGATGCGACGCGCGCGATCGAGAAGCGCATCCAGCGCGCGGCGACTGGGCCGCAGGCCGAAGCCGGCGGCTTTGCCCAGCCGTCGGGCATTCCGGCCGAGTTTGCCGAGCATGTGCGGCTGATGATCGACTTGCAGGTGCTGGCGCTGCAGGCGGACCTGACGCGGGTTGCCACGTTCATGCTGGGGCGCGAGATTTCGAACCGGACCTATCCCGAGATCGGCATTCCGGATTCGCACCATATGCTGAGCCATCACGGCCATAACGCGGACAAGATGGCCAAGTTGGCGGTGATCAACCGCTATCACATGGGCTTCTTCGCCTATGCGCTCTCGCGGCTGAAGGAAACGCGCGACGGGGCGGGCTCGCTGCTCGATACCACGCTGGTGATCCGCGGCTCGGCCTTCGGCGATTCCAACGAGCATGACTTCATGGACTTGCCGGTGATCGTGGCGGGCGGCCTTGTGCTGGGCGGGCGGCATCTGGCCTTCGACAAGGGCACGACGATGTCGAACCTGCTGCTCACCGGGCTGCAATTGCTCGATGTGCCGGCGAGCAGGTTTGGCGACAGCACCGGGCCGCTGGCGGGGCTCGCCCGTGCGTAGACTCATGGCACTGCTGCTGGCGTTCATGCCGCTGCCGGCCATGGCGCTCGGGTCCGAGGCGGTCAGCCGTGCGATTGCAGGCGATGATCCTGAGGCGCTCGCGGCAGTGCTGGTGCGCGGCGCGGATGCCAATGCGCTGCTCGACTATGGCGAGACGCCGCTGGCGCGCGCGGTCGAGACGCAGGATCCGGTGCTGGTGGATGTGCTGCTGCGGGTAGGCGCGAAGGCTAGCCAGGCCGATACGCTGGGCGTGACCCCGTTGCTGCTCGCCTGCGAGCGCGGCAACGGCACG
>CAILIO010000123.1 GCA_903834285.1 uncultured Sphingomonadales bacterium | reverse complement strand
AGCCAAGCCCCGTGTCAAGCACGGGGCGACGGCGAGACTTCCTCTGTTATGAGCAGCTGTGCCGGATAGCCGTGCCCTCAGTGCAGCTTCAACCTCGGCCGCACGATCTGGTTCACGTGCCCGATCAGGATCAGCGTGACCCCGCGCCACCAGCCATGAATGGCGATGAGGTGCATCCGGTAGAGCGACATGTAGACCATCCGCGCGATCCGCCCCTCGACACGCATCCGCCCGCCGACGAGATTGCCCATCAGGCTCCCCACGGTCGAGAACCGGCTGAGCGACACCAGCGAGCCGTGGTCGGCATAGGCAAAGTCCTTGAGCGGTTGTCCCGCCTGCGCGCGGACCAGATTGGTGAACACAAGGCTCGCCATCTGGTGCGCCGATTGCGCGCGTGGCGGCACCGGTCGCTCATTGCCGGGGAGCAGGCACGAGGCGCAATCGCCCAGCGCATAGATGCGCTCGTCGGTCTCGCTCTGCAGCGTCGGGCGCACCACGATCTGGTTGCCGCGAGTCAGCGCCAGATCGCTCATGCCCTTGATTTCCTCGGCGCCCTTGACCCCGGCAGCCCAGACGATGAGGTCGGAAGGGATCACCTTGCCGTCACCGGTATGGACCGCGCGGTCCTCCAGCCGTACGACTTGCGTGCGCTCCAGAACTTTCACGCCAAGCTTCTGCAGTTCATCGCGCGCCGTCGAGGCCAGCACTTCGTCCAGCGCCGGTAGAATGCGTGGCCCCGCTTCGATCAGCGAGACCTCAAGCTTGGTCTCGTCGAACACTTCGAGGCCGTAGTGCCGCAGCGCTTTGGCCGCATTGTAGAGCTCGGCAGCGAGTTCCACGCCCGTCGCGCCGCCGCCAACGATGCTCACCCGCACCCGCGCATCGGGATTACCGGTATGGTGCAAGTGGTTGGTGCGCAGGCAGGCGTTCAGCAACTTCTGGCGGAACTTGTCCGCTTGGGGCCGGTCTTCGAGGAACATCGCGTGCTCGCGCACTCCTGGTACGCCGAAATCGTTGGAAATGCCTCCGACCGCCATGACCAGATAGTCATAGCGCACAGTGTGCCGCCCGATCACTTCCTCGCCGCGCTCGTCCAGCAGCGGCGCGGTGGTGATCGTCCGGTGCTCGCGGTCGATACTCTCGATGCTGCCCTGGAAAAAGCGATAGCCCCAGCGCACCGCGTGGCCACCATAGCCGACCTCGTCGAGGTTGGCGTCGAGCGATCCGGCGGCGACCTCGTGCAGCAGGGGCTTCCAGATATGCGTCAGGTTGCGGTCGATCAGGATGATGTCGTGTTTCTTGCGCCCGTACTTCGCACCGAGCTTGCGCACGAGCTCCAGGCCACCGGCGCCGCCGCCCACGACAACGATCTGCGTCTTCTGATCCGGCACGCGCATTTCCCCCTGCGCACGCGAATGGCGCATAAGGTTAATGCCAGAAACGCACTGGCAGTAGTAGCCTGTCCGTTCGGGAAGGCCGACTTCAGACCTTCGCGTGCCCGCCCAGCGTGTCGGCGAACCAGTCGGCAATGTAATCATTGCCGAAACTCATGTTGTCCGCGCCAACGTGTTCGACCCCGCCTTCGCGCGCGGTGAAGATCTTCAGCTCGCGCCGCGGCGAGTTGACGAGCTGCCCGTAGCTCTGGTGCGCATAGTCCACGCTGATCTGCCGGTCGGTTGCGCCGTGGGTGACGAGGAAAGGAACCTTGATCCGGTCGAGGTGCCCGTTGAGGTTCATGTCGTTGCTTCTGGCGAGGAAGTCCGCGTGGTCCTTCGCGCCGAATACCCAGTAAACGTGGCCCCAGTAGTGCGGCACCGGGTTCTCGCCCTCGCGCGCCATGCGCTTGTCCTGCACCTCGCGCCAGTTGTGGTTCGCGCCCCAGGCCGCGCCGCTGGCAAAGCGCGGCTCATAGGCCACCGCGCGCGGCGCAAAGTGGCCGCCCAGCGAAATGCCGGTCATGCCGATGCGCTTGGGATCGACTTCGGACCGCGTCTCAAGCCAGTCGACCCACTTGGAAGCCCATGCTTCCGAGTACGGCGTTGCATGGAGCCCTTGCAGCCGCAGCGCCTCGCCCGTGCCCGGTTGATCTACACAGAGCGTATGGATGCCGCGCTTGGCGAGCGCTTCGGGGAAGCCGCCGAGCCAGAGCATTTCCTTCATGCTGTCGAGCCCGTTGCAATAGACCACGCACGGCGCCGGCCCATCGACATTGGCGCGGTGGAAATAAGCGACAATCGTCTTGCCTTCGTAGGGGATTTCCACCCGCTCCACCGGATCGGCTGAGAACTTCGTGCCGCGCTGGAAGCTGTCGAGCGCCTTGGCATATGTCTGCTCGCGTCCGGGCGATCCATGCGCCTGCATCCGTTCACCAGTCAGGTAGTAGATCGTCGCGCGCTTGAGCTTGGTCCCGGCGGAGAACTCGCGGCCCAGCGCCAAGTCTTCCTCGGCAAGGCTCACCAGCTTGT
This sequence comes from uncultured Sphingomonadales bacterium, assembly GCA_903834285.1. GTDB lineage: Bacteria > Pseudomonadota > Alphaproteobacteria > Sphingomonadales > Sphingomonadaceae > Novosphingobium. Next base: position 2,813 of record CAILIO010000123.1, on the reverse strand, counting down.
CGCCCATCTTGACCCATTCGGCCATGAAGTCGGCCGTGCCCGCGTCCGCGCCGCTTTGCGCCTTGGCGCGCAGCGGCTCGATCATGTCGACGATCTCGCCGATCCGCCCGCCGTTCTCCATCGCGATGGCGACCGAGAGGTTCCAGATATAGTTGGGAAAAGGCTCGAACAGCGCCATGGATCAGACCCCCGCCGGCTGGAACAGCGCCGCGTCGGGCGCCGGGTGCGGCATGGTCTGCGGTCCGCCGACGCCGATGCCCCACTGGTCCATGATCTCGGGCGCGGGCGCGATCACTTGCGCCACGTGGTTCTCGAAATCGACCTTCTCGAGCTCGGCGGTATATTCCACCGCGAAGCCACCCGGCGTGGTGAAGTAGCTGAAGGTGTTGTTGCCCGCCGTATGCCGACCAGGCCCCCAGCGGATATCGATCTTCTGCCGCTTCAGCCGCGCCACGCCGCGCATCATCTCGTCGAGGTTCGCCATGTCATAGGCCACGTGGTTGAGGCACGGCGGCCCGGGGAGGAAAGCAATGCGGTGGTGCGCCTCGTTGCAGCGCAGGAAGCACATGAAGTCGCCCAGCCAGTCGCTCAGCCTGAAGCCCAGCACGTCGATGAAGAACGCCAGTTCCTCGTGGTGGCGGGGCGAGTGCATGACGATATGACTGATCCGCTCGGGGATCGCCTCACGCGCGGCCAGCGCACGCGCCGTGCCGCGCATAACGCCGGCGGAAATCTCGTAAGGAAGCCCGTCCTTCGAGAAGAAGCGGAAGCCGTAGCCGCCGCCGAACTGGTCGAGCGCCTTGGGCTCAAACACAATCTGGCAGCCATATTCGCGCACCTTGGCGAAGAGCGCATCGACATCGGCTTCAGTATCGGCGGCCAGCGCAATGACGTCGATCCGCTGTACCGCGTCCTGCCGCAACCGCACGACATAGAGCTCGTCATGACCCTCGGCGGCGAAGTAGACCATGCCGTCCACCTCGCTCACTTCCTTAAGCTTCCAGTTGTCGGCGTAGAACGCGCGCTCGGCGGCCAGATCGGTGACGGCATAGCCGACATAGCGGATTTCGGTAACGCGGCTCATAGCTTAGACCTTTTCATGTCGCGCAAGTGGTTTGTAAAATTGGCCGCCCTTCATGATGGCGGCGAAGTTGTGTTTGTCCTGCAGGATGCGCACGTCAACGGTCGGATCGCCTTCGATCAGCAGCAGATCGGCGAGATAGCCGGACCGGATCTGGCCGACATCCCAGTCCACCAGTTCGCCGCCCTGCTTCGTCGCGGCAACCAGAGCCTGGACGGGCGAGAAGCCGAACAAATTGACGAAGTGCTCGAGATCACGCGCATTACGGCCGTGCGGGTTATAGGGGAAGCCATAGTCCCCGCCAGGCAGCACGCGAATGCCGCGCTTGCGCATTTCGGGGATGACCTGCTGGCCGAGTTCAATCCCGCGCAGCGCGCCCAGTTCGCTGGCCTCCTTCGGGCCGATACCAAAGTCCTGCGCCTCATAGGCACGCGCCCAGAGCAGGCCGACCGCAGGTGCGGTGAAGGTCTGGTCCTTCTTCGCCTCAAACAGATCGAGCGCTTCCTCGTCGGCATAGGTGCAGTGATAGATCGCGCGGAAACCGGCCCGCAGCGCCCGCTTGACCGCCTCGGCGCCCTGCGCATGGCAGGCGAGCCAGATCCCTGCCTCGCGCGCCGCGTCGCCGATCGCCCGCGCTTCCTCTTCGGAATACATCAGCGTCTGCGAACCGCCCGGCTGGAAGGCATCGTCGCTCGACATCAGGAACTTGATCGTGTCGCAGCCATCCACCTTTTTCTGCGCTACGTATTCGCGCAAATGCGGAATATCGCGCTGGTGGGTGGGATCGTGCCCCGCCGGCACGCCGAGCACGCCTTCCGCCCCCTTCTCCAGCGCCGAGGCGCGCAGACGCGGCCCCGGCAGGAACCCGCCGTCGATCATGTCGCGCAGCGCCGGCTCGATCCGCTCGCCGAGCGAGCCCGCCGAATAGACGCTGGTAAACCCATGATCGAGCGTGATCCGGGCGTTCTGCGCCGTCACCAGCACATGCTGCTCGATCGGCAGCGGCTTCATCGTGTTGATCACGCGCTCGATCGAGGTCGGCCAGGTGAGGTGCCCATGCGCCTCGACCATGCCGGGCATGAGCGTACGGCCCTGCCCCTCGACCACCATCACCGCCTCGCGCGGCAAGCGTTCATCTCCGCGCGCCACGGCCTCGATACGCTCGCCGCGAACCAATACTTCGCCCGGAAACAGATCCGCGCCGCTTCCGTCGAAGATCATCACATCGGTGAACAGCGTACCGCTCATGCGCCGGTGTCCGCCAAGAGGACCGTCGCCGCAATGCCCGCGAGCGCGCAGAGCTCATCGTTGTCCGAAGTATCACCCGTCACGCCTACCGCGCCAAGCAGCGCGCCATCGGCATCGCGAATCAACACGCCGCCCGGCACCGGCAGCATGCCATTCGGAAATGCCGCCTGAAGGCCATTGAAGAACATCGGCATCACCGCTGCGCGCTTGGCCAATTCTCGCCCGCCAAAGCCCATCCCAAGGCAGCCGGCAGCCTTGCCCATGGCGATCTCGGGCCGGTAGATCGAGGCGTTCTCATCACGCAGCAGCGCCAGAATGTGCCCGCCACGATCCAGCACCACGCAGGCCAGCGGCGCGAAGCCGCGGCGGCGACCTTCGGCCAGCGTCTCCATGGCGATCGTGAGTGCGTGCGCGAAAGTCAGCATGTCCCGGTCATTCTCCCGACGCTCTTCTGCTGACGCTCGATCAATCTGTAAAAATGCTT
>CAILIO010000122.1 GCA_903834285.1 uncultured Sphingomonadales bacterium | reverse complement strand
GCTCTGGATTGCTTCGCTGCGCTCGCAATGACGAGGGTGGCTGAGAGACAAGGCTGGCGCTTTAGCGGAACACATCCACGCTGCCGGGGTCCTTGGGATCGGGGCCATACTGGTTGGGGCCGCGCGTGCCTTCGAGGCACATCAGGACGAGCAGCGCAAAGCCGCCGAAGAAGGGGATGAGCGCGAGGAGCAGCAGCCAGCCCGAGCGGTCCTGATCGTGGAGGCGGCGGGCCGAGACCGCGAGCGCGGGCACGAAGCTGGCGAGCGCAAAAAGGTTGCCGAGCAATCCGCCGCCGCCGACCAGCCTGCTGCCATAGCCGAAGCCGGTGGGCGTGCGGGTCAACTCGTTGGTGCCGAACAGGATGTTGAGCGCCACGAACACCAGCACATAAAACAGCACGAACGACCAGTATTCGCGGCGGCGCGAGCGGCCGGTGAATTCGGCGTAGCGGCGATAGGGCAGCAGCATCCAGTTCATCGCGGTAGTCCTTGTACCGTGGCGGCGTTGGCGCAGTTGAGCCACGAAACGACGCGCGCGGCAAGCCTTGCCCCCGGGTTGGGCACGTTTTGCCCTCAGCGCGCCCTTGCCGCAGCGCACAATTACGGGTAAGCGCCGCGCCCATGATCTGGCCCCCGACGGCCGGACCCGGTCGGGCGCGCAAACGCCGTGTGCCGGACCACCCGACTGCAAGCGAAAGCATACCCAATGGCCAGCGCCCCTGTTTCCGGTTCCCAGCGTAACATCGCGATCATCGCGCACGTCGACCACGGCAAGACCACGCTGGTGGACCAGCTGTTCCGCCAGTCCGGCACGTTCCGTGACAACCAGCGCGTGGAAGAGCGCGCGATGGATTCGAACGACCTCGAAAAGGAGCGCGGGATCACCATTCTGGCCAAGTGCACCTCGGTCGAGTGGAACGGCACGCGCATCAACATCGTCGACACCCCCGGCCACGCCGACTTCGGCGGCGAGGTGGAGCGCATCCTCTCGATGGTCGACGGCGTGATCCTGCTGGTAGACAGCTCGGAAGGCGCGATGCCGCAGACCAAGTTCGTGACCGGCAAGGCGCTGGCGCTGGGCCTCAAGCCCATCGTCGTCGTCAACAAGATCGATCGTCAGGACGAGCGCACGCAGGAAGTGCTCGACGAAGTGTTCGATCTGTTCGTCAGCCTGGAAGCCAGTGACGAGCAGCTCGAATTTCCGGTGCTCTATGCTTCGGGCCGCAACGGCTATGCCAGCGATGATCCGCTGGCCCGCGAAGGCACGCTGACCCCGCTGTTCCAGAAGATCGTCGATCACGTCCCCGCGCCTTCGGCCGATCCCGATGGTCCGTTCAAGTTCCTCGTGACGCTGCTGGACCGCGACAACTTCCTCGGTCGCATCCTGACGGGCCTCGTGTTCTCGGGCTCGGTCAAGACCAACCAAGCGATCCATGCGCTGGATAACGATGGCAAGATCGTCGAGACGGGCCGCGCTTCCAAGATCATGTCGTTCCGCGGGCTGGAACGCGTGCCGACCGACGAGGCGGTGGCGGGCGACATCATCTCGATCGCCGGCCTTACCACCGCGACCGTTTCCAACACGATCTGCGACCCCTCCGTGACCGAGCCGCTGCACGCGCAGCCGATCGATCCGCCGACGCTTTCGATGCGCTTTGCGGTAAACGATTCGCCGATGGCGGGCCGCGAGGGCACCAAGGTGACCAGCCGCATGATCCGCGACCGTCTGGCGCGTGAGGCCGAATCGAACGTGGCGATCAAGGTCACCGAAAGCGCTGACAAGGACAGCTTCGAAGTGGCGGGCCGCGGCGAATTGCAGCTTGGCGTGCTGATCGAGACGATGCGCCGCGAAGGCTTCGAACTGGGCATCAGCCGCCCGCGCGTGCTGTTTGGCGAGGACGAGGGCGGCCAGCGCACCGAGCCTTACGAGACCGTGGTGATCGACGTGGACGATGAGTTCGCCGGCACCGTCGTCGAGAAGATGGCGACCCGCAAGGGCGAGATGATCGACATGCGCCCCTCGGGCGGCGGCAAGACGCGCATCACCTTCTCCGCCCCCTCGCGCGGCCTCATCGGCTATCACG
>CAILIO010000121.1 GCA_903834285.1 uncultured Sphingomonadales bacterium | reverse complement strand
TTGGGCGCGAACTGGATCAGCCTCGATGACGTCGCCAAGATCATGATCCACGCGATGGACCGGCCGGACATGGAAGGCACCTGGATGAACATCGGCGGGCCGGAGCGGCTGCTGCCGCCGCAGGTCGCGCAGATCCTTTCGGACCACTTCGGCCATACCATCAAGTACGATCCCTGCACGCCCGAGGAGTTTGGCGACCTGCTGGTGGGCGCGCTGGGGGATTCGATGGCGGAAGCGGAGCGGGGGCCCTTCTCGGCCGGGATCGCGGCATTCTACAACTACAACAACAACGCGCCGACCAAGCCCTTCGAAGTGAACACCGAGGCGATGATGGAGCGCCTGCCGGGCATCGAACTCGAAACGCTGGCGCAATGGGTCGCGCGGCAGGACTGGTCCGACACGGCGCACCGGCCTTCGGCGGGGTGAGTGTTCCGGAACGGTGGTGTTTACCGCTCTGGATTGCTTCGCTTCGCTCGCAATGACGAAGGGTGGAGATGGGACATTCGCCCACCAATCGTCATTGCGAGGAGCGAAGCGACGAAGCAATCCGGAGCGGAACGACGCAAGCCTCTCCATCGCACTCATCGCTGGTAACCTATCGGCGGGCTAGACAAGGAACCGGCGCGGTGCGACCACCCGCGCCGGTTATTGTTTGTGGATGGGGCGTATGATGCGGTTTCTGCGGGGTATTTCTGCGCTGGCTTTGACGCTGGGTCTGAGCACGGCGGCGCTGGCGGCGGATGTGGCGAAGCCGGCTGAGGCGGCGAAGGCAGCGCCTTCTGCGCTGTTCGAGCCGGACGAGGTGGCAAGCGAAGGCTCGGTCACCGTCCGCGGCGCGCGGATCGACTACAAGGCCGTGGCGGGCACGCTGGTGGTTCATGCCAAGGGCTGGGACGATGCGGCAAAGCCCAAGGCCGATGCGGTGGGCGATGATGCGCCGGCCGAAGCTTCGATGTTCTACTCCGCCTATTTCAAGAAGGGCGCGCCGGCTGCGGATCGTCCGGTGATGTTCGTGTTCAACGGCGGACCGGGTTCCTCCACCGTATGGCTGCACATGGGCGCCTTCGGGCCACGCCGGGTGGTGACGGCGGACGGCAGCCACACCGCGCCCGCGCCCTACCGCGTGGTCGACAATGCGGACAGCCCGCTCGATGTGGCTGATCTGGTGTTCATCGATGCGCCGGGGGCAGGGTTCAGCCGGATCGCGGGGAAGGACAAGGAAAAGGCGTTCTACGGCATCGATCAGGACGTCCGCGCCTTTGCCGAGTTCATCAAGCAGTTCCTGAGCAAGTACCAGCGGTGGAATTCGCCGCGCTACCTCTTCGGCGAAAGCTATGGGACGCCGCGCGCGGTGGCGCTCGCGGCGCGGCTGCAGAATGCGGATTCGGTCGATCTCAACGGGATCATGCTGCTCTCGACAACGCTTGCGTTCGATTTCTGGGCCGATGCGCCGCAGTGGAACCCGGGCAACGACCTGCCCTATGTCGTGACCTTGCCGACTTATGCCGCGACGGCATGGTATCAAAACCGCGTTTCGGGCGGGCGCCCCGCCCAGCTTGAGCCGTTCCTTGCGGAAGTCGAGCAGTTCGCGACCGGCGAATATGCAGCAGCGCTGATCAAGGGCAATGACCTGCCCGAGGTGGAGCGCAAGGCCATCGCGGACAAGCTGGCGCATTATACCGGGCTGTCAGCGGACTATCTGCTGCGCTCGAACCTCAGGGTCAATGTCGGCCAGTTCAACCGCAATGTGGCCGACGCGGCGGGTCAGACCGTGGGCCGCCTCGATACGCGCTTTGCCGGGCCGAGCCTGGACGTGCTGAGCCGCGAGGCGGAATATGATCCGCAGTCCACTGCGATCAGTTCGGCCTATGTCTCGGCGTTCAACGATTATGCCCGGGGCACGCTGCGCTATGGCGGGGGCAAGGCGTTCAAGCTGTTTGCCAACGTGGACGACTGGGACCTCAAACACACCCCGCCGGGCGCAGGCAGCGCGGTGGAAGGCGCAGCGAACGTGCTGCCCGATCTCGCCTTCGCGCTGAAGACCAACCCCTCGCTGCGAGTGCTGGTACTGGGTGGATACTACGACACGGCAACACCCTATTTCGAGGGACGCCTGCAGTTGCGGCACCTGCCAGTGCCGGAGGGGCTGCGGGCGAACATATCCTATAAGTATTACCCCAGCGGACATATGGTCTACGCGCACGAGGAATCGCTCAAGGCGCTGCACGATGATGTGGCGGCGTTTGTGAAGGGGCGGTGACGGGGTCTCCCCAAAGCTTTCGCCATTGCGAGCGCAGCGAAGCAATCCAGAGCGGCGCGCACTGACGCTCTGGGGTATTCAGGTGTGCGCGGCGAGCCAGCGCCGGGTAGCCTGGGCGACAGCGCGGGCGCGGTCGGCGGGATCGGGGAAGCCATCGCGCAAGGACTTGGAGCGCAGTTCGATGCTGAGCGGGATACCGGGCGGGAATGCCTGGTACATCGCGGCGAGTGGGAGCGCGCCTTCACCGCATTGTTCGCGAAGGTCGATGGCGTCGGTGATGATAGCGCCGAAGTCCGCCGGATCTGGGCGCGCGGCAGGCGCATCGCAGAACTGGGCGTAAGGGAGGAGTTCGCGCGGAACCTTGGCGAGATCGGCGACCGGGCTTTGCGACCGATCAACGTGGATCGGATCGATCAGCAGCGCCCGGAGCGGGTGCCCGACCTGATCCAGCACGCCGAGCGCCATCGTCAAATTCTTCACCTCAGTGAAGATGCCGAATTCGAGCGTGACGCGCATCCCCGAGCCTTCGGCATGAACGCACAGTTCGTGGAGGCGCGCGGCGGTCTGCGCCATGTCCGGATCGGATGAGACGCACAGGACATTCCGTGCGCCCAGTTCCGCGCCGACATCGATCACTTTCTTGTGCAGGCCCATGTCGCTGCCGGGCTGGATCCAGATGACTTCGACATCGAGCAGCGGCAGGCCGGTATCCGCCAGCGCAGCGCGCGCCTCGCGGGTTTGGGTTTCTGTCCAGGTCGCGGGATCGACCCAAAGGCCGACCTGGTCGAAGCCACCGGCCAGCGCCGCGCGGATGGTTTCGACCGGACCGAACTCGGGCACCACGCCCGAGGCGAGGCTGATCGGGTTCATCAGATGGAACTGCCGCCGTCGATACGGAATTCCGCGCCGGTGGTGAAGCTCGACTCGTCGGAGGCCAGATAGACCGCGATCGCGGCGATTTCCTCGGGCGTGCCGATGCGGCCGATGGGGTGGACGGCGACCCAGCCGGCGTAGACCTCGTCAGGGTTTGGGACCTGCGCGAGGACCTTGTCGAGGATCGGGGTGCGGATCACGCCCGGGTGGATCGAGTTGCAGCGGATGCCGTAGCCGCTCTTGCCGCAGTGCGCGGCGATCGACTTGGTCATGTGCGCGACGGCAGCCTTGGCGCCGTTGTAGGCGACGAGATCGGCATTGGCGCGGACGCCGGCGAGCGAGGACATGTTGATGATCGAGCCGCCATGGTTTTTCATCTTGGCCACCGCATACTTGCAGCCAAGGAACACGCCGACAACGTCGATCTCGAACTCGTGGCGGAACTGCGCGAGCGTGACCTGTTCGATATTGCCCGCGGTGGTGATGCCGGCATTGTTGATCACGCAGTCGAGCGTCTCGATGCCCTCGACAGCGCTCGCCCAATCGGCCTCCTGCGTCACGTCGAGGTGGATGTAGCGCGCGTTGGCGCCGAGTTCGGTAACAAGGGCCTCGCCGCCCGCGTCATCGATATCGCCGATCACTACATGAGCCCCCTCGGCAACGAAGCGCCGCGACATGGCAGCGCCTAGCCCTGAGGAGCCACCGGTGATGAGCGCGGTCTTGCCGTTCAGTCGCATCAAATTCTCTCCCGTAGTTCTGTTTGCTTTTTACACGTTGGCCGGATCGACGCGTTCCCAGTCGTGGTAGGCCTGCCGCCGCACGATCATCCAGCGCCCATCGCGCTTTTCCATGCGATCGCAGTAGCGGCCCGCCACGATCCAGTCGGTGGCCTTGCCATGGGTCGGCACGGGGGTGCCGTCCATGTGGCCGGCCTCGATGAAGTGATAGGCAACGAAGTTGGCTTCAGTCTCGACGCTCAGGCCATCGGGCGCGAAGGCGAAGTGTACGTTGCTGATGCTGTGGTGCGTGGCGGGGATCGTGCCCAGCACGGCACTCGCCATCCGCACAAAATCATCCGCCGAACCCTCGATGGTCGCGTGCTTGTGGACGTGATCATCGGCAAAGCAGGAGCGCACCAGCGGCCAGTCGCGCCGGTCGATGCCCTTGCAGTAGCGGTGGAGCACATCGCGGATCTCTTCGCGCGCCAAGAGCTCGTCCATCGTCAGCGCCCCCCGTACCTGCACAGGCCCACCCCTCTCTTTTGCTAGTAACGTCTGCCTAGCATCCGGGGTGAATTGGTGGGAACTTGCATAATTGAGAGGAGCGCCGGGAAATGGCCCAAACGAACGGACGTCTTGCGGGAAAAGTGGCGATCATCACCGGCGCGGCCAAGGGCCTCGGCGAAGCGGATGCGCGCATGTTCGTGCGCGAAGGCGCGCGGGTAATCCTGACCGATGTGGACCGTGAAAACGGCGAACGCGTCGCATCGGAGATCGGCGAGATGGCCGAGTTCCGCTACCTCGATGTTCGCCACGATGCCGAATGGAAGGCGCTGGTCGACGATGTAGTCGCGCGGCACGGCAAGCTCGACATTCTGGTCAACAATGCGGGCGTGGTCGAACTCGGAGATATCGAGACGCAGACCGAGAAGGACTACCGCTTCATCATGGCGGTGAGTGCGGACGGCACCTGGTTCGGCTGTCAGCACGCGGTGCGGGTGATGAAGGAAAACAATGGCGGTTCTGGCGGCGGCTCGATCATCAACATGGCCTCGATCGCCTCGGTGCAGGGCGAGAGCGCGGTGGCGGCCTATTGCGCAGCAAAAGGCGCGGTCGAGGGGCTGACGCGCGCGGTAGCGGTGCATTGCGCGCGGCAGGGTTACGACATCCGCTGCAACTCGATCCATCCCGCCGGCATCCTGACGCCGATGGTGATCGAGGTGGGCCGGCAGGCCGCACTGATGCGCGATCCCGAAACCGTGAGCGGCGGGCCGTTGGTCAAGCTCGGCGAGCCTGATGACATTGCCTACACGGTGGTGTTCCTCGCTTCGGACGAGAGCAAGTTCATTAACGGCGCGGCGATCCGCGTCGACGACGCAAGATCGGTAATTGCGGGCAATCCCTGAACAAAGGCACCCCAGGAAGGATCGGCTTATGATGGATCAGCAGACGGTCGAGACGATCAAGCGGCTGATGGAATGGGAAGCGGCGCGGACAGCTCCGCCCGAGGGCTTCCCGCATCTGCCGGACCTGCCCGCAGGGCGCTACACGAGCCAGGAATATTACGACCTCGAGCAGCAGCATATCTGGAAGAAGAGCTGGCTGTTTGCCGCGCATCTGGATGAAGTGCCCGAGCCGGGCTGCTTCATGCAGTGGGACAATGCAGGGCAGCCGCTGATCATCGTCCACGGCATGGATGGCGTGGTCCGCGCATTCTACAACACTTGCCGCCACCGCGGCGCGCCGGTCGTCACCGAGCAGCGCGGGCGCAGCGCCCGCCTGATGTGCGGCTATCACAACTGGACTTACAAGACCGATGGCGAGCTCGTCGGCGTGCCCGAAGCGCAAGATTTCACCGGGCTCGACAAGTCGTGCCGTAGCCTGATTTCGGTCCGCTGCGAGATGTACGGCAAGCTGATCTACGTAAACCTCGACGACAACGCGGTGTCCCTGCGCGAGTGGATGGGGCCGATCTGGGACGAGTGGGAGGAGTTCGCGTTCGACAAGGTGAAGCTCGCCGCGCGCCAGTCGTTCGATCTCAAGTGCAACTGGAAGGTGGCGATGGAGGCCAACATGGAGGTCTACCATGTGCCTTTCATCCATGCCGAAACGGTCGCGCCGCTGGTCGATCACAAGCGCAATGTGAACACGATGTTCCCAGGCGGCCACGCGCGGATGATCGCACCGGCGCCGAGAAACACAAACCGTGAGCATGTGCGCGCGATCGACAACCCGCCGGAATGGAAGTCGATCGAAACGGTGGGCGAATTGGGGCGCACCACCACGCAGAGCTACACGATGTTCCCCAACTGGGTCTCGCCGCTCTCCAACTTCTTCATTCCGCCGCTGATCTTCTGGCCAACTTCGCTGAATACCACCCGGCTCGAACTGATCACCATGGCGCTCGACTGGGGCGATGGCCCGGTGCCGGATCTCTGGACTGTGCCCGACGGGAAGGGCGGGCGCGAGATGAGCCCGATCATTCAGGAAGACACCCAGTTCGGTGAAGCGATCCAGAAATCGATGGAAAGCGACGGCTTCAAGTCCGTGCCGCTGAGCTATCAGGAAGCGCGCATCTACAGCTTCCACCAGACTTGCGACAAGATGATCGGGCTGAACCGGGTCCCCGCGCATCTCGCGGTGGAGCAGGTCATCGACCAGCAATGGGTCTGGCCGAACGATCCGCGCATTGCGCAAATGGAACGGCAGGTCGAAACAGCATGAGCGTACTGGATGGGTTCCGCATCGAGGGACAAGTTGCGGTCGTCACCGGGGCGGGCAAGGGAATCGGGCGGGCGATTGCGATTGCTCTTGCCGAAGCAGGCGCAGACGTCGCGCTCGGCGCGCGCACACCGGCAGATATCGAAGCAGTCGCCGAAGAAATCCGCGCGCGCGGGCGGCGGGCGCTGGCGGTGCCCACGGATGCAACTTCGATGGCAGCGCTCGAGAATCTGGCGGCGCGGGCGGCGACGGAGCTGGGTCCGGTGGGTATCTGGGTCAGCAATGCGGGCGGCATTCCCGATGGCAATCCGCGCTATCTGACCAAGACCACCGAGGAGAGCTGGGACGCGCAAGTCGATCTCAACCTCAAGGCGGTGTGGATGGGCGCGGTGGTCGCCGCGAAGGCGATGGGAGAGGCGGGCGGGGTAATCCTCAACACCTCCTCGCGCGCAGCATTCGGCCCCCAGGTGAAGAACGGGCCCTATGCCGCCGCCAAGGCCGGGGTGAACAGCCTGACCCAGACGCTTTCGCGCGAGCTTGCACCGAAGATCCGCGTCAATGCCGTGGCGCCCGGCCCGATCCCGACCGAGAACTTCAACGCCTGCATGCGCACCGAGGACGAAGCCCGGCGCGAGGCGCTGCGCGAGCTGATCGCCATCCCGCTCCAGCGCTATGGCCGCGAGGAGGATATCGCGGCGGCGGCGCTCTACCTCGTCTCGCCGGCATCGGGCTGGGTGACGGGGCAGTGCCTCTATGTGGCCGGGGGGCTGTGAGGTGAGCGAGAGCAGCGACGTCCTGATCATCGGCGCGGGCGCGGCGGGCATGGCGGCGGCGCTTTCCGCGCATGCGGCGGGCGCCGAGGTCATGCTCGTCGAGAAAGGCGAGCGGCTGGGCGGCACGGCGGCGGTTTCGGGCGGGATCATCTGGGCGGCAAACAATCCGCGCATGCAGGCCGCCGGCCTGGCCGATAGCGAGGCCGATGCGCTCGCTTATTTCGGCAGCCTCAATCACGGCGAGATGGAACCCGAAGTGCTGGGCGCTTTCGTGCGCGAAGCGCCCGGCGCGCTGGCGTTTTTGGAGGAAGCGGGCGCGCTGGAGGTCAGCATCCTTCCGGGCTACCCCGATTATTATCTCGACCGACCCGGCGCAAAGCCCGCAGGCGGGCGGGCGCTGGATAACGAATTGTTCGATTTCACCTCGCTGGGGCCCTGGGCCGAAAAGGTGTTCAGCGACGGAGTGGTCCAGCGCATGATGCTGCGCGAAACGCCGCTGGGCGGCAGCAGCGGGTTTGTCGATCCGGCAGAGCTCAAGCGGCGCTCGGATGCGGATTTGCGCGGGTTTGGGCAGGCGATGGTCGGGCGGCTGCTGGCGGCCTGCCTCGCGCGCGGGATCGAGCCGCAGCTGGGCCTCAGGGCCGAGCGGTTGATCGTGGAGGATGGCCGGGTTGTTGGTGTGGCGTTTGCGGGAGGCCGCAGCATTCGTGCGAGCCGGGGCGTCATTCTCGCGACCGGGGGGTTCGAGTGGAACGAGGCGCTGAAGAGGACCTTCCTGCGCGGCCCACTCGATATGCCGGCCTCGCCGCCGGGGAACACGGGCGATGGGCTGAAGCTCGCGATGTCGGTCGGCGCGGGGCTGGGCAACATGACTTCGGCGTGGTGGGTGCCGACGCTCTCGATCGGCGGGGCGCACTGGCCGGGCGGAGAGCAGCGCGCGGCGCCCGTACTGATCGAGCGCACCTTGCCGCACAGCCTGCTGGTCAACCGGGCGGGCAAGCGGTTCTGCAACGAGGCGATCAATTATTCCTCGCTCGCCGGGGCGTTCCACCTCTTTGATCCGGCGACCTATGATTATCCCAACAATCCAGCCTGGCTGGTGTTCGATGCGCAATATCGCGCGCGCTATCCGATCGGGCCCGTGATGCCGTTCAATCCGCTGCCGGACTGGGTGTTCGTCGCCGATACACTCGAGGAACTTGCGGCCAAGATCGGCGTCGATGCTGCAGCCATGCTGCAGACGGTCGAGCACTTCAACGAGAATGCTGCAGAGGCTGAAGACCCTGATTTCGGGCGAGGCGTGAGCGCATATGATCACTTCTATGGCGACCGTTCGCGGCCCGGTGCAGCAGCGACCTTGGGGCCGCTTACGCAAGGGCCGTTCCATGCCGTTCAGCTGAAGCTCGGCGCACTCGGCACAAATGGCGGCGCGCGGACCAATGCGGCGGCGCAAGTGCTCGATGTGAGCGGCGAGCCGATCCCCGGACTTTACGGCGCGGGCAACGTGATCGCCTGCCCCACGGGCAGCGTCTACGCCGGGGCCGGAGGGACGCTCGGGCCGGCGCTGACTTTCGGCTGCATCGCCGGGCGCACCGCTGCGCGGCTGGCCAATCAGTAAGGAAAACAAGATGACACGCATTCTTGTGCTGGGCGCGACAGGCGACCAGGGGCATCCGCTGCTGAAGCGCCTCAGCGCAGGCGGCATGACCCCGGTGGCGGCGCTGCGCAATCCGGCCGCGCTGGCGGGAACCGAGTTCGCCGATGTCGAGACCGTGGCGGCGGAAATCTACGACGAAGCCTCGATGATCGCGGCGGCGAAGGGAATGGACGCGATTGCCGCGCATCTGCCTTTCGTCTTCGACCGCGATCTCGCGCAGACAATGGGCGCCAATATCGCGGCGGCGGGCAAGGCGAACGGCGTGAAGCGTATCGTCTTCCACACCAGTTGCCATATTGCCGAGGAGGATATCGGCAGCCCGGCGATGGACGGTCGGCGCGATATCATCGCGGCGATTGCGGGCAGCGGTTGCGATTACGCGATCATCGAATCGCGCGTGTTCATGGACAACATGATCCGCAGCTGGAACAAGCCCGGGATCGTCAACAAGGGCGTCTTCGCTTACCCGGCCAAGCCCGATCTCAAGATTTCGTGGATCTGCCTCGATGACGTGGCGGCCTTCATGGTCGAGGCGCTGGCTCACCCCGATCTCCCCAGCGGGCGCTACCGCGTCGGCGGACCCGAGGCGCTGGTGGGCGACGAAGTGGCGGCGACGCTGAGCGAGGTTTCGGGCAAGCCCATCGTGTTCAAGAGCCTCACGCCGGACGACTTCGCCTCGGCCATGAGTCTCCTGGTGACAGGATCGCCGGACGTGAAACCGCTCTCGATTTATGACGGCATGGCCCAGTTCTACCGCTGGTACAACGCGCAGCCCCAATCGCCGCTGGTGGTTGCGCCGGAGGAAATGGCGAAGCATTTCCAGCACAAGCCGGCAAGCCTCGCCGAATGGGCGGCGCGGCAAGACTGGAACGATCCGCGCGATCCGGCGCTGGCAACGCGCATGGCAGGCATGGCGCGCTGATTCCTGCCCCTTTGGGCTCATTCAATTGGCTAGGTCCGCGCTTGCAGCGCTGCCGCTAGTCTTGCCACCAACACAACGCTTGCCGGAGATTCCATCGTGACTGAAACCCGCCAATGGCTGCTCAATGGACACCCGCGTGGCCGCCCCATCAACGATGACGACCTCAAGCTGGTGACGACCACGCTATCCGAACCGGGCCCGGGCCAGATGCTCCTGAAGACGCATTACCTCGGCTTCGATCCCGCGCAGAAAGGCTGGATGGAAAACATCGCCGACTACGTCGCGCCGATGGCCATCGGCGATGTCATGCGCGGCTCGGGCATTGTCGAGGTTGTCGCGAGCAACGGCGGCAAGTTCCCGGTCGGGACCGTGCTCTCGGGCTCGATCGTGTGGAGCGAATACCTCATTCATGATGGCGAGGGCTTGATTCCGGCGATGCCCGATCTGCCGCCGACGGCGATGCTCTCGATCCTCGGCACAACGGGCGTGACCGCCTATTGCGGCCTGTTCAAGGTGGGCGAGCCGGTGGCGGGCGACGTCGTCGTCGTTTCGGGCGCGGCGGGTGCGACGGGCTCGATCGTCGGGCAGCTGGCGAAGATCGCGGGCTGCACCGTGATCGGCATCGCGGGCGGGCCGGAGAAGTGCGAATGGCTCGTCAAGGAAGCGGGCTATGACCACGCGATCGACTACAAGGCTGGCCCGATCCGCGCGCAGCTGAAGGAACTGGCTCCGAACGGGATCAACGTGATCTTCGACAATGTCGGCGGCAAGATCCTCAACGACATGCTGGCCTGCATCGCCACCAATGCGCGCGTGGTGATCTGCGGCGGCATCAGCCGCTATGAAACGGGCAATCTGCCCGCAGGCCCCGAAAACTACTTCAACCTCGTCTTCCGCCGCGCGCGGATGCAGGGCTTCATCGTGCTCGATTGGGCCAGCGAATTCCCTGACATCCGGCGCCGTCTGGTCAAGTGGGTGAACGAAGGGCGCCTCGCCTACCGCGAAGATGTGCAGCATGGTTTCGAAAATGCCCCCGCCACCTTGCAGCGGTTGTTTTCGGGTTCGAACAAGGGCAAGCAGCTGCTGAAGCTGTGATTGTAGGGAGATAAGGCCATGGCAACCGTCGCAATCACCGGAGCCGCGCGCGGCATCGGATTTGAGCTTGCTGCGCAGCATGTTGCGGCGGGCGATACCGTAATCGCCTTGCCGCGCAAGGCAAGCGCGGCGCTGGAAGAGCTTGCAGCGTCCTCCGGCGGCAAGCTCACGATCCACCTCTGCGATGTGGCGAGCGATGCTTCGGTGCGCGCGGCGGCGGCCTCGAGCGGGACCGGCGCAATCGACGTGCTCTACAATGTCGCGGGCGTGACCGGGCCAGTGGCGAACGAGCTCGAAGGCGCGGACTGGGATGCGTGGAACGAGGCTTTTGCGATCATGGTGCAGGGTCCGCTGCGCGTGCTGCAGGCATTTCTGCCGCGCCTTGGCGAAGGCAGCCGCGTGATCAACGTGACCAGCCAGCTCGGCGCATCGACCTGGTCGATGGGCGGCATGTATGCCTATGCCTCGGCCAAGGCGGCGCTCAACCGGTTGATGGCGTCGGTGGCCATCGATCTCAAGGCCAAGGGTATCGTGATCGGGTTGGTCCATCCGGGCTGGGTCCAGACCGACATGGGCGGGCCGCATGCCCACATTACCCCGCAGGAAAGCGCCGCCGGCTTGCGCAAGCTCGGCGCCGAATGGACGCTGGCCGAGACAGGTGCATTCCGCAAATGGAACGGCGAACCGCACGACTGGTAATGGCGGTCCACGAGCCGGAACCGCTGTTCGACGCGGCCTTCGCAGGCACCGTGATCGAATGGCGCGGGCCAGCGCCGTTCCTGTTCGTGCCCGTGCCCGCGGCGCATGTTGACGAATTGCGCCTTGCGGCACGGCTTGCCAGCTATGGCTGGGGCGTCGTTCCCGTCAAGGCGGAGGTGGAGGGTGTCCACTTCACGACATCGCTGTTTCCGCGCGGTGGCGGCTATCTGTTGCCGGTCAAGGTGGCGGTCCAGCGGGCAGCGGGGGTCGAAATCGGCACTCTGGTCACGGTGCGGATCACGGTGCAGGGATAGGCCGCCAGGAGCCGGCAAAGACGACCGGCGCAGCTGCCGGTTTTCCTATCAAAAGTACTGAAACAGCGCATAAACAGTTGAGCGTAAGTGTGGGATTGATACCCTTGATCCATTCCGGCGACCCCTAGAAGAATCCGGGCGGCGGACCAAAGAAGTGGGAGAGGTGCAATGCGGCACATGGCTACAGTCCGACTGGATTTCCTTTCGAGCACGGCGCGCAGCGCTGCCTTCGCCTTGCTGGCGACCGGCGCGCTGCTGGCGGCAAGCCCCGTGCTTGCGGCAGACGAAGCCGCTCCGGCGCCGCAGTCCGGCGCTTCCGCTGAAACGCCCGCGTCGAGCGGCGTCGAAGATATCATCGTGACTGCCCGCCGCCGCAATGAAAGCGTGCAGAGCATTCCGGTCTCTGTGCAGGCGATCAGCGCCGCGACGGTGCAGGCGCGCGACCTCACCAGCCTCGAGAAGATTGCCGCGGCCACCCCGCAGTTCACCGTCGCGCGCGCATCGAACGGCGCCGGCGCGCAGCTCACTTTGCGCGGCATTGGTTCCAACGCGACCTCGATCGGCATCGAGCAGTCGGTCGCAATCGTGGTCGACAGCGTCTATTATGGCCAGGGCCGCGTCATCAACGAGGGCTTCTTCGACCTGGCCCGGGTCGAGATCCTCAAGGGCCCGCAAGCGCTGTTCTACGGCAAGAATGCCACTGCTGGCGTGATCAGCCTGACCACCGCCGATCCCGGCAAGGAGCGCGAGATCATCGGTCGCGTTGGCTATGAACTCAACGCCCGGCAGCTTTACGGCGAATTGATATATTCGACCCCGCTCAGTGACACGCTCGGCCTGCGCCTTGCCGTGCGCGGTTCGAAGATGTTTGGCGGGTTCTACCGCAACGCGGCCGGCTCGCAGGCTTACAACACGTTCGACGTCGCGACCGGCAAGGTCAACCCGCACACCGCCGCCGCCGCCGCGCTGGACCAGCCGCAAGAACGCGAACTGATCGGCCGCGCCACGCTGAAATACGATGGTGGCACGGGTCTCACCGCAACGCTCAAGGCCTCGGGTTCATACAACGACACGATCGGCAACGGCTGGAACTATTCGGCCGTGCGCTGCCCGACCGGCGCGACGGCGCTGAATCCGGCCTACAAGTGCGATGGCGGCTTCAAGCTCTACCAGAACAACTTCCCCACCGACATCGCGCAGGCGACGCCCTATGGCCGCAGCAACGGCGACCTCTACAATACCTACAAGTCGTGGCAGGCGACTGGCACGATCAACTACGACATGAGCAATGTCACGCTGAACTCGGTCACCAACTACAACTGGAACAACAACAAGTTCGGCTGCGACTGCGACTTCCTCGGCGGCCCGGTCTGGGCAACGGAGAACGCCAGCTACCACGCGTTCAGCCAGGAACTGCGGGCGCTGACCAAGTTCGATGCGCCGGTCAACCTGATGGTCGGCGGCCTTTACCAGAAGACCAAGCGCACCTTCTTCCAGACCGTGCTGTTCGCTGGGCTCGAGAACTCCGCCGCACCCACCGGCATGCGCTATGTCGCCTATGCCAAGGACTCGGCAACCGACGGCGAGACGGTTTCAGCTTATGGACAGGCGATCTGGAAGATCATCCCCTCGCTCGAGGCGACCGCCGGCGTGCGCTATACCCACGAAACCAAGAGCAGCTTCTTCACCCAGCCTTACGTGAACCCGGCGCTGACCGGCATCTTCCGCCCGAAGAGCGCGGCCGCGAACGGTGTGCTGACCGCCGACCAGACGTTCAACGACTGGTCGCCGGACGTGACGCTGAGCTGGAAGCCCACCTCCGACGTGATGGTCTACGGTGCGTACAAGACCGCGTACAAGTCGGGCGGTTTCTCCAACAGCGCGATCAACTCCTCACAGGTGACCGTCAATCCCGTGGCGGACTTCGCCTTCAATCCGGAACGCGGGCGCGGCTTCGAGGCGGGGATCAAGACCACGCTGTTCGATCGCCAGCTGCGCGCCAACCTGACGCTCTACAGCTACAAGTACACCAACCTGCAAATCGACTACTTCAACTCGCAGGTCTTTGCCTATGTGACCTACAACGCCGGTGCAGCGCGCTCGAAGGGGGTCGAGCTGGAGCTGGAATATGCGCCGCGCAGCGTTCCCGGGCTCTCGCTCCACGGCACGCTGAACTACAACAAGGCGCGCTACATCAACTTCATTTCGCCGTGCTGGTCGGGCCAGAGCATTGCGGCGGGTTGCTCGCTGACGACGGCGGATGGTCAGCCGCGGCAGGATCTCTCCGGATCGCCGACCTCGGCCGCGCCGGAATGGACCGCGACTGCGGGCCTCTCATATGAGACCGCGATCGGCAAGGGCATGAAGTTCGGCGGCAACATCGATACGCGCAGCTCGAGCTCGTACTTGGGTTCGAGCTTCGGCGATCCCAATACCCGGCAGGCCGCCTATGCCGTGCTCGATGCCGGGCTCAGGATCGGGGCCGAGAACGACCGTTGGCAGCTCGCCGTGATCGGCAAGAACCTGACCAACAAGTTTTACTTCATCGGCGGCGGCACCGCGCCGCTGACGGGGGCGGGCACTGGCACAAATGCTGCGACGCTGGGCGACATTATCGGGTATGGTGCGATGCCGCGCACGGTGCGGCTGCAGGCCACCTTCCGGTATTGATCGCGAACAGGGAGGGGCAAAGAGGAGCTTGAGGGCATGAACCTTGAAACCAGTCTGCCTCTCCCATCGGAGCCCGGTGCAGCGCGCTGCCCCGGTCCGAGCACGCGCGACATCATCTTGGCCGACGGGCAAGACGTGCCGCCCGCGCTGATCGCCGAGGCCTATGCCTTCGCCGGCGATGCGGACATCGATTACGACCGCTATACTTCTCCCGATTTCATGGCGCGCGAGTTCACCCACCTGTGGGCGCGCACCTGGCAATGGGCGGCGCGCGAGGAGCACATTCCCGAGGCGGGCGATTACATCACTTATGACATCGGGCCGTGGTCGATCCTTATCGTGCGCGGCGATGACGGCGAGATCCGCGCTTATCGCAACGTGTGCCTGCACCGGGGCACGCAGCTCAAGCGGTCTGACACGAGCGGCAATGCGGTGGAAATCCGCTGCCCGTTCCATGGCTGGCGCTGGTCGCTGGAAGGCGAGCTTTCGCACCTCCCGTGCCGGTGGGATTTCCCGCATGTGAAGGACGAGGAATTCCAACTGCCGCAAGTGCGGATGGAAACCTGGGGGGGGTTCATTTTCATCAACCTCGATGCCGATGCGCGGCCGCTGAAGGAGCAGCTGGGGCCGCTCGCCGAGCATTTCTCGGGCCGATGGGACCTCGCTGACCGGCGGATTTCGCTGCATTTGCAGAAGGAGCTGCCGACCAACTGGAAGGCGGCGCAGGAGGCATTTCTCGAGGCCTACCACGTCTACGAAACGCATGCGCAGGCACTGCCGACGGCGGCCGATGCCAATGCGCAGTATGATCTGTTCAGCGATCATGTGACGCGCTTCGTGCACACCATCGGCGTGGCGAGCCCGCATTACACGGGCACACAGACCGAGGCGGAACTGTTCGACAAGCTTCGTGTCGGCGGCGGACCGCTGCCCGAAGGACGAACGGCTCGCTCCTATGCTGCACAATTGCTGCGGGAGCAGATGTCGTCCGATCTGGGGGTCCCGCTCGATCAGTATTCGGACAGCGAGATGCTCGATTCCATCGAATATCACCTGTTCCCGAACATGTGCCTGTTTCCCGGCGTCTCGCTACCGATGATCTACCGCTTCCGCCCCATCGGTAACGATCCCTCGCGCTCGCTGTTCGATCTCATGTTCCTCAAGCTGGTGCCGCCGGGAACGCCCGTCGAGCATCCGCCCGAGCCGGTGCGGCTGACGGTCGCACAATCCTATGCCGAGGCGCCGGGGATGAACCCGGGGCTGGGCGGGGTCTATGATCAGGATACCGACAATCTCGCGCTGCAGTATCAGGGCTTTCTGGGATCGGCAAAGCGCGGGCAGACACTGGGGAACTATCAGGAAGCGCGAATTCGACAGTTCCACCAGACGATCGATCAGTATCTAAAAAGGGACTGATGATGGACCCGATTGATCGCCTCGTTTCGTGGCAGGCCATTTATGACCTGAGCTGCGACTATATGCGCGCGCAGGACCGGCTCGATCCGGCGCTGCATATTGCGGTGTTTCACAAGGATGCGACGACCGACTACGGCGCAGGCTGGCAGGGCAATGCGCCGGGGTTCGTGGAGTTTGCGCAGCGCGTGCTGGCGCCGCACAAGGCGAACCACCATATGCTCGGGCAAGTGCGGATCGATTTCGAGAGCGCTGATCTGGCCTTCGGCGAGGTCTATTTTCAGGCGCACCACCGGATTGTTGCGGAAGGCGGCGAGCGGGACATGTTCGTCGCGGGGCGATATGTTGATCGCTACGAGCGGCGCGGCGGCGTGTGGAAGATCGCGCATCGCAGCGAACTGGTCGACTGGGTGCGTGACGAACCGGCGGCCGATCTGCCGGGGGGCGAGACGATGTTTCCGTGGGGCGCGAGGGCGCCGCACGATCTCAGCTGCCGCCGTGAGGAGATGCGAGTCCGATGAGCAAGCTATATCCTGAAGAGCTGGCTGACCAGCTGGCGATCATGGACGTGCTCAGCCGCTATGCACGCGGGATTGACCGCTGCGATCTGGCCGTTCTGCGCGAGGTCTGGTGGCCCGAAGCGGTGGCCGATTATGGCACCGGCGAGATCAATGCGCTCGCGTGGTCGGACGGCGTCGTGCCCGCGCTTGCTGCGATGCGCCGGACGCAGCATTTTCTGGGCAACATGCTCATCGATATCGATGGCGCGCATGCGACAGCGGAAACCTATTGCCGCGCTTGGCACGAAGTGGATGGGCCCGAAGGTCCGTTTGAGATGGAAGTCGGCGGGCGTTACCTCGACCGGCTGGAGCGGCGCGGCGATGATTGGCGGTTGCTGCACCGGCGCTATGTGCTCGACTGGAGTCGCAATGGGCCCTCGACCGCGCAGTGGGACGGCCCGCTCTATGGCACGCTGACCCGCCACGGCAAACGCCTGCCCGATGACCCCCTCTACACCGGAGACTGAACCGATGGCCGCCGATCTCGACCCCCGCGTGGCGCTGCTGCTCGACAAGATGGCCTGCACCGAACTGGTCCACCGGCTTGCGCGCGGGATCGACCGCTGCGATGCCGATCTGGTCCGCGCGGTGTTCCACCCCGATGCAACCGATGATCACGGAATGTATCAGGGCACGGCCGCCGATTTCGTGCCTTGGGTGATGGAAGTGCTCGCGGGAATGCGCCGCACGCAGCATGTGATCGGCAATGTGCTGATCGAGGTGGACGGCGACAAGGCGCAGGGCGAGGCCTATTTCATCGCGCATCATCACATTCCGGGTGAGAGCGGCGACAACTTCATGGTCGCGGCGGGCCGCTATCTCGACCGGTTCGAGCGGCGCGACGGCGAGTGGAAGATTTCGCATCGCCACGCGGTCTATGACTGGAGTACCGTCGCGCCATCGACCGACATGTGGGACCGCGCTGCCATGCCGGGCTATGCCTTCGGGATGCGCGGTCACGCCGATCCATCATATCCTCACTTTGCAGGTGCCTGAAACAGGAGACCATGTCATGATCACGCAAGCTGAACTCGCCCGCGCCCGCGCCACTTCGCTGGCCGATATTTCGCCGCTCGCCGATCCGCCGCTGGGCAACGCGCCGATCACGCCCGATCGCTATTTCTCGAAGGAATGGGCCGACCGCGAGTGGGACAAGATCTGGACGCGGACCTGGCAGATAGCGGGCACGCAGGCGCAGATTCCGCATGCGGGTGACTGGCTGACCGCCGATTTCGGACCCGAGACGATCGTCTGCGTGCGCGGCGACGATGGCGCGGTGCGCGCGTTCTACAATGTTTGCCAACACCGCGCGATGCCGGTGGTCGTGGGCGAACAGGGCCATTCCAAGCGGCTCGTCTGCCCCTATCACGGTTGGACCTATGACCTCACCGGCAAGCTCAAGGTCGTGCCCGACGAGGCCGATTTCGTGCAGGGCTCGCCCTGCGGCAAGCTCAACCTCGTCGAGGTGAAATGCGAGACCTGGGCCGGGTTCGTGTGGATCAACATGGACAAGGACGCGGCGCCGCTGCGCCAGTTCATGGGGCCGATTGCCGATCAGATCGATACTTATCCGATGGACGCGATGGTGCGCACGCACTGGGTGACGATCGAAGGCAACTTCAACTGGAAGCTGGTGCAGGACAATTTCAACGAGAGTTATCACGTGCCCTTCGTCCACCCGCAGACGAAGTTCGTGATGGAATACGGCTACAACCACTGCCAGTTCGACCACTATCCCGAAGGCCACGCGCGCATGTTCATGCCGGGCGCCGGGCCGACCAAGCAGCTGCGCGGCGGCGAGGCCGAGACGCTGGACATGCTGCGCGAAGAGCTGGAGTTCTGGGACCTCGACCCCGAACAGTTCCGCGGCGGCAAGACGGGCGAGATCCGGGCGGCGCTGCAGAAGGCCAAGCGCGAGAAGGGCGCCGAAAAGGGCTTCGACTTCTCGACTTATCACGACGACCAGCTGACCGACCACTGGCACTACACGATCTTCCCGAACCTCTCTTTCAGCCTCAAGCCCGACGGCAACATCTGGCTGCGCGCGC
>CAILIO010000120.1 GCA_903834285.1 uncultured Sphingomonadales bacterium | reverse complement strand
GCAGGGAACGCACTGGCCACCAGCGCGGCCTTGAGGCTCCCGGCAAAGTCGCCAACCGCGAAGTCCTCCGCCGTGACGTTGAGCGAGAGGCGGAGCGGCATCGTGGCAGTCTGCGGCCAGGCCCCCGCCATCGCAAGCGCGCGCTTGCCGATGTGGCGCGAAAGCTGCGCCACATGGTCACCCCGGTCTGCCACGGCAAACAGCGTTTCGGCGCAGATCCGGCCAAAGCTGGGATGCTCCCACCGCGCCAGCGCTTCGGCCCCTGCCAGCGTGCCGGTGCCGACATTGAACTGCGGCTGGAACAGCACCGCGATCTCGTCACGGTGAAGCGCGCCGAGAAGATCGCCCTCAAGGCTCGCCGCGCTGCGACCGCGGGCCGGATGGCTGCCATCGGCCCAGAGCACGCGCCGCCCGCTGCGCCTTTGCAGATCGCCCGAAACCTGGTCGAGCCGGTCGAGCAGCGCTGCGCCGCTTTCGCCTTGCCGTCCGCGCAGCAGCGCCATGCGCGGCGCCAGGCTCAGCCGCTCGCCATCGACCACCAGCGGCCGCGCAATCGCTCGCCCCAGCGCTTCGGCCAGCCACTGCCAGCGCTCCCGGCTCAGGGCCGCGCGCGAGGCGACAAGGAACGCGCCCCCCGCCGCGCGCGCCACCAGCGCCTGCGGGCCAAGCTCGTCGGCCACGAAATCCCTGAGCCGCCGCGCGACTTCGACCAGCACATGATCCCCGCCCGCCATGCCATAGGCCAGGTTTACCGCAGGAAGCCGCTGGAGACTTACCATCATCGCCTGGACGAAGCCGGTATCGCCGGCGCCTTCCAGCCAATGCGCCGCACTTTCGAGCCCGGGAAGGCCCGTCAGGACATCGCGATCATCGCCGGAAAGGAGCACGGGGCCGGTCATCGCCGCCCTCTTAGGCGATTGGATCGGCGAAATCATCCTTGCTTTGCCATTTGGCATTGCACCGATTTGGGTCGCTCCATATCAGGTGCGCGGCAGACGCCGAATATCAGGCGCTGGCGCGAGGAGAGCCTTAACCAATGCCCGATAGCCCCCGGCTGGCGCTGCTTGCCTCTCCCACAGACCGCGCGCAGGAAGCCGAGGCTGCGCTTACGGCCTCGCACGATTGGGTCCCGCTCGAGGAGGCGGACATCGCCGTTGTGCTCGGCGGCGACGGATTTATGTTACAGACCTTGCACCACATGCTCGATTTCGGCCGCGTGATTCCCGCCTACGGGCTCAACCTCGGCACGGTCGGTTTCCTGATGAACCGGCAAAAGGCCACTCGCCCCATAGCCGAACGCGTCGCCAAGGCGCGCGGCGTGGCGGTGGCACCGCTGTGGATGGAGGCGATTACGCAGACGGGCGAGCAGTTTTCCTCCTGGGCGATCAATGAAGTCTCGCTGCTGCGCGAAACCCGCCAGACAGCGAAGCTCGAAGTCTCGGTCAACGGCAAGGTGCGCATGCCCGAACTTTCGTGCGACGGGGTGCTGGTGGCAACGCCGGCAGGCTCGACCGCCTACAACCTCTCCGCCAACGGGCCGATCCTCCCGCTGGGCAGCGCCATGCTTGCCCTGACCCCGATCAGCCCTTTCCGCCCCCGGCGCTGGCGCGGGGCGATCCTGCCGGAGAGTTGCGAAATCCTGTTCCGCTCGCTTGAGGCGGCCAAGCGCCCGGTTTCGGTGGTGGCGGACCAGAAGGAAGTGCGCGACATCAGCGAGGTGCGCGTGAGCGCTGCGCGCGACCATCGGCTGACGCTCCTCTTCGACAAAGGCCGGAGCCTCGACGAGCGGATTTTCGCCGAGCAGTTCCTGGTCTGAATGCTGTGCCCATTTTTGGGCAATCAGGCGCTTGCCAAACCCGAAACGCCTGCTATTAGCCCGCTCCTGCCCCGGGCAACCGGGTCTGGTCCCTGATAGCTCAGCGGTAGAGCTCTCGACTGTTAATCGAGTGGTCGTAGGTTCGAATCCTACTCAGGGAGCCACCCCCACCCTACAGCTTGCGCTCCTCAGTGGAGCGAGCCGATGCGCCCGTCGAGGATTGCGTCGAGC
Organism: uncultured Sphingomonadales bacterium; assembly: GCA_903834285.1. Lineage (GTDB taxonomy): Bacteria > Pseudomonadota > Alphaproteobacteria > Sphingomonadales > Sphingomonadaceae > Novosphingobium. The sequence continues at coordinate 24,271 of CAILIO010000120.1, read as the reverse complement.
ACGGCGGGGTGCAGCGGCGCCTCGAAGCGCAAGCCGGCGGTGAAACCGCTCGTCCATTCAATGATGGCCGGTCGCGCCTCAAGACCTGGCAGGGTGATCCACACCATCATGCCGGGCTTCAATGCTTCCATCGAATCGATCTGGGCGGAGCGGCAGGTCAGGTCGCTCAAGGTCACTTTCGCGCGCAGGACGCCGCGCCGATAAGTCGCGGTGATCAGCGGACCGCGCGGCGCGGCGCCCCACGGATTGGCCTCGGTTCCTTGAGCTTGCTTGACCAGCATGACGTGTGTTCCTGCGCGAGATCGGGTGATCGGTGCTCACTTGGAAGAACGGCCCGGTAACCCTGCCTTTTAGGCAACCAGGGCAACCCGGCCATGCATGCGGTGTACTACGTAGAGCTCGCAGGCTCACGCCACCCGGAGCGGCGCCTCAGTCTCCAATGCCTGGTCGATGGACGCCGCCACCATCTGCGCAGTCACAGCGCTCAGCGTCCATCCGAGATGACCGTGCCCGGTGTTGTAAAACACCCGCGGCTGCCGCCCGGCGCCGACGCGGGGCATCATGTCGGGCAGCATCGGCCTGAGCCCTGCCCAGGGCAGGACTTCGCCCACGCTCACGCCCGGAAACAGCTGGCGCACCCACTGCACCAGCGGCGCGATCCGGTCGGCGCGAATATCGCGATTCTCGCCATTGAACTCGGCCGTGCCGGCGACGCGGAAGCGGTCCTTGCCGAGGCGCGAGGTGACGATCTTGGCGTCTTCGTCGAGCAGGCTGACCCAGGGCGCGGCGGCCTGGCTCGCCTCGTCCCGCATCATCACGGTGATCGAGTAGCCCTTCACCGGATAGACGTTGACCCGGTCCCCCACCATCGCGGCAAGGCGCCGACTACCGACCCCGGCACAGATTACCAGTCCGTCGAAATGACCGACATCCTCGATCCGCGTATCGGTGAGGCTGGCAGTGCGGATCGTCACACCGCGATCATGAACCGCAATCGCCTGCACGGCGCGGTCGAGTTGAAGGACCGCGCCCTTGCGCTCGCAGTCCGCCGCCAGCCCCCGCGTGAACTTGCAGATATCGCCCGTGGCATCAGACGGGGTGTAGTACCCACCGCAATAGGCCCCGATGACGGTCGGATCGATCCGGCGCATTTCCTCAGGGCTGACCTGGAACCGGTCGAGCCCGCCCGCACGAACGAGTTCGTTGGTGCGCGCAGCATCGGCAAAACTCGCGGCATTGCGGTAGATATGGAGGATGCCGCGCTTCTCGCAGTCGAAATCGATGCCCTCGCGTTCGGCAATGCCGAAGAGGTACTTTCGCGCCTCGATCGCAAGCCGCACGGTTTCCATGGTGTTGACGTCGTGGCGCGGGATCGCCCCCAGAAATTCGGCAATCCACGAGAACTTGTGCCAGCCCGGGCGCGGGTTGAAGAGCAGGGGCGCATCGCGCCGGGCCATCCAACGCAGGCCCTTGAACACGGTGCCGACCGAGTTCCACACCTCGGCATTGCTCGCCGAAAGCTGGCCGCCATTGGCGAACGAGGTTTCCATGGCCGGCAGCGGCTGGCGATCGATCACAGTGACAGAATGGCCGCGCTCGAGCAGCGCGTAAGCCGTGGTAATGCCGGTGATACCGGCGCCGATAACCGCAAAATGCGACATGAGCTCTTGCTCCTTGATGAGTGAAATGAGTCTCAGCCAGCCCCTTGCGGACCGGCGCGGCGTTCATTTCCCCATCTCTGTCGCTTGTGCCTGAGAGCTTGACCACTTCGGTATCACGCGCGGCTTGCGCATAACCCTACAGAACGGCTTTCTCCGTCGGCGGATGGCCGCGAAATGCCGCGCCATCACTCTCCAGAGTGTCAAGACCACACGGTTCCTTGTGCCTGAGAGTTTCCTGGGGGGTTGCTCCGTCGGCGCCGGATTTGCATCCGGGCTCTCCCATGCGGTCATCAAGACAATGGTTGCGGCATTCTCCTTTGGCGACGGCCCGACAAGGCCTCATGTAAACCGGTTGCAGAAACAGCCATGACTCGCGGACATGGGCCTATCTCACTATGCGATAGTGCATCAGCGAGATGATTAGGTCCAGCCCCCCTCGTGGTTATACACGGGAGATCGATCGACCCGCAGTCAGCGCTTGCACCGCCGTGGGTCATCTTCTGCGCTGCGCTCTCCAGTCGTGCCGTCACGCACGGTGCCGGTGGTAGCGGGGAGCGCCAGGCCGTCCGGCGCGGCAATCTCCCGGTTGCCCTGCACATCGAGCGTAGAGCCGATCCCGCCGACCGAGATAAACGCGCCGTCATCAGTGGCGGCCAAATCATGCAGGCAGGAGTGGCCGGGATTGGACGGAAGGCTAGCGCTCGCCAAGATCGTCCGTGCCGGAGCGGCGCTGCCCGCCATCTTGCGCACATCGTCGATCATGGCATGGGTTGCACCCGACCCGGCCGATAGCACGACGGCGCGGCCATCAAGTTTCGCGGCTCCTGCCACATCGAAGCCAAGCGCCTTGCCCCCTTTGATGGCCAAAGTGATGGCATCGTTTTTGGGCATTGCGACCACGTAAACCCGGTGGTCAGGGACTATTTCTACGCGGCCAGCAATGGCTTCACCCGATGGGCTCGTGCCCTGATCAATCTGGACATCGTAGAGACCATCGGGACGGCACGTGATCGTCGAGGCATCTGCCGCCACGATAACGGCGGAACCATCCGCGCCGGTCGCACCCTGAACGGCAACCTCCGGTACAACCGCTGCTGCGTTGCCAGCGCGCGAATCCCTGGTCCCGGCATCAAAAGCAAGATCAGACGTCGTCAAAACAAGGCCGCCGACATTGAACACGCCGTTCGGGGCCAAGAGCAAGCCGGAGGGGCTGTAGAAGAACAGAGTGCCGCCGGGGCTCATCGCACCGCTGAGGGAATCGCGCTGTTGCGCAACCACTTTGCCACCAAACACAATCGGGCGGGTCATGTCGACCGGCATGATGCGGTTGAGCACCGTCAGCGCGGTCGACTGCCGGCTGGTGAACACCGCTATCGTGCCGACTGCTTGGAAATCGATCGGGCCGCCGCCTATGGCCTTGTCGTTCGGCGACCAGTTGATCACCAGATTGGCCGCGTCAGCCGAAATTGTAGTCGTGCCGATGCCGGTGGCAATCGCGCCCGCGCCCGCCACGATCGTGCCCGTGGCATTGAACGACTGCGCGCACGCCATGATCGGCGCCGCGATGAATATCGCGGCCACGGCAAACCGCAGCGGCTTTCTGGCAAAGCGGCAGCGCATCAGCGACCTCCCCATGGCACAAACCGCGTGGTCATCGACACGAGCACGCGCGGTGCGGGCTTGCGGCCGGTGAACACGGTCCGCTCTAACGGTATCGCAACACTCGCATCAAGCCGCAAGCGGCTGCCGAAATCGCCCCGCACCCCGCCGCCGATCGAGCGCAGGCGCTGGGGCTTGCCGGAACCGCGATCCCAGGCCCAGGCCGCGTCCACAAAGGCGTAGGGCTGCAGCACGGGCCTATTGCCGCGCACGATCGTCCATTGCGGCCAGCGCAGCTCGGTCGAGACCCCTACCCCGCTGTCGCCGATCACGGCGCCAGGATCGTACCCGCGCCCGACGGTATAGTTTCCCGGTGCAAAGGCCTCGAACCCCAGCACTTTGCGGAAAGCATATTGCCCGCGCGGATGCACCGAGAGCGAGAACCGGCCAAGGGCACGCTCGTACTCGACTTCGCCGCGCACCACCGTCGCGGCAGGCGTCCCGTCAAACCGGCTTGTCGGTATTCTTGTCGCGCATCCGGCTGCCAGACAGGAGGGCGTTGCGCCAAGGCCCGCGAGGCCTTGGCGGACTTCCAGCGAACCGTCGAAGCGCCAGGCGGGTATGGCGCGGGTCATGTTCGTACGGTCGAACTCAAGCCGGGCCCAGAGCACCCGCAGCCGGTCACGGCTGAGCGGCACGATCAGCGTGGTATCCTGATCGAGCAGATCAAATCCGCCGCCGAGCCAGAGGTCGCCCGCCTGCGAGCGCACCAGCGGATATCGTGCGTAAAAACTGGCAAGCAGCGTGCGCGCATTGAGTGCGGCGCCCCCGGCGGATTGCCCGAGATCTGGCCGGGTCCACGCAAAGGTCAGCGAGGCGCCGACCAGCAGGCCCTCGCTCCCCGAACGAAACTCATGGCTCGCCTGCAGGATGCGCTGCTCGCGAAAATCGGATGTGGCGTAGTAGGTCAAGGTGGTGGCATCGCCCAATCCCGTCACGCCAAAGGCCTGGGCGCGCACTTGGCCGCCCCACCGTCCCGTCGCCGCAGAGGCGAGGTTCTGGACAGAAAAGTCGGCTGAAAACGCCTCGCGCATGACGGTGACCTCGCCGATCAGATCACCGGGCGCCGTTCCCGCCGGGCGCAAGGTAAGCTGCACCGTGTAACCAGGCAAATCACGTGCGAGGAGCAGATAGCGTTCCGCCTTGCCGCGATCGAACACTTCGTCCCGCGTCAACCGGCCGAGGTAGGCCAGAAGCTTGCGCTCGGCCCCGCGTGTTTCGCCGCGCGCGCGGATGGCAGTGATGCGGGCATAGAGGACTTCCATGCGCACTTCGCCGTTCTCGATCCGCTGCACCGGGATCTGCACGGCGGCGAGATAGCCTTTGGCCCGGAGGATCGTCGCGGCGGCATCGCGGATCTCGCACAGCACGGCAACCGGCTGCGGCGTCCCGACAAATGGCTTCCAAGCCGCTTCCATCTCGGCGGCAGTGGCGCCCTTGAGACCCTTGAAGGAAACGGTGGTTAGGATGGTCGTGATTGACGCGAACTGCGGATCGGCGAGCGGGCATCCCGACCGCTCGACGCCGCCCGAGACCGCAAGGCGCGGGGGCTGACCGGCCGGGGCTCGGGTTATCCCGCCCAGTTCCTCCCGGCTCGGTCCGGAAATCGACGGCGTGCTTGTTTGCGCTGCGGCAGGCGGCGCAAACACGAACGAAAGCAGACAGGCGGCAGCGACGGGGGCGAGCGATCCCCAGCGCACGAGGGCGGGAAAGGCCCTTCGCTTGCCGGTGCTCGCACCCTCGCCCATCGCCGCAGCCCTTATCTGCTCAACTGCGGTCGTTACGGCCCCGTGCCCACGCCTTGCAGGCAGGTTCGGGAAAGCCGTCCATTTGGGCCGTCAGGCCAGCGTGCCGTGGCAGTGCTTGTACTTCTGCCCCGAACCACACGGGCAAGCCGCATTGCGGCTGATGCCCATCCCGGCGAAGGGATCCGCCCCCGCCGGCGCGAGCCCGCCCGATCCCCCCATCGGCGGCGTGAAGGTGCCGAAGAGCTGCCCCGCCGGCACAGCGCGCGCATCGTCGTCGCCGGTCAGCGGGTCGATGTGGCTGGTCAGGAAATCAGGGAGTTCGGGCAGCTGGAAGTCCTCGGGCGAACTCATGCGGATTTCGCTGGTCATGAGGATACGCGTCACGTCCTCGCGGATCACTTCGAGCATCTTCTCGAACAGGCCGAAGGCTTCCTGCTTGTATTCGTTGATCGGCGTCTTCTGGGCGTAGGCGCGCAGGAACACCACCTGGCGCAGCGCGTCGAGCGTTGCGAGGTGCTCCTTCCAGTGGTGATCAAGCCGCTCTAGCAGCACCGACTTTTCGAGATTGCGCCACGATGACGTTTCGACGGCGGCAAGCTTCGCGGCCATCTTTTCCTCGGCCATCGCCGCGATGCGCTCCTCGATAGCGTCGGGCTCAAGACCATCCTCGGCAAGCCAGGCATCGAGCGGCAGTTCGAGCCCGAGTACCTCTTCCACCCGCGCCGCAAGCGCCGGCACGTTCCACTGCTCGGGGTATGTCCCCGGCGGGCAGGCGTCAGCAACTATGGCGTTGACGGTGTCCTGCCGCATGTCGAGCACGACATCTTCCACCGCCTCGGCGTCCATGATGTCGGCGCGCTGCTCGTAGATGACCTTGCGCTGGTCGTTCATCACGTTGTCGTATTCGACGACCTGCTTGCGCACGTCGTAGTTGCGCGCCTCGACCTTCTTCTGCGCGGTCTCGATCGCCTTCGAGAGCCAGCGTGAGCCGATCGCCTCGCCATCGGCAAGATTTGAATTCATCATGCGCGCAAACAGCGTGTCCGGCCCGAAGATACGGAGGAGATCATCCTCAAGGCAGAGGTAGAACTTCGAGAGACCCGGATCGCCCTGACGGCCCGATCGGCCGCGCAGCTGGTTGTCGATGCGGCGGCTTTCGTGGCGCTCGGTGCCGATCACGCAGAGCCCGCCGGCGGCAAGCACCTTGGCCTTCTCCTCGGCAACTTCGGCCTTGATCCGGGCAATGCCCGCTTCGCGCTCGGGCCCCTCGGGAATGTCGCGCAGTTCATCATCGATGCGGAACTCGGAATTGCCGCCAAGCTGGATGTCGGTACCGCGCCCGGCCATGTTGGTCGCGATGGTTACCGCGCCGAGCCGCCCGGCCTGCGCCACGATATGCGCTTCCATCTCGTGGAAACGCGCGTTTAGCACGCTGTGCTTCACGCCTTCCTTGTTGAGGAACTCGGACAGCAATTCCGACTTCTCGATCGAGACGGTGCCGACCAGCACTGGCTGCCCGGTCTCGTAACGCTCGCGGATGAGCTTGGCGATGGCCTGGAACTTGTCCTGCGTGTTCTTGTAGAACTCGTCTTCCTCGTCGCGGCGCTGCACCGGCACGTTGGTGGGAATGGTGACGACGTTCATCTTGTAGATGTCGAAGAATTCGGGCGCTTCGGTCGCTGCGGTGCCGGTCATGCCCGAAAGCTTGGGATACATGCGGAAGTAGTTCTGGAATGTGATCGAGGCCATGGTCTGGTTCTCGGGCTCGATCTGCACGCCTTCCTTGGCCTCGACCGCCTGGTGCAGGCCGTTCGACCAGCGCCGCCCGTCCATCATGCGGCCGGTGAACTCGTCGATGATGACGACCTTGTCGTCCTTGACGATGTAGTCGATGTCACGCTTGAACATGACATTGGCCTTCAGCGCCTGGTCCAGATGGTGAACCACCATCGTATTCTCGACGTCATAGAGGTTCGAGCCGACGAGCAGACCGGAATCCTCCAGCTTGCGCTCGACCCATTCGACGCCGTCTTCGGTGAGCGAGATGTTCTTCGTTTTCTCATCCGCCTCGTAGAGCGAAGGATCGATCTGCTTAACCACCGCGTCGACCGAGACGTAGAGCTCGCTCTTGTCGTCGGTCGGGCCGGAAATGATCAGCGGGGTACGCGCCTCGTCGATCAGGATCGAGTCCACTTCATCGACAACGGCGAAGTTGAACGGGCGGTGCACCATCTGGCTGCGCTCGTGCTTCATGTTGTCGCGCAGATAATCGAAGCCGAGCTCGTTGTTGGTGGCATAGGTAATGTCGGCCTCGTAGGCCTGCCGCCGCTCGTACTCGTTCATGTTGGGCACGATCACGCCGACGGTGAGCCCGAGGAACTTGTGGATCTGGCCCATCCATTCCGCGTCGCGCCGGGCGAGGTAATCGTTGACGGTGACGACGTGGACGCCCTTGCCCTCGATCGCGTTGAGGTAGGAGGCGAGCGTCGCCACCAGCGTCTTGCCCTCGCCCGTGCGCATTTCCGCGATTTCGCCGCGGTGGAGCACGATGCCGCCGATCATCTGCACATCGAAGTGGCGCATGCCGAGCACGCGGCGCGAAGCCTCGCGGCAAGTGGCGAAGGCTTCGGGAAGGATGTCATCGAGCGTCTTCCCCGCCTCGAGCTGCCCGCGCAGCTTGCCGGTCTGCCCCTGCAGCTCCTCGTCGCTGAGCGCCTGCATTTCGGGCTCGTAAGCTGCGATGGCGCGCACGATCTTGTCGAGCGACTTGACGTAACGATCGTTGGACGAGCCGAAAATGGCCTTGGCAATGCTGCCGAGCATGGATGAATTCCTGTTATCAAATGGGATGCGCGGGCTTGCCGCGTCGGTCAGGTGTCCGCGCGGGGGCGGACCGGGATATCGCAGAAACGCCGCGCTCTATTCGAGCGGGCGATCGCAGATCACGATGCTGATGGCCCGGGCGAGCGCGATTTCCGGGAGCGTGATGGTGCGGACGAGGCGCCTTGCGCAGGTGGGCCGCTGTGTCTTGGCGAGTCCCGCCTCTGCCTTGCGTTCCTGGCTCGCCACAAGCAGCGTGACCGCCGCCGCGCCGATGACTTCCGCGCGCGCAGGGGAAGCCCCCACCTCGGAAAGAGAGAGGCCGGAAAGCAGGGCAAGAAGGACGAGCAAGAGCCGCATCGCAGCCGCAGATAGGGCGATTTGCCTTTAAGGTCCACCACCGCAGCGAAGAATTATTGCAGAAGGGCCAGGATGCCACGGCGATTGAAGCGTACCGCCCACCGCGCTAGGGCCGCGCGCATGGCTCACGATCGCTCTCCTCTCGCCCAGCCCTTCCCCGCACTGCCCGCCATCGCTGGCGCCACCCCGCGCATCGCCCGCGCCGGGTACAAGGACTGGGGCCGCTGCGATCTGACGTTCGTGGAACTCGCCGAGGGTACGGCGGTCGCCGGTGTGTTCACACGCAATGTCTGCTGTTCGTCCGAAGTCGAGCTCGGGCGGCAGAATGTGGCGCAAGGCCGTGCCCGCGCGCTGGTGGTCAATGCCGGCAATTCCAATGCCTTCACCGGCTATCGCGGCCGCGAGGCAGTCGAGGCGATCATGGACCAGGTCGCCGGGAACCTAGGTTGTGCACGCGAGGAGATCTTCGTCTCCTCCACCGGCGTGATCGGCGTGCCGCTGCCCAAGGACAAGGCCCGAGCCGGGATCGAGGCTGCGCTGCTTGCGGAGGTGTGCTCGTGGGAAGAGGCCGCCAACACGATCGGCACCACCGACACCTTTGCCAAAGGTGCAACCGCCACGGCCATGGTCGGCGGCGTCAAGGTCACACTCAGCGCCATCATCAAGGGCTCGGGCATGATCGCGCCCGATATGGCGACCATGCTGGGCTATGTCTTCACCGATGCGGCGGTCGATCCGGCCTTCCTTCAGGCGTGCCTGTCAGATGCCAACCAGCGCACCTTCTCGTGCATAACGGTCGACAGCGACACCTCAACCAGCGACACCGTGCTCGCGTTTGCCACCGGTGCGGCGGGCAATGCGCCGCTGGTCTCGGCAGACAGCCCGGGCGCCGATGCCTTTGCCGCCGCGCTGCATGATGTCTGCCGCCAGCTCGCCCATCTCGTGGTGCGCGATGGGGAAGGGGCGCAGAAGTTCATCGCGGTGACGGTGAGCGGCGCGGTGAGCGATGAAAGCGCGCGCCGCGTCGGGCTCGCCATCGCCAACTCGCCACTGGTGAAGACGGCGATTGCGGGCGAGGATGCCAATTGGGGCCGCGTCGTCATGGCCGTCGGCAAGGCGGGCGAACCGGCGGACCGCGACCGTCTTTCGATCGGCTTCGGCGGCACCTGGGCCGCGCGCGAGGGGCAGCCACTGCCCTATTACGACGAGACACCGGTCGCCGCGCACCTCAAGGGTCAGGAGATCAGCATCGAGGTCGATCTTGGCCTTGGCGAAGGCCGCGCGACGGTCTGGACCTGCGACCTCACCCACGGCTACATCGCGATCAACGCCGACTACCGAAGCTGAGCCGCCCGATGATCACCATCTGGGGCCGCCTCAATTCGCACAACGTCAAGAAGATCGCATGGGCCGCCATCGCGATGGGCCTTCCGCATCGCCGGATCGATATGGGCGGAGCGTTCGGGTTCACGCCGGAATACCTCGCGCTCAATCCCAATCGCATGATCCCGACCATCGAGGACGGCCCGCTGGTGCTGTGGGAATCGAACGCCATTCTGCGTTACCTGGCAGATGCCTATGCGCCCGAGTTCCGTAGTGATGACCTCGCCGAGCGGGCGCAGGGTGACAAGTGGATGGACTGGCAGTTCCACTTTGCTGATGCGCAGCGCGATGCATTCCTCGGCTGCGTGCGGCAGGGAAAGGATTGTAGCGACCCCGCTGTCGCCGCCTCCGCCGAAGCATCGAGCGCCATGATGGCGCTGCTTAATGCCGAACTCGCCCGGCGGCCGTGGCTTTCGGGCCAGCACTTCGGGATAGCCGATATTCCGATGGGCGTTTATGCCCACACGTTCTATGCCCTGCCGATCTCGCGGCCAGACCTGCCGCACCTTGCCGCATGGTGTGCCCGCCTGCAGCACCAGCCGGGATATGCCGAAACCGTGATGATCCCCCTCACATGACCGCGCTCACCAGAAATCTCGATGGGCAGATCGCCGCGCTGTTGCGCCGGGTCGCCGCCGACGTCATCCTGCCGCGCTACCAGACCCTTGCCGCGCATGAAGTGATCGCCAAGGCGGTCAACGACATGGTCACGATTGCCGATACCGAAGCGGAAGGCCTGCTTGCCGAGGGGCTCGGCGCGATTCTCCCCGAAGCCGCGATTGTTGGCGAAGAAGCAGTCCATGCCGATCCTTCCCTCGCCGCGCGGCTCGATAGCGGATTGTGCTGGATCATCGATCCGGTCGACGGCACGAACAATTTCGCCGCCGGCATGCCGCCATTCGGCATCATTCTCGCGCTCAGCGACGGCGGCGATACGCAAAGCGGATGGATCTACGATCCGCTGCAGGACCGTCTGTGCATTGCGCACAAGGGCAAGGGCGCCTTCATCAATGGCGAGCGCGTAACGGCCCGCCCCACCGGCGAGACACTGCCCATCGCCGCGATCAGCACGGTGTTCCTCGATCCCGCCGCGCGCGCCGCCGTCCAGCAGCGGATTGCGCCTTTTTACACACTGGTCGATATCCCGCGCTGCGCCGCCGAACAGTATCCGCGCCTTGTGCTGGGCGTGAACGATATCTCGGTGTTCGAGCGCACCCTGCCGTGGGACCACGCGGCAGGCGTGCTCTTCGTCAACGAGGCAGGCGGCAAGGCCGCGCGGCCCGATGGCAGCCCCTACCGCACCGACCAGCACGGGCAGAAGGGGCTGTTCGCCGCTTCTTCACCCGCACTGTTCGAAGAGTTTGTGATGCGCAGCAGCGCCGCCGACTAGGCGGTTACTGCGCCGGATCGCGGACCTTGAACGGATCGGTCGGCGCCGGCTGCGTCGGAAGTACAGCGCGTGGCAATTCCTTTTCGCTGTTGGCGGCCTCCCACAGCATTCCCGCCATGATCACCGCCGCTTGCCGCATGTCATCAGCGCGCATGTGGTCAAGCGTGTCGAGATTGGAGTGGTGAACGCTCGATCCGTAATCCAGCGGGTCCTGGATGAACTGATAGGCCGGCAACCCGATCGCCTGCATGAACACGTGGTCTGTCCCGCCCGTCTTGCTCGCCACCAGCTTGTCTGCGCCAAGCATGGCAAATGGAGCGAGCCATTCGCCAAGCAGTTTGCCAGCGCCAAGGTTGCCTTCGGTGTAGATCCCTCGAAACCGGCCCGAACCGTTGTCCATATTGAAATAGGCTTTAAGTTGGCTGTATTCGCCCTTGGGAGTGATCGGCCAAGCGTTGCGCCAGGCGGCATAGGAGTCCATCCCCTTCAGCGCCGGATCGACCGGACGGGTCGCCAAATGCTGCTCGATATAGGCGCGGCTGCCGAGCAAACCCTGCTCCTCGCCCGTCCACAGCGCGAAGCGAATGGTGCGCTTGGGCTTGATGCCCAACTTGGCGATCAGGCGTGCAGCCTCGATCACAGTGACACTACCCGCGCCGTTATCGTTGGCGCCGTCGCCCGCAATCCAGCTATCAAAGTGCGCACCGGCCATAACGTAGCCCGCCTTTGGATCGCTGCCGGGAATTTCGGCGATCAGGTTATTGGACCGCAAATTGCTGGCGTCGTAACGCGCGCTGATGGAAATCTCGACCTCGGGGGAAGGCCCGGTTTTCGCAAGCCTGACCAGACGGCGATAATCTTCCTGTGCGAGCTCGATTGCAGGCACGCCGAGTGTCTCACCCGGCTGGAAGTTATAGCCTTCGCCATGGATCAGTTTGCTGTCGCGGTAGCTGATCTTGACAAGTGCCAGCGCACCTTCCGCTTTCAGAAATGCAGCCAGCTTGCCTTGAAACGAACGGTTGCGCACTTGCAGTGCCGCTGCGTCCGGGTCGAACACCGGCATGGTGTAGGTATCGAGTTCGGCAATCTTGGCATCAGTCAGACGTTCGAACCACGGATCTTTGCCCTCGTAAGTCTGGCCCGGCAGCGAAACGAGGACGATCTTGCCTGCCAGTTTGCCTTTCCATTCGGCAAAGTGCTCCTCGCGCGCCATCGGAGCAACGACTACGGGTCCGCGCAGCGTTCCGGCTGTCGGCGGCGTCCATGCGACCGGTATCGCGGTGAGCGGCAAGTACCGGGGCGAGACCATGGAGACCGAATAGCTATCGAGGTTCCAGCCTAGCCCAAAGTCGAACGGCTCGGGGTGCACGTTGGCAACCCCCTCCTTGCGAAACTGGTCCATCGCCCAGGTTTGCGCCTTGCGCATGTTTTCCGAATTGGTCAGGCGCGGCCCGATGCGGTCCATCAGCGCGGAGGCGGTCGTCATCGCCTCGCTGCGGTTCATGCCCTCATCGATGATCCGCGCAATTGCGGCGCTGTCGCCATCGGGCGCGGCGAGGGCCGGGAGCGGCGCGGCAGAGGCCAGCAGACCTGCGGCGACCAGAAGGGCAAAACGGTGACGGGAAACGGTCGGCATCTGGGGCAGGCTCCGAAGCTGGGGTGCAGGACCGCAGTCTTGCACCCCGCTTCGGGCTTGCCAACCGGCAAAGCGGGCTTGCCTTAGAGAACGCTTTCCAGCCAACCCTTGAGCTGGCTCTTCGGCGCGGCGCCGAGCTTCTGCGCTACGGCCTTGCCGTCCTTGAACAGCACCATCAGAGGAATCGACTGCACGCCGATCTCGCCAGGGATCGTGGTGTTTTCCATAATGTCCATCTTCACGATGGAAACCTTGTCGGCCAGCTCGTCCGAGATTTCCTCGAGCGCGGGCCCGATCATCTTGCAGGGGCCGCACCAGTCCGCCCAGAAATCGACGAGAACGGGCTTGTCGGAGCCGAGCACATCGGCGGCGAAACTGGCATCGGTAACGGCTTTGGTGGCCATGGCAGGGAACTCCTTTGGGTTGATCCGGTATGTAAGCGGTCTGGCGTGCGGCGCAAGAAAGCAGCGCTAAAAGCTTTCCTGCGCGCCCTGAAGGGCTGGCTTGTGCGCTGCGATCACCTTGTCCGGGATCACGAGCAGCTGCGGCGTATGGGTATAGAGCAGCGCCGCCTCGACCCGGCGGCCGGGATATATCGCCTCCAGTGCGGCGACATAAGCGGCCATCTGCCTGAGGCTCGCGAGGGGAACCGCGCCGATATCCAGCGGCGGGCGGCGGTCGGTCTTGAAATCGACCACGCGCACCTGGGTCTCTGCCAGCAGCAGCCGGTCGAGCGTCCCGCTCACCACGCGCTCGCCGACCACAGCGGCAATCGGCACTTCGGCGAGCGAGCCCGGCCCGAACACTTCGGCCCAAGCCGGCTCTGCCAGCACACGGATCGCGGCCGCCGCCATGGCGCCGCGATCCTCCGGCGCAAACTCGGCCGCCATCCGTCCCAGCCAGGCGAGCGCCGCTGCCTCGCGAGCATCGGGGGCGAGTTCGGGCAGGCGCTCGATCAACTTGTGGAGCAGCGTACCGCGCCGTGCGGCCAAGCGGGCAGCAGGCCCCGGCGGCGAGGGCGGATCGGAGGCATCGTCCGCTTCTCCCAGCCCCGACGGCGCGAGCGGGCGCGGTGGGCGCGGTTCGGCCGGTAGCGGCGCGGCGAGCCAATCGGGCAAGTCCTCGACCGGCTCAGCTGATGGCTGCACCTTGGGAGCGGGCGCCGGGAGCGGCCCCAGCCCACCCAGCTGACGCGTAGCGCCCCAGATCGGGTCGTCCCGCCATCCCTCCTCGGGATCGCCGAACAGCGGCGCGAGCTGCGCATACCAGCTTTCCTCGGGCGGAGCCTTGGCCCGGCTGCCCATCGCGCCGCCGATGAACAACGCTTCCTCGGCCCGCGTCATCGCCACATAGAGCAGCCGCCAGTGTTCCTCGCGCTCCTGTTCGGCGGCGCGCTCCGCTGCCTCCCGCACCGGTCCGGCGCGTTCGGACTTGTTGAGCGGAGGCAGCGGCACTTTGCGCCGTTCTTCCAGCACCGCTTCTTCAAGCGAAAGATCGCGCAGCCGCGAGGCATCGGGATCGGCTGCGGCATCGGCGAGGATGACAATTGGAGCCTCCAGCCCCTTCGAGCCGTGCACCGTCATCACTCGCACGAGGTCCGCCTTCTGGCCCGCCTCGCGCTTCAGTTCGCCGTCGCCCGCATCAAACCATTGCAGAAAGCCGACAAGGCTCGGTGTCTGGCTGCCAGCATAAGCGGAGGCCACATTGATCAGCTCCTCGATCGGATCGTTCGCTTCCGCGCCAAGCCGCGCGACCAGCTTCCGCCGCCCTTGCCACGGGCCCACGAGCAACCAGTGCACCAGCTGCGCCGGAGTGCCGAAATCCGCGCGGCCGAGCGCCCCGCGCAACTGCTCCATCGCCGGGTAAGTCGCGGGGCCTTCATTTGCGCGGAGATGATCCCACAGCCGCACGCCCTTTGCGCGGTAGCCATGTTCCAGCAACATCTCCTGCGACCAACCGAGCAGCGGCGAGACCAGCAGCGCGGCGAGATTGAGATCATCGAGCGGTTGCGCGCAGAAACGCAGCGCGGCGACCAAGTCCTTCACCGCCAGCGGCGCGCCGAGCCGCAGCCTGTCCACGCCCGCCACGGGCACACCGCGCGCATGGAGCCGAGCGACGATCAGCCCGGCCAACGCCTTGCGCGAGCGCACCAGCACCATGATATCGCCCGGCGTCGCTCGCCGCGGGCCGCCCTTGTGGAGCGGGAACCCCGCATCGAGCCACGCGCGCACTTGGATGGCAATCTGATCTGCCATGACCCGGTCGGGCCGCGACAGCCAGGTTTCCGCGCCTTCGTCGCCTTCGCCAGTGGTGGCGTCCTCGTCTTCGTCTGTCGCTCCGCCGACGGTCCGCCAAAGCGTGACCATCCCAGGGCGGTCGCCGTCGCCCTGATGCGGCTCGGGCGCTTCGGGAAGGCCAAACCGGTCCGGCCCGATCGCCTGGATCGCACGGTCAACAAACGCCAGCACCGAAGCGGCGGTGCGATAGGAACGCCCCAGCCCCAACGGCAGCAGTGCCTTGCCGGGATCGGCGGTGACCTCGGCCAGCGCATCGAGTTCGCGCCGCACCCGCTCGCGCGCGGCGGCGAAGTTTTCGGGGCTCGTGCCCTGAAAGCCGAAGATCGCCTGCTTGTAATCGCCTACAACGAAGAGCGTACGCAGTGCATCAGAGCGCTGGCCTTCTCCGCTGAAGAAATCGCCGACCAGCCCATCGAGCACGATGCGCCACTGCGCTGCGTTGGTATCCTGCGCTTCGTCGACCAGAATGTGATCGAACCGGCGGTCGAGCTTGTAGCGGATCCATTCCGCCGGAGCCTGCTTGGTGAGCAAATCCGCAGCCGCGCGGATCTGGTCGTCGAAATCGATGAACCCTTCGCGTGCCTTGGCCTCGGCCCAGGCCAGTGCAAAGCGGCGACCCAGCGTGAGCGCAGGATCGAGCCGCGCCGCCAGATCGATCAGTGCGCGCATTTCCTGCACGCGCCGCAGGTCCTCGATTACACAGAGCTGGTAGTCGGCGTAATTCGGCTCATGCTTCTCAAGGTTCTTCGTCGCGCGCGGAAGGCCTGCCTTGGTGAGGAAGACCTCGGCAAAGCCATCAAGTCCGGCAATTCGCGCAGCCGGCGAAGCCTCGAGCCAGTCCTGCATCACCGCCGCCGCATCGAGCCCCGTCCGCGCGCCCCAGCGCCGGTTGGCCACCAGGCAGGTTTCCACCGCTGCCACATCGAACACGCTATCGCTCACAAGATCGGAGAGCCCCGCCCCGTCCTCCTCGGCATCCAGCCCCAGGAGACGGTTGATGCGCGGGCGCAGCGGGGGCTGCCATGCGCCGGAACCGTCCCACAAATCGTGCGCCGAGGCACACCGCAGCAGAAACGCGGGCACGGCATCTTCGCCCATGCGCAGGCTGAGGTCTTCGAGCGCGGCGAACAACGCGTCGTCGCTCTGTTCCTGCGCCGTGATCAGCAAGTCCGCCAGCACCTCGCGCAGCAGCAGATCCCGGTCTCGGTCTTCCATCGCGCGCGTGCCGGGCACCAATCCTGCCTCGGCGGGAAATGCGCCCAAGAGCCACTGCGAGAAGGCATGGATCGTCTCGATCCTGAGCCCGCCCCCCGGGCAATCCAGGACCGCCGCGAAAAGGCTGCGGGCACGGGCTATGACCTCGGGACCGTACGGCGCCCCGATCGCCCTCAGTTCACCAGCCAGCTCGATTTCCGGCAGCCGAACCCAGCGCGCGAGCACGTCGTTGACGCGTGTCGCCATTTCGGCCGCGCCGGCCTTGGTAAAGGTCAGGCACAGGATCTGATCGGGCGAGACGCCCTCCTGCAGCAAGAGCCGCAGCACCCGCGCCGACAGCACCTGCGTCTTGCCTGTGCCGGCCGAGGCGGACAGCCAGACCGTCCGCTCTGGCTGGACGGCAAGGCGCTGGTCGTCTTTGAGCGCATAGACCTTGCTCATGCCGATCCGGTCCCCCGTCCCCGCCCCTGCCACTCCTCGAGCCGCATCAACTGGTCATAGTCGGTATAGCCAGGCAGATCGGGATTGGGCCGCGCGGTGAAGGGTTCGGAGCCGAGGATCCACTTGTCGATGGCCTCCGTCAGGAAGCGCAGCGTCTCGGGCACAAAGTCCTCGCGCGGCAGCCCCGTCTTCTTGCGTGTGTCCGGAACAGGCTCGTAATTGTAGCCGAACCCGTCGCCATTTCGCTGCTTTTGCAGCGACCAGTATTCAAACCCATGCGCCTTGCCGCCGAGGCCTTCGAAACCGCCGCGCTCGGCGATCAGCGCAACCAGACCAAGCTGCAGCGCATAGCCTTCCTGCACCATCCGGCCAGATGGCGGCGATCCCGTCTTGTAGTCGACCACAACGAGCGTGCCGTCTGCAAGCCGGTCGATCCGGTCGGCCCGGCCATGGATCTTCACGCCCATGATCTCGGTCGCGCCGGTCTTCTCCCACAGCGCCGGAAGTCGGCCTTGCAGCGCCAGTTCGGCGTTATGGTCTTCCACCCATTGCAGCGCCGCCAGCAGCCTTGGCCGCCACAGCCCGCGCATGAACGGATGCGCGCTCATTTCGGCCAGGGTGCGCTCGGCGAGCGGCAGCAGTTCGCCGCGCTTGCTGCCATCCTCGTGCCATAACCGAAGCACTTCATGCACTGCCGTGCCGCGCCATGCCGGTGTGGGGGCCGCATCGAGCGGATCAAGCGTGCGCAGACCCATGATCGCTGAGGCGTAGAACTGGTAAGGATCGCCCCGCAGCCGGTCGAGCGCGGTCGAGGCAATGCTCACGCGGCGCTGCACTGCGCTCGGCATCGGTGCGGGCTGCGGATAAGCCGGCGCGGGGGGCGCCTTGTCGAGCGCGCGGGCGATGCGCACGGCTTCGGTCTCGCGCTGCAGCTCGCGCCCGAGCATGGCGCGGATACGCAGCAGAAAACGCGAGGGGATCACCGGCCCCGCCGCATCGCGCACCGCATGGCTCAGCACGACTTCGGGCGCGCCGAGTGCGGCGGCAAGATCATGCGCGGCAAGGCCGATGCGAAAATCGGCGCCGGGAATGCCCAGCGCGCGCAGCACCGCGGGGGCCAGCAGCGGATCGGGCGCAGGCGAAGCGGGCCACTTGCCCTCGGTCATCCCCGCGCAGATCACCAGCTCCGCGCGGCTCATCCTCGCTTCGAGCAGGCCGTAGATCGCAAGCCGCGGATGCCCGCCATAGGGCGGGCGCACGGCGACCTCGCCCAGCGCATCGCTCAGAAGCGCGTGGAGATCGGCGCCTTCCACTGGCAGGGCACTGCCTTGTGCCGCATCGCGCCATTGCTCGACGAAGGCCGCCAGCGCGCGGCCGTCCGCCTCGGCCCAGATCGCCGGACCGCACAGCGCTTCGGCCACTTCGGCCAGTATATCGAGACCCCGCCCCAGCGATGGCGGCGCACCATCTTCCAGCAGTGGTTTGAGCAACTCCGCCGTCTCGTCCCACCACGCAGTCAGGCCAGGGTGGTCCTTCTCCTTTGCCACCACCGCGCCGCGCACGGCATCGAGCCCCGGGCCGGGACGCGGCCCGCGCAGCGCAAGGTCAAGCTGGCGCACCCGCTCGAGCCAAGCCGCGCGCCCTTCCCCGCGCCGCACCAGCGGATGGCCGAGCAGCGCGAGCAGCGGCACCGGCGCAGCAGCGGTCGCCGCGATTTCGGCCAGCTGGAGCAGCAGCCGTCCTGCCGGCAGCTGCGACAGCGGACGGCCCGCCGTATCGTCGGCAGCAATGCCCCAGCGCTCGAGATGCGCGACAAGACGCTGCGCCAGATCGCGGTCCGGCGTGATGACTGCGACGCGCTTTTCCGGCTCGGCCAGGGCCTGCCGCACCAGCACCGCGATGGCCTGCGCTTCCTCCTCCGGGTGCGCGGTTTCCATCAGGCGCACGCCCGAAAGCCGGCGCGCCTCTGCGGGCAGATCGGCCCAGACGGTGCTCGCCTCGGGCGGCAGGAACAGGTTCGAAATCGCGCGGCTACGTTCGGGCGGCGTAGCGGCAAGCCCGGAGCGGTGCCACGCCTGCACTTCCCCGCGCGCGATCCCCATCCGCCCGAGCAAGAGCTTGAGGTGATACTGCGGATGAGTTGCCACGTCACCGCGCGCGAAGACGGGCGCATCAGGCCGCTCCCCAATGCCCGCCGCCCCCAGCGCATCCCAGACGGACTGGAGCAGCGCCAGATCGAGATCAGGCAGGATCACCGCGCCCTGCGGCAATTCCGAGACCACCCGCAGCAACCGTGCGACGGCAGGCGCGGCAGAGGTCACGCCCGCCGCAACCACCGGATGCGGTGGCGGCTCACGCCGCCAGCGCTCGGCTATATGCGCCAGCAGGCGGTTGCGCCGCACTGGCGCATCGATCTCCCCGCGCGCCTCGCAGCGGGCCCGCCAATGCGCGAGAATGCGGGCGAACTGCGCCGTACCGCGCTGCCAGTGCTCCGCGAGTTCGCCGACCAGTCCGATAACTTCTGGATCGAGCAACGCTTCGAGCGCCACATCTTCCACCGCAAGCCGGTCCATCGCCTGCGCGATCGAGCGCGCTTGCCGCAGCAGCCCCGGCGCGGAAGTTGCTCGGGTTTCGGGATCGGCGCGGAGCATGTCCGCGAGCGCCAGCAGGCGCGCCGTGGGATCGGCTGCGGGCGGCAGATCAGCCCCCTGCCCGAGCGGATCCAGCAGCGGCCCCAGCGTCTCGTCGAGATCAAGCTCGCCCACTACCGCCATGCGCGGGAGCAGGAGTCCGCCATCACCACTGGCGCGGATAAACGCCTCGGTAACGATACGTACCGCGCGGCGGCTCGGCAGGAGCAGGGTCAGCCGCGCGAGGCCAAATCCCTCTTCGTGATAGCGCGGGACGAGGCCCGCGACGAGTGCGTCGGCAAAGCCGCGGTGCGCGGCAATCGAATAGATGCTGGGCCCCCGCTCAGCCACGCTGCAACGCGGCTTCGGTCGGCGCGATCATCTGCGGTGCGCCGACTTCGAACCACAGACCGCTGTGCGAAATGCCGTAGAGGCGTCCTTCGGCAATCGCCCGATCCCACAGCACCCCGGTCGAGAAGGCGCCTTCAGGCGCATCGCGCAGCAGGCGCTGCGAGACGATCTGGATGCCGGTATAGATGAACGGCGCCACCCGGCCGGCCTTCCGCCGGCTGATGCGGCCAAGCGGATCGAGGTGGAAATCGCCGCGCCCGGTATAGTTGAATGCGCGTGCATGGCTGACGAGCAGGAGCAGCGCATCCATCTGCCCCGGATCCCATGCGGCACTCAGCGCGGCAAATGCGTTTTGCGGGCCGTCTAGCCAGACATTGTCGCTGTTGAGGCAGAAAAAGGGATCGGCGCCAATCAAGGGCAGCGCCTTGACCATGCCGCCACCGGTTTCGAGCAAGGCGTCACGCTCGTCTGAAATCGCCACCTCGGGCGCGCTGCGCTGCGCCAGATGCGCCTCGATCTGCCCGGGCAGGTAATGCACGTTGACCACCGCGCGCGAAACGCCGGCCTCGACCAGCTTGTCGAGGCTGTGATCGATCAGCGCCCGCCCGTTGACCCTGACAAGCGGCTTGGGCCGCGTGGCAGTCAGCGGACGCATCCGCTTGCCGATCCCGGCGGCAAGCACCATCGCAACATCGCTGGCGAGCTTGCTCATGCCGCGAACGATCCGCCAAGCCGCCCAGCGGGATCGCGCAAGGTTGCAGGCACATTGGCATCGAACCAGCGTGCGACGGGAGCCATCACCGGGTGCGCCAGATCGCGCTCCAGCAGCGCCCAGACGCGCGGGATATAATCGAGGTAGCGCGGCTTGCCGTCGCGCCGCCACAGCCGCACGAAAATCCCGACGATCTTGGCATTGCGCTGCGCCCCGAGCCGGACGTAATCCTCGGCAAAATGGGCATCAGCACCGCTCGCGGCAATATAGTGTTCAAGCATGGCCTGCTCCAGCGCCAGATCGACATCCCGCCGCGCATCCTGCAACAGCGAGACGAGATCGTAGGCGGCATGGCCCACCAGCGCATCCTGAAAATCAAGCAAGCCCTGCCGGCCGAGCCCGCCATCGAGCATGATGTTCTCGGCGTGGTAGTCGCGCAGCACCGTCACGCCGGGGCGCTGCCGTGAAAGCAGCGGGCCAAGCACCTCTTCCCAGGCCCGCGTCCAGCCCGCCAGATCGACAGTCAGCCTCTGCAATGGGCAGTACCACTCGACAAACAACCGCGCCTCGCGCTGGTATTCGGCCAGCGAATAAAGCGTGAAGGGCCCCGGAGGAAGCCGGTGCAATTGCACCAGCGCTTCGACAGCGTGGCTATAGACTTCGTGTTCGTCCTGCGGCCACGCATCGAGGTATTCGCGCATGCGGACTTCGCCGAAATCCTCAAGCAGGACAAAGCCTCTGGCCACGTCCTCGGCGAAGATCTGCGGCGCGCGCATGCCGTTGGCATCAAGCCAGCGCGCCGCGCGCACGAACGGCTCGGGATCCTCGCCCGGCGGCGGCGCATGCATCAGCATGGCAGTGGAGCCCGGACGCCGCAGCCGGAAATAGCGCCGCGCCGAAGCATCGCCGGGGATCGGCTCGACCACAGCCGTGCCCCAGCCAGCAGCGGATAGAAACGGTTCGGCGCCTTCAGGCAGCGCGCTCTCGGTCAGGGTCACATCCATCCCCTGCGCTCTAGCCAATCGGGGCCCGCCTCGACAATGGCGACGCGCTCATTTTCGAGGATTTCGAGTCTGATCGAGAGGCAGGCCGGTTCCTGCGCGAAGCCGCCCGCATGTTCCGGCCATTCTGCGATCAGCACGGTATCGGCGCGGTAGTCGTCAAGGCCGAGCTCGACAACTTCTTCCGGATCCTCGAGCCGATAGAAATCGGCGTGAACCACGCGCAGCCGCAGCGCCGGCGGATCATAGACCTCGATGATCGCGAAACTGGGGCTGGGCACTTCGCCGCGGTAGCCCAGCGCCGCAATGATCGCGCGCGCCAGCGTGGTCTTGCCCGCGCCCAGCCCGCCGCTCAGCGCCACGACATCGCCGGGATGCAGCAGACCGGCAATGCGCCGCGCGAGCGCATCGGTTGCACCAAGATCCGGCAGCGGAACGATCATGGGCGAAACTCCTTCAAGGTAATGTCACCACCGCGCTGGTGCCCTGACCCTTTTCGGACAGAAGCTCGAAGGTCCCGCCGTGCGCTGTAACAAGCTGGCGCACCAGCGGCAGCCCTACCCCGCCGCGCCGCTCGACCGAGCGGCCATCCGCGCTGATCTTGAGGCCTTCGAGCGCGCGGGCGAGCTGTGCGGGGTCCATTCCCATGCCGTTGTCGGATACGACGACCTGCAGGCCCCCCTTGCCGCCTTTCCCGCCCTTGCGGCGCGAGGCTTCGACGAGGATGCGCCCGCCTTTGGGCGTCGCAGCAATGGCATTGTCGAGCAGCTGGCCGAACAGCCGCCGCAGCCGCTTGCGGTCCCCGGTGGCGCTGCCGATGGCGGAACTGCCGCGCAAGTCGAGCGTGATCCCGGCCTCGGTCAGGCGCTCCGCGCGCTCGCGCACCGCATCGCCCAGCAGCGGAAACAGATCGACCGGCTCGGCGGCGAGCGGCAGGGTCCCGGCTTCACTTTGCGAGAGATCGAGCACGTTCTCGATCTGCTCGCCAAGCCGCTCGACCGAGGTGAGGATCGCGCTTACATATTCCTGCGCCTGCGGGGTCAGGTCTCCTGCCATGCCGCTCTGCAAGAGCTCGGCAAAGCCGCCGATCGAGGTCAGCGGCGTGCGGAATTCGTAGCTCATGTTGGCGATGAAGCGGGTCTTCACCGCATCGGCCTCGACCAGCGCGGCATTGCGCTCGCGCAGCGCCGCCTCGGCCTTTTCGGAGTCGGTGATGTCGAGCACGGTGAGCAGGCCATTGCCATCGGGCAAGGGCACGCCGGCAATCGCGAACGAGCGCCCGTCGCCCAGCAGGATGCGCCCGCTCTGCTGCTTGCGCTCCAATGAGGCGGCCTGGATCACCTGTCCGATCGTGCTCACTTGTGCCGGGCGCTTGAGCAGCTTGGCGATCCGACTGAGCAGCGCATCAGCGCGCGGATGCGTGGCGAGGAATTCCTCCTCGAGCCCCAGTTCGCTGGCAAAGCGCCGGTTCCACAGCTGCAGACGCCCATCGGGGCCAAACACCGCCAGCGATTCAAACAAGTTGTCGAAGGTCGCCGTGCGCGTGCGCAGGAGAGTGTCACGCGTCGCGGACAGCTGGAGCTGCTCGGTGCGGTCCTCGAAGATCATCAGAAGGCCGCCGTCCGGCATCGGCTGGCCGATGACGCGCAAGTGCGTGCCATCGCTCAAATGCCAGGATTCCTCGCGCGGTTCGCGTGAGAGGAACCAACCCTGACGCTCGCGCCGCCACTCCGGAAAGTCGCGCACCTCGGGCAAGCGCGCGCTGTCGCGCATACGGTCGAGCACGCGGTCGAACGGCGGAGTATCGACCACCCAGGCCTGCGGTACGCCGAAGATGCGCAGAAATGGCTGGTTGGCGAAGACAAGATTGCGCTTCTCGTCGAACTGCGCGATTCCCGCCGAGAGCGTATCAAGCATCTCGCGCTGCGCCTCGCGGAAGCGGCGGAACTGGCGCTGCAGCTCCTCCATTTCCTCGGTATCGACTGCGTAGCCCGCAACCCCATCGTCCCCCAGCGGCAAGTCCGACACACGGATCGAACGGCGTTGCCCGCCAATGGTCGCGGAAACCACCCGCTCGGCAGCCAAGCGCCGGTTGAAGACCTGTTGGGCAATCTTCGCGGCGCTCACGCCTTCGATTGGCTCGATCAGCTCGGTGCCGGCGGAGACCACATCCGCTGCGCTGCCCGCGCCCACCGCCTTGACATAGGCGCTATTGACGAGGCGCAGCGCCATGTCCGGCCCGCGGAACCACATCGGCAAGGGCGCGGCCTCGATCAGCCCGGCCAGCGCCGCAAAGTCGGCCCGCGCGGAAGCCGCCTCGGCGCGGAGTCGGCGCAGCTCGGCAACACTTTCGGTAAAGTCGAAGATCCATACGAGCGCGGCGCCGCCGGGGGAAACTTGCGGGTCGGCAAGATGCCCACGCGCGGCGAGGCTGCGCTTGCCGCCGCGCGGGGTTAGCGCCAGCTCGAACGGGGCGCCGGTCTTCTGCGCCTTGCGCACAGCATCGCTGAGCTGCGAGAGCTGGACTTCATCAAGCCCCTTTTCACCGGCATCGAGTTCGCTGAGAAAACCCGGCACAACATCGAACCCGAACCAGCCCGCCAGCCGCGACGGCCCTTCGATTCGCCCGTCTGCCCGCACCAGCAGCGGTAGCGCCGGCGCTTCCTCGATCATCCTCGAAAGGCGCCGGGCGAGGCGCTGTGTCGCCTCGGCCCGCGCAAGGCGCGCGCGGGCGGACAGCACCGCCCACGCTGCTCCCAGCGTCCAGGCGGCAAGGACCAGCGCAACGAGAACAAGGGCAAACGGCGGCAGGACCATGCCTGCTTGGCTAGGGTGCGGCGCGGCAAATTACAATGTTGCGCGCCGTACAAGCTGTGGGAGCGCGGCGGCTTTCGGCACCCTCAAAGCAATGAAGGTCCGCGCTTGCACGCGGACCTTCATGTTTGCGTTGGCGCCAGAGTACCTGCG
>CAILIO010000119.1 GCA_903834285.1 uncultured Sphingomonadales bacterium | reverse complement strand
CAGCGAGGGAGGCATACGATGCGGTTCAAGACAATTCTTCTGGCAGCGCTGGCAATCGCAGCGCCTCTACCCGCACGTGCCCAGACAACCGAACCCCCCGCCGCCGCTGACCCCGCCGTGTTCGACAGCGAGATCGATGCCATCCTCAAGGGCTGGATGGCCCAGAGCCACATCCCGGGCATGGTCTTCGGCATGGTGAAGGACGGCCGCCTTGCGTATGTCAAAAGCGAAGGCGTGCAGGACCTTGTCGCCAAGCGCCCAGTCACGCCCGACACGCTGTTCCGCATCGCCTCGATGACCAAAGCCTTCACGGCCCTGGCGATCCTCAAGCTGCGCGACGAGGGGCGCCTTGCGCTCGACGATCCGGCGGACCGCTATGTCCCTGAGCTTCGCGGCTGGACTTATCCCACCAGCGATTCCCCGCGCATCACCATCCGCGATCTGCTCACCCACAGCGCCGGGTTCGTGACGGATGACCCGTGGGGCGATCGGCAGACGGTCCTCTCGCAGACAGCCTTCACCGCCTATCTGCGCGCCGGTGTCCCCTTTACCCGCGCCCCCGAAATGCGCCACGAATATGCCAATCTGGGCTACGCGATCCTTGGCCGTGTCATCGCCAACATCACGAAGGCGCCCTATCGCACGTTCGTCGAGCAGCACTTGCTCACCCCGCTCGGCATGCGCGCCAGCGGCTTTGACGTCTTCGCCCACCCCAAGGACAAGCGCGCGGTGGGGTACCGCTGGGAGAACGAGGCCTGGGCCGAAGAGCCGACGATGAAGGACGGCGCCTTCAACAGCATGGGCGGCCTTGAGGTGAGCGCCACCGATTACGCCAAATGGCTCGCCTTCGTGGTCTCCGCCTGGCCCCCGCGCGATGGGGAGGATGTGGGCCCGGTCAAGCGCGGCACCGTCCGCCAGATCATGCGCGGCGCGAACAACGCCATGGTGTTCCATCGCTATGCCACCGGCGGCGACAAGCAATGCCCCGGCGCCATCGCCTATGGCATGGGGTGGCGTGTGATCACCGATTGCGACTACGGCACTGTGCTCGCCCACGGCGGCGGCTACCCCGGCTATGGCAGCCACGTGATGGTCCTGCCCGAATACGGCGTCGCCCTCTTCGCGCTGACCAACAAGACTTACGCCGGGCCCAGCCAGCCGGTGTGGGACGTGGCAGCGTTGCTCACCGCCAAGGGGGTGCTGGTGAAGCGCGTCGAACCCGTCTCGCCCGATCTTGCGAGCTTCTACACCGCCGCGCAGACCGTCTGGACGGCGGGCACAATCGATGCCCTCCAGAGCCGCGTCGCGATGAACTTCCCGATGGACCGCACGGCAGCAAACTGGGCCAAAGTGCTGGCGGAGACGAAAGCCAAGTCAGGCACCTGCGACACGGCCGCGCCGATCATCGCCGAGGGTGCGATGAGCGGCACCTTCACGTGGATTTGCGAGAAGGGCACCATCAAGGGAACTGTGCTGTTGGCTCCAACCAAGCCCACTACGCTGCAATCGCTAGGGTATGCGTTCGAGGGGAAGGATTGATCTGTGCGACCTGATTGTATATACGGACTGTATATACGGAGCGTGCCATGAGCGAAGAATTCGTCGCCAAAGTCTTCAAGTCGGGCAATTCCGTCGCGCTACGACTGCCCAAGGGCTGGGGCTTTGCCGAAGGTGACGAGGTCGTTGTCGTCCCCCATCAGGACGGGACTTTCAGCTTCTGGAAGCAGGACGATGCGCTGCAGGTCCTCCTCTCGCTTTATGGCAGCATGTCGCCGGGCTTCATGAAGGACGGGCGCGGCGATATCGAGCAGGATGACCGCGATTGGGACAAGCCCACGGTCAGCACAGCTGCCTGATGTACCTTCTCGATACCAACATCTGCATCGACTATGTCGATGGCCGCAGCCCGGTCGCGCGTCGCCGGGTCGAGGAGAGCTTTCGCAAGGGCCTCGCGATCTCCTCGATCACGGCCTCGGAATTGCTTGTTGGCGCGCACGAATCCAAGGACCCTGTTGCCGATGCCCAGCGCATCGACCGCTTCATCAGCGTGGTTCGCTGCCACGATTATGATACGGCGGCGGCGCGTGAATATGCCCGCATCGCAAAAGCCATCGGGGTGAACCGCAAGAGCTTCGACCGCCTGATCGCCGCCCATGCGCTGGCGCTGGGGCTGGTGCTGGTGACGAGCAACGTGAAGCACTTCGCCGATGTGCCAGGGCTCAAGGTTGAGAACTGGACGGTGTGATGAGCACCACGCTTGACCGGGTTATTGAGATAGTCGCAGAGCATAGCGGCATAAAGCGCGAGCGACTGTCGTATTCATCCGCAATCGACCAGGACGTCCGCATTTCCGGGGACGATGTTACCGAACTCGCGGAAGCGTTTGCAAAAGAGTTTGGCGAGCACGTTTGGGACTGGCCTTGGCAAAGATTTGCGCTGCTCGATGAAGGGTTGTCACCACTTGTTGGGCCTTGGCTGGTCTGGCGTCTGCTGACATGGCCGATCCGGGGACGCGTCTTTGATCCCAGCCCCTATGAGCGCCTCGAACTGGGCCACATTGCGAAAGTGATCGATGCAGGCCATTGGCTGGAGCCATGACCTTCCACGCCACCGTCCTCACACTCTATCCGGAGATGTTCCCCGGCCCCCTCGGTGTAT
>CAILIO010000118.1 GCA_903834285.1 uncultured Sphingomonadales bacterium | reverse complement strand
GTGCGTGACGCTCTGGATTGCTTCGCTACGCTCGCAATGACGAAAGAGTGGGAGGAACTTGGGACGGACTTTACCGCACTTCCGGCTTGAGGCCCAGATGCGCGGCGAGCGTCTTGAGATCGCGTTCCACGCCTTCGTTGACCAGCACCGCTATCTGCGGCTGCACGGCGAGCACCAGCGCGCCTTGGTCCACGCGCAGCGCGCTGCCGCTGATGCCTTGCGCGGTGTTGCCGCTGAAACGCCGGCACAGCCGCGTCGCAAACCCCCAAGCCTGCGCCTCGCGCAGCTGTTCAGGCGAAGCCAGCAGGGCAAGGTCCGCAGGCAGATCGGTTTGCCCGGTATTCGCGATCATCGCCGCTGCCAGCATCGCCCGATCTGCCGGTGACGCGCCGATCCAGCGCTTGCGCAGCGCCCATTCGCGCGCGAGATCGCTGCGCAAGTTCGGCTCGACCATCGTGGTCGCGAGGCAGAGCATGGTCGCCGTCAGCCGCAAGTGTTCCGTGCCCGCCGCCGCTTCCGGCAGGCGCGCCGCCACTGTCCAGCCGGTCACCATTGCGGCGGTCCCGGCGGCAATGCCATATTCGGCAGTAAAGGCCGCAGCGCCCGCCACCAGCGGGTCCTGCATCCTGACGCCCGGCGCCATGCGGTCCCAGAGCAGACCTTCGCGCAGGCCCCAGGAGGAAAACACCAGCCGACCCGGCTGCAAGGCGCGGATCAGCACAAAGAGCAGCGCCGCTGTATCGGGCAGCGCGGCGAGACGCGAGCTCGAAAGGCCCGGCATCGGCAACAGCGCATCGGGCTTGCGGCGTGCCAGGGCCTTGGCAATCGCCTGCGCGGGCGCAGCGGCGATCTCGAAGCCGTGCGGATCGTCGATCGGCCAGGCCGCCACGGTCATCGCATGGCGGGCAAAGGCGCGCAGCGATCCGCCGACGAGATAGAGCGTCGAGCCGGGCGCTGCCTGCCAGTCCGCGCGCTTGAGCAACTTGGCGACGGTCTGCCCGAACGCGCGCTCGCCCCCGGCGCGCAAGCCTGGCAGGCGCAAGGTGCCGAGCGGAAGCGAGGTGCCATGCCGGCAGCCGCCCGCATCAACATCGACCAGCTCAAGGCTGCCGCCGCCCAGATCACCGACCACGCCTTGCGCGGAGGGGAACGCGCCGATCACACCATGCGCGCTGGTGATCGCTTCCTCCTCGCCGCTCAGGAGCTGCGGGGTAAGGCCCAGCGCGCGGATGCGAGCAAGGAAGTCCGCGCCGTTCACCGCATCGCGCACCGCCGCCGTGGCCACGACATCGACTTCGGTGATGCCCTTGAGATCAAGCAGCGTCCGGTAGCGCGCAAGGCTCGCCAGCGCGGCGGCTGAAGCGCGCTGGCCCAGCTTGCCGTTTTCCGCGACACCCTTGCCGAGCCGCGCGGTCACCTTCTCGTTGTGCAGCACATCGGGCGCGCGCGCCGGGCCACCATAGATGACGAGGCGCACGGTGTTCGAGCCGATGTCAATGATTGCCCGGCTGGGCACATAAGCAGAGGCGCGGGTGAAGCGGGTCATTCAGCAGGTCGGATCATATAAGGGGACAGGTGCGAGATCACTGGGCCGGCATCGCGCCGCGCCGCAGGGCAAGCTTGGGCACCTTGCGCCCCTTGGTCAGCGCGGCGCCGCGCCCGGAGAGCGAGGGGTTGGTCATGAAGTAGCGGTGCACGTTGAACGGCTTGGGGCCCGGATCCGCACGGTGATAGGTGCCGTCGGGCTCGAGGATCCAGCTTTGCTCGGTATCGAGCAGGTTGGCGAGCATGACCTGATCGAGCACCTGGTCGTGGACCGTGGGGTTGCGGATCGGCACGAGCACCTCGACGCGCCGGTCGAGATTGCGTGTCATCCCGTCGGCCGAGGAAATGAACACCCGCGCACGCCGGTTGGGCAGCGGCGCGCCATTTCCGAACGCCCAGATCCGGCTGTGCTCGAGGAAGCGGCCGATCACGGACTTGACGTGGATCTTCTCGGAAAGCCCCGGCACGCCGGGCCGCAGGCAGCAGATACCGCGCACCACGAG
>CAILIO010000117.1 GCA_903834285.1 uncultured Sphingomonadales bacterium | reverse complement strand
TGGCCTTGCCGATCACCCGCTCGCCCTGGTTCACATCGTGCGCGACATCGTCCGCCAGGCAATCGAGCATCCCCTGCCAATCGCCCGCGTTGAACGCGGCATAGTAGCGGGTGAGCAGGGCAAGCGTTTCGGCACGGGCCATCGGGCGGTCTCCTTCGGCCACCGCCCCTAGCGAAACCCGCCGCGCTTCGCCAGAGCGGCCCCCATGCAAAATCCGCACCCCGGCATTTGCGCGAAACGCCGTTTTCGCCTATGGGGCCCGCTATTGCCCCGGCCATGCGAAGGTGTGAACTCTTCGCCGCGCCGGGGTTTTTGATTTGCCGCGGAGCGCCTATCTTCACGGCACGCTACAGAAAGACTCGCCCATGTCCCGTCGCCGCCAGATCTACGAAGGCAAGGCCAAGATCCTCTACGAAGGCCCCGAGCCCGGCACGATCATCCAGTATTTCAAGGATGATGCCACCGCCTTCAATGCGCAGAAGCGCGGCACGATCAACGGCAAGGGCGTGATCAACAACCGCATCAGCGAGTATGTGTTCACGCGCCTCGCCCACATCGGCATCCCCACGCACTTCATCCGCCGCCTGAATATGCGCGAGCAGCTGGTGCGGCAGGTGGAGATCATCCCGATCGAGGTCGTCGTGCGCAATGTCGCGGCCGGCTCGATCAGCAAGCGCCTCGGCATCGAGGAGGGTGAGCCGCTGCCCCACACCCTGATCGAATATTACTACAAGGACGATGCGCTGGGCGATCCGCTCATCGCCGAAGAGCACATCGCCTGCTTCGGCTGGGCCAGCAACGAGGAGATGCAAGACATCTCCAGCATGGCCATCCGCGTCAACGATTTCCTCGTCGGCCTGTTCGCCGCGATCAACATCCGCCTCGTCGATTTCAAGCTCGAGTTCGGCCGCATCTGGGATGGCGATTACGCCCGCGTGATCCTCGCCGACGAGATCAGCCCCGACGGCTGCCGCCTGTGGGACATGCAGACCGGCGAAAAGCTCGACAAGGACCGCTTCCGCCGCGATCTCGGCGGTGAGGAAGAAGCCTACCAGGAAGTCGCCCGCCGCCTCGGCCTGCTCGAAAACGACGGCGGCCCCAGCGAAGTCTTCGACCTCGGCGCCCACCGCAAACTGCGCGGCAAGAAGTAAGCCTCAAAGCTCCTCTCCATTTTCGCAAAGCGCAAATGGGGAGGTGGCAGCCCGAAGGGCTGACGGAGGGGTAATTCTGCGGAGCCTCCGGCGGGCAAGGGCCACGGCCCTTGCATCCCAAACCCAGTCCCGAGCATGCCCCAAACCCGTCGTCATTCCCGCGAAGGCGGGAATCCAGAGCGGCAAAGCGCAGCCGCCTCGGCTCTGGACAGCGCTCGATTTATTGTGCATACATAATTTGTGGATATCGAGTTCGATCACGCCAAGAGCGAGCGCAACCGCGCCGAACGCGGCTTCGGTTTCGAAGCGGCGGCGCAGTTCGAGTTTGAAACGGCGTTGATCTGGCTCGATACCCGGTTTGCCTATCCCGAACCGCGATACAGCGTGCTCGGGCTTGTCCAGGGCCGGGTCCACGCGCTGGTCTTTTCGGAAACCGCCACAGGCATCCGCGTGATCAGCTTTCGCAAAGCCAATGCGCGGGAAGTGAAACGGTATGAGCAGCATCGATAGGGCCAGTCAGCCCGATCCGGAAAATCCGGAATGGACCGATGAGATGGCCGCAAACGCCTTGCGCCTGAACGATCTTCCGCCATCCCTGCAAGCCAAGCTTCGCGGCCGCCCCCGCGCGGCCGTCGTCAAGGAGCGGACCACCATCCGCCTGTCCGCCGACGTTCTGGCCCGCTTCCGGGCCACCGGCAGCGGCTGGCAAACCCGGATCGACGCCGCGCTCAAGGAATGGTTGGCGCAGAACCCGCAGGGTTAGCCCACCCCCTACTCCACCAGCGGCAGCGCAATATAGCTCCCGCCTTCGCCGCCCACGCTCACCTTCTGCACCGCCTTCACATAATCCCCCGGCTTCGCATCCAAAATCGAGGGCACAAAGGTCTGCGGATTGCGGTCGTAAAGCGGGAACCAGCTGGACTGCACCTGCACCATGATCCGGTGCCCCGGCAGGAACACGTGGTTCGCCTGCGGCAGTTCGAACACATAGCCCAGCGGCGTGTTCGCCTTCAGCGGCCGCGCCTCGGCCAAGGTCTCGCGGAAGCGGCCGCGGAAGATGTCCATGCCCACCGCCAGCTCGTAGCCGCCCATCGCGCGGTCGCCCGGCACGGCATCGGGATAGACGTCGATCAGCTTGACCACCCAGTCGCTGTCGGTCCCGCTGGTCGAGGCGGTCAGATGCACCACCGGCGCGCCCGCGATCGTCACCGCCTTGTCCAGAACCGGCCCGGTAAATGTCAGCACATCCGGTCGCCCCGAAACCGGGCGCTGGTCGTCCGCCAGCCAGGTCGGCCAGGGATTGCCGTCATAGCCCTGCGGCTTGTTGGGCCGGGGCTCGTAGCTCACCGGATTGGCGGGATCGGACACATAGTCCGCCGTCGCCGCGCTCGCCGCCGGCGCGAAGCCAAGGCCGCCTTCCGGCAGCAGGAACAGCTTCTTTTCGGCCGGAGCCCCGGATACCGCCGCTGGCCAGCCGTTCAGCCGCTGCCACCGGTTGGTTCCGCTCTGGAACGCGGTGACAGTCGCGACATCCATCGGCTTGTCATAGAGATAATGCGCAAGGAACGGCGCAAGCACGTTCTGGCGCCACCACTTGCCGGTATCCGCATCCCAGTGCAGCGCGCCCAGGGTATCCGCCCGCTCGATCGCCTGCCCGTGGTACCACGGCCCGATCGAGAGGTGCAGCAGGCCTTCGCTATCCTTGGGCTTGAGCGCCTTCCACACCGCCGATGCGCCGTAGATATCTTCCTGATCCCACAGCGAATGGACGAGCAAGGTCGGCACTTTCAGCGGCGCCTTGGCGAGCACTTTGTCCATCGCCTGTTCCTGCCAGAACCCGTCCCACGCCTGATGCGCCTTCAGCTTCTGCCAGAAGCCGATCTGGTCGATGCCCTGCGCCGTCGCCAGCGCGCCCGCCGAGCCATGCTTCATGTAATGCGTATAGGCGTCGGCCTCGGCCAGCTCATACTTGTTGGAATTGTCGCGCGTCGCGATCTGCTCCCAGATATAGCTCAGGCCGAACTGGCGGAACGCCCCGTTGTGGAACCAGTCATCGCCGCGCCAGCCATCGACCATCGGGTTCATCGGCACCGCCACTTTGAGCGCCGGATGCGGGTTCAACAGCGCGGCGAGCGCGGTGAACCCGTCATAGCTGATCCCGATAATGCCCACGCGACCGTTGCTTTCGGGCACGTTCTTCACCAGCCAGTCGATGGTGTCGTAAGTATCGGTCGCATGGTCGGTCTTGGTCGGATTGAGTGAGGTGCCGACGAAAGGCCGGTTCATCACATAGGCGCCCTCGGAGCCGTACTTGCCGCGCACGTCCTGCACCACGCGGATATAGCCGCCGCCGGTCACCACATCGGGCGCGCTGTCATAGCCGTCGAGCGCCACCGCCATGACCGGCGAGGTGTGCTGGCTGGTCATTTCCTCGGCATTGTAGGGCGTGCGCGTCAACAGGATCGCCGCCCCCTTCGCGCCGCGGGGAACGAGGATCACGGTGTGCAGCTTCACCCCGTCGCGCATCGGGATATCGACCGCGCGCCGCTCGTAATCGCGCAGCGCCAGCGGCTCCTCGATCTTCACCGGACGCTCGTCGTAGACCGGGCCCTTGGCAGGCGCCGCGAAGGCCGTCCCCGCAGCAGACAGCAACAGCCCCGCCAGTATCGCCGCACGCACCTTCATGACCATTCCCCCTCGATATCCTGGCGCAGACCTTAACACCGCGCCGCGCCCTGCCAAGCCGCTTCCACCGCGCTGCCTCCAAGCGTCATTGCGCATTCACGCGCCAGCCGCCAAAACCGCCCGCGATGCTCCACCGCGCCCTGACCCGCTTCCTCGCCCTGCTCCTGCTCGCCCTTGCGGCGGCGCTGCCGCTCGCCCCGGCCATGGCCCGCCCCAGCCCCGCCGGAACTTTCGAACCCTGGGTCTTCGAGCACAGCGATCTTGCGCCCGATCCCGCCTTCCGCTTCGGGCGCTTGGCCAATGGCATGCGCTATGTGATCCGCCACAATGCGACGCCCAAGGGCACCGCCGAAGTGCGCCTCCAGATCGCCACCGGCTCGCTCGATGAGCGCGACGATGAGCGCGGCTTCGCTCATTTCGTCGAGCACATGGCCTTCAACGGCAGTACCCACGTGCCCGAAGGCGAGATGGTCAAGCTGCTCGAACGCGCGGGCCTCGCCTTCGGTGCCGATACCAATGCGCAGACCAGCTTCGAGCACACGCTCTACATGCTCAGCCTGCCGCGCGCCGATTCCCAGCTGCTCGATACCGCGCTCATGCTGATGCGCGAAACCGCGAGCGAGCTGACGTTCGATCCCGCTGCGGTGGACCGCGAACGCGGCGTCGTCCTCTCCGAACTGCGCGACGGGCAGGGCTATGCGCTGGACAACAGCAAGGACCAGATGGCCTTCCTCTACCCGGCCGCACACTACCCGGATCGCCTTCCCATCGGCACCGTCGATTCGCTCAAGGCCGCCACTGCCGCCGCACTCAAGGCCTTCTGGGCCCGCGAATATGTGCCCGCCAAGACCACGCTGATCGTCGTCGGCGATTTCGATGTCGATGCAGTAGAAGCCGTGATCAAGGCCCGCTTCGCCGATTGGCCCGCCCGCGCGCAGCCCATGCGCCCCGATCAGGGCCGCGTACTGGTGGAGCAGCAGGGCGCCGCGCGGGTCCACCTCGACCCGGCGCTCTCCGAACGCGTCACCGTCTCGCGCCACGGGCGCTGGCGCAAGGAACGGGACACCGCCGAAATGCGCCGCATCGGCCTCCTGCGCCAGATCGGCTACGGCGTGATCAACCGCCGCCTCCAGCGCCTCAGCCGGATCGCGCATCCGCCATTCCGCGGCGCGGGGCTCGGCACGGGTGAGGTCTTCCACATCGGGCGCACCACCAATCTCGTCGTCGATACGGCGGACAAGGGCTGGCGCGCCGGCCTCCACGCCGCCGCCGAGGTTTACCGCGACGCGCTGGTCCGGGGCTTCACCGCGGACGAGGTCGCCGAACAGGTCGCAGGCACGCGCACCAGCGTCGAAAACCTCGCCGCCTCCGCCGATACACGCAGCAACGATGCGCTTGTCGGCGCGGTGCTCGCGCTCTTGCGCGACGACAAAGTGCCGACCACCCCGGCCTCCTCGCTCGAACGCTTCAACCGTTTCGCCCCCGCGATCACCCCCGCCGCCGTGCTCGCCGCGCTGCGCGCCGATGCAATCCCGCTCGAAAATCCGCTGATCCGCTTCCAGGGCCGCACCGCGCCGGAGGGCGGCGAGCTGGCGCTCACCGCCGCCTGGAACGAGGCCATGCGGGCGCCCGTGCATCTGCGCGCCGCCGCATCATCTGGCGCCTTCGCCTATACCGATTTCGGCCCACCCGGCACGGTTGCCGCCGATACCAAGCGCGCGGATCTCGGCCTGCGGCAGATCCGCTTCGCCAACGGCGTGCGCCTCAATCTCAAGCAAACCGACCTGGAAAAGGACCGCGTGCTCGTGCGCGTCTTCGTCGATGGCGGCGAACTGCTCGATACCCGGCAAAACCCGCTCTCCACCGAAATGACCGCGATGATCCCCACCGGCGGGCTCGGCAAGCACAGCCTCGATGATCTCCAGACCCTGCTTGCCGGCCGCTCGGTCAGCACCAATATCAGCGCTTCGGGCGATAGCTTCTCGCTCGGCGCGGGCACCACGCGCCGCGATCTCGAACTCCAGCTCCAGCTCCTCGCCGCCACGATCACCGATCCCGGCTGGCGCGCTTCGGCGGACCTCGTCTACCACCAGTCGGTGACCAACTTCTTCGCACGGCGCGATGCGACCCCAGCCTCCGCGCTTACCAACACGCTGCCCGGCATCCTCTCCGATGGCGATCCGCGCTTCACCATCCAGCCGCCCGAGGCCTATCAGGCGCTCACCATGGCCCGGCTCAAGGCCGCCATCGGCGACCGGCTCGCCAAGGGCGCGATCGAGATAACCCTCGTCGGCGATTTCGATCCCGATGCCGCCGTGGCCATGGCCGCCCGCACCTTCGGCGCCCTCCCCGCGCGAGAGCCAGATTTCCTGCCTTACGAGGAAGCCCGCCAGCGCAGCTTCACCGCCAAGCGCGGCCTCGCGGTGATCCGTCACAAGGGCGAGGCCAACCAGGCGCTCATCCGCTATGTCTGGCCCACCACCGACGACCGCGACCCGATGACCGAGATCACCTTCGATCTCCTCGAGGAAGTCACTGGCATCGAAGTGCTCGACACGGTGCGCGAGGCGCTCGGCAAGGCCTATTCGCCCGGCGCCTCGTCCTCGCTCAGCGAGGTCTGGCGCGGCTGGGGCACCTTCACCGTCACCGCCTCGGTCGATCTTGCCGATGTTGCCGCCACGCGCACGGCGATTGAAAACACCGTGGCCGGTCTCGCTGCCGCCCCCGTCGATGCCGACATCATCGTCCGCGCCCGCGCCCCTATGCGCGAGCGGCTCGACAATCTCCTCAAGACCAACGCCGGCTGGCTCGCCCTCATCGAACACGCGCAATCCCGGCCCGACCGCATCGACCGCTTCCTCGAGGCCCGCCAGCGCCTCGATGCGCTCACCGGCGCCGACCTCCAGGCCCTCGCCAAACGCTACCTCGCCCCCGATCAGGCCGTCGTCGCGCTGGTCCTCCCTGAAAGCGCGCAGGAACCAGCAAAGTAACCCTCCCCATTTTTGCGAAGCACAAATGGGGAGGCAGCCCGCCAAGCGGGTCGGAGGGGTGATTGGCCTAAGCCACCGTATCCTGATACCGCCGCACGGCGATCACCCCCAGCAGCACCAGCATCCCCGCCAGCACCCCCATCTCGGGCACGGCGTCCAAAAGCCCCCAGCCCTTCAGCATGATCCCGCGCACCAGCCGGATGAAATGCGTCGTCGGCAGCACTTCCGCCAATGTCTGGGCCCAGACCGGCATGCCGCGATAGGGAAAGGCAAAGCCCGAAAGCAGCACCGAGGGCAGGATATAGAAGAAGCTCATCTGCATCGCCTGAAGCTGGCTCTGCGCCAGCGTCGAAAGCGTGAAGCCCAGCCCCAGACTGGTGATCATGAACAGCAGCGTCGCCCCCAGCAGCAGCGGCAAGGGCCCGGCAAACGGCACCTGAAACAGGAACCGCGCCGCCAGCAGGATCACGCTCAATTGCACCACGCCGATCGCCAGATAGGGCACGATCTTGCCCACCATCACCTCGAACGGGCGCAGCGGCGTCGCCAGCAGGTTCTCCATCGTCCCCTGCTCCACCTCGCGTGTCACCGATAGCGCGGTCAGCATCACCATCGTCATCGAAAGCACGATGGCGAGGAGCCCCGGCACCACGTTGTGGCTGGTGATCCCTTCCGGGTTGTAGCTGCGGTGCAGCACGAGATCGACCGGCGATGGCCCCTCCGCGCGGCTCCCCAGCGGCCCGATCAGATCATGCCCCAGCGCGGTGGAAACCGCCTCGCTGATCGCGCTGATGGCGGGGCCGGTGGCGGCAGGATCGGTCGCATCGGCGGTCACCAGCAATTGCGGACGCCGCCCGCGCACCAGATCGCGCCCGAAATCAGCGGGGATCGTCACCACGAACTGCACTTTGCCGTTCTGCAGCAGTTCCTCGCCCGCGCCGGGGCTCTCCACCAGCTCGGTCACCTTGAAATAGGTCGTGTTGCGCAGCGCCGCATCGATGGAGCGCGCAAACACCGAATTGTCCCCCCGCTCGATCGCCATCGGCAGCCCGCGCGGATCGTTGTTGATCGCATAGCCGAAGATCATCAGCTGCATCAGCGGCATGACCAGCATCATGCCCACGGTGCCCCGGTCGCGCAGCATCTGCCGCACTTCCTTGAACACCATCGCGCCGATGCGCTGCAGCGGCGTCGCACTCACCAAAGTGTCCTCATGCTTGCACCACGACGGAGTTATCCTCGGCCCCGCGCATCAGGTTGATAAACACGTCCTCCAGGCTCGGGCTCGCCTCGCGGAAGCGGATCCGGTCCGCCCACGGTGCCACCGCCGCATTCAATGCCGCCAGATCCGGCCCGCAGACGTGCAGCGCCGTCCCAAACGGCGCCGCCATCGCCACCCCGGGGCGTGCCTCGATCTCTTTTGCCAGCCGGTCTGCGCCCGGCCCTTCGCCCAGCAGCGCCTTGAGGCCAGACGCCGCGACCACCTCGGCAATGCTCCCGCGCGCCAGCATCCGCCCATAGGCGATATAGGCGATCTCGTGGCAACGCTCGGCCTCGTCCATGTAGTGCGTGGAAACGAGCACGGTCATTCCGCCCGCCGCCAGATCGTGGATCTGCTCCCAGAACTCGCGCCGCGCCTGTGGGTCGACGCCCGCGGTCGGCTCGTCGAGCAGCAGGATTTCGGGATCGTGCAGCACGCAGGCCGCCAGCGCCAACCGCTGCTTCCACCCGCCCGAAAGTTTGCCCGCCAGCTGGTCGCTGCGCGTCGCCAGTCCCAATTGCTCGAGCGCCTCGGCCACGCGCTCCTTGCGCCGCTCCAGCCCATGCACCCGTGCGAAGAACTCGAGGTTCTCCGCAATCGTCAGGTCCGAAAACAGCCCGAACTT
The DNA here is from genome assembly GCA_903834285.1 of uncultured Sphingomonadales bacterium. Taxonomy (GTDB): domain Bacteria; phylum Pseudomonadota; class Alphaproteobacteria; order Sphingomonadales; family Sphingomonadaceae; genus Novosphingobium. The sequence goes on along the minus strand of CAILIO010000117.1, from coordinate 6,144 downwards.
CTGCGTCATGTAGCCCACGCGTGCCTTGATCGCCGCGCGCCGCGTCCTGAGATCCAGCCCCAGCACGGTTCCCTCGCCCTCGTCCGGGATCAGCAGCCCGCAGATCATCCGCAAGGTCGTCGTCTTGCCCGAGCCGTTGGGCCCCAGAAACCCGCAAATCCGCCCCCGCGCCACCGACAGATCGACATGATCGACCACCGTGCGCCCGCCAAACCGCTTGGTCAGCCCCCGCACATCAATCACCAATTCCTCCCCGAGCTTATCTCGGGAAAGGGGACCATCGGCAGGATGGTGGAGGGGTGATACCTCCCCGGAACGGGGAGGGGGACCGCCCGAAGGGTGGTGGAGGGGTCGGTCCACGCTCAAGGAACCCGCACCGCCACAGGCAAACCCAGCGGCAGCGGCTTGTCCACCGGCAACATCGCCTCCACCATGAACACCAGCTTGGCGCGCGCGTGCTCGCTGTAGATCACCGGCGGCGTATATTCGGCGCGCGGCGCGATATAGCGCACCGTCGCCGTCCGCTCCGCGCCGCAGCCATCGCAGCTAAAGCGCACCGCCTGCCCCATGCGCAGCCCCGCCACCTTGTCCTGCGGTACGAAGAAGCGGATTTTGCGCTTGTCGTCCGGTATGATCGAGACGACCGGCTGGTTCGCCGGCACCCATTCGCCGGGGTTGAAATAAGTCTGCTCGATCTGCCCGGCAGCGGGCGAGACCGGCGCGATTTCCTGTCGCCGCCGCGCCTCGGCTGCCAGAGCCGCTTTCGCGCCCTGCACCGTAGCCGCCGCGGCTGCCTGCTGCGTGCTGCGCCCCACGGTCAGTTCGCCGCTGCGCTGCTGCGCCTGCGCCTGCGCCACGTTCGCCGCCGCGCTGTCGCGCGATGCGCGCGCCGCATCCAATTGCGTGCGGCTGGCAAAGCCCTTCGCCGCGAGATCGGCAAAGCGCCGGAAGTCGGCTTCCGCCCGCACCAGCTGCGCCCGCGCCGATGCTTCCGCCGCCCGCGCCACGTCGATCTCGGGCGTCCGCTCGCGCGCCGCACCCAGATCGCTGAGCGAAGCCTCTGCCCCGGCTACTTGCGCCGCCGCCTGCGCCGCGCTCGCATCCGCTGTACGCGGATCGAGCCCAAACAGCACTGCCCCCGCGTTCACGCGCAGCCCACGCTCCACCGGCCGGCTCGCCAGCGTCCCCGAAACCGGCGCCGCCACATAAAGCGCCTCACCCTCGACATAGCCCAGCCAGGGATCGGGCGCGCCAGGCCGCGTGAGGAACCAGATCGCCGCGCCCGCCAGCACAGCCAGCAGCAAGAGGATCGGCAGACGTCGGCGCAAGGTCATGCAGCAGCTTCCTTCCGGATCAGGCCATTCAGCAGCACATCGGCGTGGCTCACCGCCATCGCCGCGATATCGAGGGGCTGCGCCCCCACCGGCTCGAACACCACGCGCCACAGCGCGGAGAAGATCACCCCGCCCGCCACACTCCGCGCCGCCAGCGCCGGGTGCGCGCACGTGAATTCCCCGCGCCGCACGCCGTGGCGGATGATCGTCTCGATCCCGCCCAGCACGCGCGCAATCGCGTTGTCGTGGTAGAACTTGACGAGGTCGGGAAAGGCCTGCCCCTCGCCGATGATCAACCGCGGGAGGAAGGCGATGTTCCCGGTTGTCAGGCGCAGCAAGACCACATGGATAAACCGCCGCAGCGCGTCGGGCGCCGGATAGTCGCCAAGGTCCGGCAGCGCGGCGGGCAACACATCCTCGATCATCCCGCTGACCAGCGCGCGGAACAGCGCTTCCTTGCTGTCGAACAGCGCATAGAGCGCACTGCGGCTGATCCCCACCCGCCGCGCGATATCCTCCATCGGTGTCGCGGCAAATCCGCGCTCGGCAAAGGCATCGCGCGCGGCGTCCAGTACGCGGTCCAGTCGGTCTTCAGGCATGACTCGTGGCATGGAAAATAAATAACAGACGCGTCTGTTATTTAAAAGTGGGGAGATGAAGCCATGCGGCGGTTTTCCTACACCGCTGCGATCTGCTAAACCCACTGCATGCCGCCGATTTCCGCCCTTTCCCGCCTGCTCCGCCGCCTCGGCGCGCGCTTGCGGGGGGCCCCGGGGTTTTCGCGCTGGACTGTGTCAACTGTGTCAACTTGGCGCCAACTTGCGCTTGGCCGCACACCGGAGCATAGGCGCTCGCGAATCCTCCCTTCGCCGCCACGAAAGGCCCCCCAACCGTGAAAGTCGCCCCATGAAAGTTCGCGTTCACGTCAGCCTCAAGAACGGCGTGCTCGATCCGCAGGGCCGCGCCATTCACCACGCGCTCGAAGGCCTCGGCTTCGAAGGCGTCAACGATGTGCGCGCCGGCCGCCTGATCGAGATGGACGTGGCCGACAGCACGACCGACGCCGCACTGGAAGACATGTGCCGCAAGCTCCTCGCCAACCAGGTGATCGAGAACTTCCGCATCGAAAAGGTCGCCTGAGCAGGAACCGGAACGCCACCCCCAGTTCGTGTCGAGCGAAGTCGAGACACCAGACACCGAAAGCCGAGCCCATGCCCTTCACCGCCGCCGTCATCACCTTCCCCGGCTCCAACTGCGACCGTGACATGGCGGTGGCGATCGAGCAGATCACCGGCGGCACGGTCCACCGCGTGTGGCACGGCGATGCCGAACTGCCCGCCGGCCTCGATTTCATCGCGCTGCCCGGCGGCTTCTCCTACGGCGACTATCTGCGCTCGGGCGCGATGGCCGCGCGCTCGCCGGTCATGCAGGCAGTCATCGCCGCGGCGAACCGGGGCGTCACCGTGCTGGGCGTGTGCAACGGGTTTCAGGTCCTTACGGAAGCCGGGCTCCTCCCCGGCGCACTGATGCGCAACGCGGGCATCCGCTTCGTCTGCCGCGATGTGCCGCTGGTGGTCGAAAACAGCCAGTCGCTGTTCACCGCGTGCTACACCGCTGGCCAGCGCATCACGATCCCCGTCGCGCACCACGATGGCAACTATTTCGCCGACGCCGAAACGCTCGACCGCCTCGAAGGCGAAGGCCGCGTCGCCTTCCGCTATGGCGAGCCCGTCAACGGCTCGCAGCGCGATATCGCGGGCGTCCTCAATGCCGCGGGCAACGTGCTCGGCATGATGCCGCACCCCGAACGCATGATCGAACCCGCGCAGGGCGGCAGCGACGGCCGGGCCTTGTTTGAAAGCGTGCTCGCAGGGCTATCTGTAGCAGCCTGATCTCAGGCCTGTTTGCGCCGCCACTCCAGCGTGTCGAACAGCCCGGTCGCATCGCGCGCGGTCATCGGGCGGCCGAAGTAGTAGCCCTGGATCTTCTTGCAGCCCAGCTGACGGATCTTGGCGAGTTCCTCCACGGTCTCCACACCCTCGGCCGTGGTCGACATCTCGAGCGCATCGGCCATCGCCACCACGGCGCGCACGATGGCAAGGCTCTCGGGATTGTCCTTCGCCGCACCCTGCACGAAGCTGCGGTCCACCTTGATCGTCGAGAAGCGCAGTTTCCTCAGGTACCCGAGCGAGGAGTAGCCCGTGCCGAAATCGTCGAGCGCCACGCCGCAGCCCAGCGACATGATCCGCTCGAGCGTCTGCTGCGCCGCCGTTCCGTCGCGCACGAAAATGCTTTCCGTCACCTCGATCTCGAGCCGGTGCGGCGGCAGGCCGCTGGCGGCGAGCGCGCTCACCACCACTTCGGCGAAGCTGGGATCGAGCAGCTGCTCGCCCGAAACGTTGACCGCAACCTTGATCGGCGCCGGCCAGTTCATCGCCTCGAAGCAGGCCGTGCGCAGAACCCATTCGCCGATCGGCACAATCAGGCGCGTATCCTCCGCGAGCGGGATGAACTTGGCCGGGCTCACCGGGCCATGGTCCGCCGAATGCCAGCGCAGCAGCGCCTCGAAGCTCACCGGCGCCTCGGTGATCGCATCGACCACCGGCTGGTACGCCAGCGCAAACTCGCCGCGCTCCAATGCATGGCGCAACGCGAACTCGAGCTTGCGCCGCTCCTCGGCATGCGCATGCAGCGCCGGCACGTAATCGAAATGCAGCCCGCCGCCCTCATCCTTGGCCCGGTACAGCGCGAGGTCGGCGTTGCGCATCAGCGTCTCGACCGTCGCGCCATCACGCGGCCCGATCGCCGAGCCCACGCTGGCGCCGACATAGAGCGTATGGTGGTCGATCTCGTAAGGCTGCGACAGCGCGCTGATCACCGCCGTCGCCACTTGCCGGATCCGCGTTCCGTCGCCCGCATCGCGCACCACGATCGCGAACTCGTCGCCGCCGAGGCGCCCGACCAGCTCGTTCTCGCTCATCAGCGATTTCAAGCGATCCGAAACCTTGGCGAGAAGCTGGTCTCCGACAAGGTGCCCAAGCGTATCGTTGACCGCCTTGAACCGGTCGAGATCGATCATCATGAAGCCGCAGCGCATCCGCCAGCGGTCCGCCTCGCGCATCGCCTCACCCAACGTCTCGGTCAGCATCAGGCGGTTGGGCAGGCCGGTCAGCGTGTCGTAGCGCGCGAGGTAGGCGATCTTGTCGGCGCTCTCGCGCTGCTCGGTGACGTCCGAACCCACGCCGCGGAAACCGATGAAGTTGCCGTTGTCGTCGAACCGCGGCGAGGCGGAGAGTTCCCACCAGCGGTTGTTGCCGTGCAGGGTCACGTGCACCAGCAGGTTCGAAAAGCTCTCGCGCCGCTTCAGCCGTTCGGCAAGATCATGGAGCGAGGAATGAAAATGCCCGCTTTCCCAAGCCGTCCCGGCGATCAGCTGGATTAGCGGCTTGCCGTCGATGTCCTCGGGATCCTCACCCAGCGCAAAGGCAAAGCGCGGGCTCGCCGCACGGACGCGGCGGGTGGAATCGGTCTGCCACAACCAGTCCGCCTCGCCTTCCTCGAATTCGCGCAGCAGCAGCGAGACGACTTCGCTCTTTTCCGCGATGCTGGCCTCGGCCACCTTGCCGGCCAGGAACATCCGCGCCGCTTCGAGGCTGCCGACCGCCAGGAATATCACGAACGTGACGGCCGCCGCCGCCGCAGTCACCTTGCCGAAGCAGAGAAAGACCGCGATACCGGCAGCGCCAAGGATCGCGTTGAACAGCACCGCGCCCAGCGGCACGGCGGCAAACGCCAGCGCGGTCCCGGCCATCAGCATGGCCATGATGGTCCACACCAGCAGCCGCTGCTCGGGCGAGGCGAAGGGCGACATCGCGAGGATCGGTACGACCCAGACGAGCGCGGCCACGACGGTGCGGACGTTGTGCCGGTGGATTTCCTGCCGAGCCATCCGCCGCCGGTCGGCATCTTCCAGCGTGCGGTCGAAACTGGCGCCCCAAATCAGCACCCCGGCCAGCACGGCCGCCCAGCCGAACAGCAGCGCAAAGTGAATCGCACCCCACAGCGCCTGGACCACGAGCATGGCCGCAAGGCTGTGCGCGACGAGCCGCGGCCGGGTGAGCCGCGCTAGGCCGGAATACTGCAGGCCGCGCAGCCGTCCCCAATCGCCTTCGGCCGAATCACTGAGACCCAGCACGGCCATCGCTGGCAGGTCCCGGGGCAGAGCGGGCAAGCTTTGATCAGTCGTTCGGGTCACGCGTCTGGACTTAGTGGAGAAACCTTGCGCAAAGGTAAGCGCTTGGAAATTCCGGCGCCTGGTTAAACCCTTTCGCAAAAATCACAGATGACTGATTATAAATGTAAAAATCAGGTCCTAGGAAATTTTTGCGGCCCCCTGGCTAAGCCGGGCCCCTGTCTGCCTGCGCCTCGCCCCTGCCACTCTGTTCGAGGGCGTGCTAGCGCTTCGGCAACGACCACAAAGCGAGTGCAATTCCGGCCATGACTGCCCCCCTCCTGATCCTCGATGGCGGCACCGGCCGCGAGCTTGCCCGCAGCGGCGCACCCTTCCGCCAGCCTGAATGGTCGGCGCTCGCGCTGATCGAGGGGCCGGAATTCGTCAGCGCCGTTCACCGCGCCTATGTGGCCGCGGGTGCAGACGTGATCACCACCAATTCCTACGCCGTCGTCCCCTTCCATATTGGCGAGGACCGCTTTGCCGCCGAGGGCGCCGCGCTCGCCGCGCTGGCCGGACGGCTGGCGCGCGAAGTGGCGGACACAGCGCCAGAAGCGGTGGGACGCAAGGTCCATGTCG
>CAILIO010000116.1 GCA_903834285.1 uncultured Sphingomonadales bacterium | reverse complement strand
TTCAAGCGTGCGCAGCGCAACGGCGAGTTGCCCGCAGTTCCAGTGGATCGCCTGGACCTGCCGGCCGAAGGCATAGAGCCCGCTGCTGTCGAAATAAGCGGCGGTAAAAGCGGGGTCCCAGCGTGGCAGCCAGCGCCACGGGCCATAGTCGAAGCTCTCGCCGGTCACGTTCATGTTGTCGGTGTTGAGCACGCCGTGGACGAAGCCGGCGACAACGTAACTCGCGGCCATGTCGGCCATGCGCTCGACCACCTGGTGGACCAGGCGCGCGGCGGGGCTGACCCCCTCCGGCCCTGCACTTCCGGGGAAATTGCCGAGGCAGTAGCCGACCAGCGCCGCCATGTTGTCCGCCTCGCCCACCGCGGCGAGGCGCTGGAAGGTGCCCATGCGGATGTGGCCATGGCTGAGCCGCACCATCACCGCCGAGCGCGTGGGCGAAGGCTCGTCACCGCGCCACAGCGCCTCGCCCGTTTCGATGACCGAGAAGGTGCGGCTGGTGTTGACGCCAAGCGCGCCCAGCATTTCGGTCGCGAGGATCTCGCGCATCGCGCCCTTGAGGGTGAGGCGCCCATCGCCCTGCCGGCTCCACGGGGTCTGTCCCGAACCTTTGGTGCCGAGGTCCATGAGACGGCCCTGGCCATCGAGCATCTGTGCGTAGAGGAAGCCGCGCCCGTCGCCGAGATCGGGGTTGTATGTCTGGAACTGGTGGCCGTGGTAGCGCAGCGCCAGCGGGTGGGGGAGGTTATCCGCCAGCGGGGTGAAGCGGCCCATATGGCTGAGCCATTCCGCATCGGTCAGCCCGGCAAGCCCAACTTCGGCAGCGGCGCGCTGGTTGCGGAAGCGCAGCTTTGTCTCGGGAAAGTCCGCCGGGGCCACCGGATCGCCGATCCATGCGGCAAGATCGAGGATACGCGGAGCCGATCGATAAGGGCTTGGGCGGTAGATCGCGTCTTGCGGGCTTGGCTGCATCGCGCGATAGTGGGGGTGAAGCGGGCGGCGTGCAAGCGCGCGCCTTTTGTTTTTGCGCGGGGTTCAGGCAGTTCACGAGATGGCAGAGGCGCTGAAAAGCGGCGAGAAACGCTGGGACGATCGCAGCTGGACCAGCAGCGACGGCCTGAAACTGCATTTCCGCGATTATCCGGGAAGCAGCGCGCGGCCCCCGATCCTGTGCCTGCCGGGGCTCACCCGCAATGCCCGCGATTTCGAAGCGCTGGCTGAGCGGCTTGCGGGGGAATGGCGCGTGATCTGCCCGGACATGCGCGGGCGCGGCGACAGCGACTATGCGCGCGATTCGATGACGTACACCCCGGCACACTATGTCGCTGATGTCGAAGCGCTGCTCGCGGGCGAGGAGATCGAGCGCTTTGTGGTGATTGGCACGTCGCTCGGCGGGCTGATGACGATGATGCTCGCCGCCGTGAATCCGGAGCGGATCACGGCGGCGGTAATCAATGATGTCGGCCCGGAAATCGAGCCGGCCGGTCTTGCCCGGATTCGCGAATATGTCGGGCAGGGGCGCAGCTACGAGACCTGGGTTCATGCTGCGCGGGCCTTGCAGGAGACGAACCGCGACATCTACCCGGAATGGGAACTGCCCGATTGGCTGCGCATGGCCAAGCGTTGCATGGTGATCGGCACCGGCGGGCGCATCGTGTTCGATTACGACATGAATATCGCCGAGCCGTTCGAGGCCCAGCAGGGCTCAACCCCGGAACCTGCTGTGATGTGGGGAATGTACGAGGCGGTGGCGCGCCGTCCGCTGCTGGTGGTGCGTGGTGCGCATTCCGACATTCTGTCCACCGAGGTGGCCGCGCGCATGAAAGTGCGCGGCGCGGCGACCGAACTTGTCACGGTGCCCGGCGTGGGCCACGCGCCGACGCTCGACGAGGACGAGGCCGTCGCCGCGATCGCGCGGCTGCTTGCGCGCGCGGTGTGATCGGCCACTCGTGAGCACTAGGCCATGAGCAAACCGGCGCCGGGGAAGCGGCTCCATTTTCTGCACCTGCATTCGACGTTCGACGCGGGCGGCAAGGAGCGCCGCAGCACAAGCCTGATCAACCGCTTCGGCAAGGCGGTGGACCACAGCATTGTCTCCGCGCAACCGGGGGCGCTGGGCGCGCGCTCGCAGATTGATGCGGGATTACCGGTGCATTTCCCCTTCGGTTTTCCGCCGCTGCAAGGCCGCTTTGGGATCCGCCGCCTGCAGACGCTTGCGCGCGCAATGCAGGGTTTCGATCTGATCCTGACCTACAACTGGGGCGCTATGGACGCGGCGATGGCACATGCGCTGTTTGCGCCGTCGATGGGCCTCGCCCCGCTGATCCACCATGAAGACGGCTTCAACGCCGACGAAGCGCAGAAGCTCAAGGCCTCGCGCAACTGGTATCGCCGCGTCGCCCTGGCCCGGGCCATGGCACTGATCGTGCCCTCGCGCCAGCTCGAGCGTGTTGCGCTCGATGTGTGGCACCAGCCGACCGGGCGCGTCCACCGCATCGGCAATGGCATTCCGGTCAGGGACTACGACCCTGCCAAGGCAAAGCGCGTGCGCGCCGATGCTTTGCCGCGCGTGGTGAAGCGCCCGGGAGAGAAATGGGTGGGCACGCTCGCGGGCCTGCGCCCGGTCAAGGCGCTGCCCCGGCTCGTGCGCGCGTTCCGCGCGCTGCCTGAGGAATGGCAACTTGTCATCGTGGGCGAGGGGCCCGAGCGCGAGGCGATCATGGCCGAGGCGCTGCGGCTCGAGATCGGGCACCGCGTCCACCTGCCCGGCTTCGTGGCCAAGCCGGTAGAGGCAACCGCCTTGTTCGATCTTTTCGCGCTCTCCTCCGATAGCGAGCAGTTCCCGCTTTCGGTGGTCGAGGCGATGGCCTCGGGCCTTGCGGTAGCGAGCCCGGCGGTGGGCGATGTCGCGGATATTGTGGCACCGGAAAACGCACCGTTCATCACGCCTCCCGGCGACGAGGCGGCGCTGGCGGCGGCTTTGCTTCGGCTGGCGGGGGACGAGACGCTGCGTCGCCGGGTGGGCGCGGCAAATCAGCTGCGCGCGCGGGAAGAGTTCGACGAGGCGGTGATGGCCCGGCAGCACGCCGCGCTCTATGCGACCGCGCTGGGGCTGCCTGCGTTCCCGTAAAGCTGCGGGACAGGATATCCATGTCAAAGCGGTTGAATTGGCAGGGCCCCCTGCTAAACAGCCGCATTCGTTAACACCGCGACTTGAAAGCGTAGCCTTGGCTCTGACTCCGAAAAGCCCCCAGGGCACTCTGCCTGCCAACAACAAGGACGCCGCCTCGCAGGATACCTTCCTGCGCGAGGTGGATGATGCGCTGCGCGAGGATCAGCTGCGCACGCTGCTGCGCACCCGCGGGCTGCCGATACTGGCGGTGGTGGTCGGCGCGCTTGTCGGTCTCGGCGGCTGGCTGTGGTACAGCGACCATGCCGCAAGCCTGCGCGACAAGCAGAGCGAGAGCTTCGTGACCGCGCTCGATGCATTGCAGGTCAACCGCAACCAGACCGCGAGGCAGGCCATGGACCCGCTGGTGAAGGACGGGAACCCGGGCTACCGCGCAGCTGTCGAGATCGCCGAGGCGGGGCTTGCCGAGCAAGCGGGCAAGGCGGCCGATGCGGCCAAGGTGTTTGCGGCGGTCGCGGCCGATGGGACGCTGCCCGGCCCCTACCGTGAGCTTGCCACCGTGCGCGAGGTTTCGACCAACTTCGACAAGCTTGCGCCGCAGACCGTGATCGACCGGCTGAAGCCGCTCGCCGTGCCAGGCAAACCCTGGTTCGGCAGTGCGGGCGAACTCGTTGCGCTGGCCTATCTCAAGCAGAACAAGACCGAGGCGGCCGGTGCGCTGCTTGTCTCGATCGCCAAGGATAAGGCCGTACCCGATACGCTGCGCCGGCGGACCCGGCAGCTGGCTGGCCAGCTCGGCTTCGATGCCGTGGACAATCCGGCCGCCGCCGTGAGCGGCAGTGAAGGACAATAAAGTGACGGCAGGGATGGGATTTGAGACTATGACCGCAGCACGCCACAACCCGCCTTTGGCGATCAGGCGCCTTGCCGTTTCTGCGGTGGTCGTGGTCGCGCTGGCGCTTGGCGGCTGCGGCATCACCAAGAGCAAGACCAAATCGACGCCGACGCTGGGCAATCGCATCCCGATCCTTTCGCGGATCGAGGCGGGCACCAAAGTGGACGAGGGCATGTCGGTGCTCGATGTCGTGTTACCGGTGGCCGAGGCCAATCCCGATTGGGAGCAGGCGGGCGGCACGGCCTCCAAGTCCTATGGCCATCTCGCGCTGGCGGAGCAGCCGCGCAAGGTGTGGACCACGCGCATTGCCGGGTCGAGCCCGAAGCAGCGGCTCGCAGCAGCGCCAGTCATCGGCGGCGGCAAGCTCTATGTAATGGACACCGAGGGTATGGTCCGCGCGTTCGACGCAGCCACCGGGCGCGAGCAATGGAAGGCGGCGTTCCGCCTGCCGGAAGCAAATGCCTCGGTATTCGGCGGCGGCGCGGCCTATAACGACGGCAAGGTCTTCATCACCACCGGACTGGGCGAAGTGGCTGCGCTGGAAGCGGCAAGCGGCAAGATCCTGTGGCGCGTCAAGCCCGCGGGGCCGCTGCGGGGTAGCCCGACGATCGCGCTGGGCGGCGTCTACGTGATGACGCAGGACAACCAGATCGTCGCGCTCAACGTGGGCGATGGCACCCAGCTTTGGAGCGAATCCGGTTCGGTAGCGCAGACCGGCGTGTTTGGCGTTGCGGCTGCTGCCGCCGGGCAGGGCACAATCGTCGCGGGCTACAGCTCGGGCGAGCTTGTGGCCTATCGCTACGAAAACGGCCGCCAGCTGTGGTCGGACGCGCTCGCGCGCACCAGCATCGCGACCTCGGTCTCGACACTGACCGACATCGATGCCGATCCGATCATCGAGCGCGGCCGCGTCTATGCGCTCGGCCAGGGCGGGCGCATGGCGGCCTATGAACTCGTGACTGGCCAGCGCGTGTGGGAGCTCAATCTGGCGGGGATTTCCACCCCGGCGGTGGCCGGCGACTGGATCTTCACGCTGACCGACGAGGCGAAGCTGCTGTGCATCGCCAAGGCCACCGGCAAGGTTCGCTGGATCGCCCAGATGAAGGCCTATCACAGCGTCAAGAAGAAGAAGGGCCCGATCTTCTGGACCGGCCCGGTGCTGGCAGGCGATCACTTGTGGATGGCGAACTCGGCAGGCGAACTCATGGCCGCTTCGGTGACTGACGGTGCCGTTAAGCGCCATGCCAAGCTCGGCGCGCCGGTGACGCTGGCGCCGGTCGTGGCTGGCGGGATGATCTACGTGCTCGATGACAGCGGACACATCACCGCGTTTCGCTGAGCATGCTGCGCCGGATATCGCCGGTGCATAAACGATTTTCTCATAGGTCCCCGCTAACACCGGGACCATGAGCGCTCCTCGATCAAGGCCTTCCAGCGACGTTTCGGCAGGTGTCGGCTTGTCCGGTCTCGCGGGCCTCGCGCTGTGGGTCATCCTGTGCCGCAACTGGGCGGGGATCGCTGACCTGCTGGCGCTGCCGGGGCCGCATGAACTGCTGGCCGGGCCCAATGCGGCGCTGGCGGCGATGCTGTTCTCAGGCCTGCCGATGGTCGCCTGGTCGCTCCTGGTCGACAAGGTGCACCTGCGCGCCTCCACCGGGATCGACTGGAGCAATCCGCGCCCTTTGCGCGATGTCGTCGATGTCTCGATCACCAAAGTGGCGGGGCTATGGGCGACATGGTCGCTGCTCGGCTTCGTCTATTGCCTGTGCCGGTGGTACTGGCGCGGGCAGTACCTTTTCGCGATGGACGTGATTTCGGGGCTCGCCCCGCTGCTGTTCGTCGGCACCGTTCCTTATGTGCTGTGGCTAGATCGCGTGCTGGTCAACCCGCGCGACGGCGCGTGGCACTTCGGCGCGATGCTGATCGGGCGCGAGACTTTTGACCGCGCCGAGGTGATGCACCACTGGCGCGCCTGGGCGGTGAAGGGCTTCTTCTGCGCCTTCATGTTCTCGATTATCCCCGGCGGCTTCGGCAATGTCGTGCGGATGGACTACGGCGCTTTGCTGGGCAATCCGATAGCGCTCGGCAATGCGCTGGTCGAGACGATGTTCCTCGTCGATGTCCAGATTGCGATGGTCGGCTATCTGCTCACAATGAAGCCGCTCGATGCGCAGATTCGCAGCGCCAATCCGTTCCTCGGCGGCTGGGTGGCAGCGCTGATCTGCTATCCCCCGTTCATCCTGATGGGCGGAGGCGGCGTGCTCGATTACCGCACCAATGGTGCGGAATGGACACTCTGGCTACAGGGCATGCCCTTGCTGCAGTGGATCTGGGTGGTGCTGCTGGTGGTGCTGACGGGCATTTATGCCTGGGCCACGGTCGCCTTCGGGCTGCGCTTTTCCAACCTCACGTATCGCGGCGTGCTGACCAATGGGCCTTATGCCTTCACCCGGCACCCGGCCTATCTTTCAAAGAACACCTTCTGGTGGCTATCGACCTTGCCATTCCTGACGACCACGCATTCGATGGTCGATGCGATCCGCAACACGGTGGTCCTCGGCCTTGTCAGTGCGGTCTATTTCTGGCGCGCGAAGACCGAGGAAGCGCACCTGCTGTCCGAAGACGCCAAGTACCGCGAGTACCACTCCTGGATGGCGGAGCACGGGCTGATCACCGCGAGGCTCACCCGAATCGGCCGGATACTCACGCGCGGCCGGCCAAGGGTGGAGCCGCCGGCAATTGGGGCGGCGCATCCGGCGGAATAGCGCGGGCATCTGCCCCCGGCCCACTCCCCCCAGTTCGTCATTGCAAGCAAAGCAAAGCAGTCCAAAGCGCCACGCAATGGGCTCTGGATTGCTTCGCTTTGCTTGCAATGGCGATTTAAGGGGGCTGGCCTGCCGATCTTAACCTAGATCGCTACGCCCTCGTCGGTTTCGTAGAGCCGGATCACGCGGTCGTGGAAGCCGAGCCCGGCGCGCGCTGCGACCCATTCGGCCATGTGCGCTGATTTCGCATGGGCCGCGAGCGCGGCGCGGTCCGTCCAGCGCTCCGCGACATGGAACAGCGCGGTATCGTCGATATCCTGCGCGTAGCTGTACTGGATGCAGCCCACTTCGGCGCGCGTTGCCTCAGCCACCTTGCGCGCGAGCGGAAGCAGCGCCTCGATATGCTCCGCGGCCACGCGGAAGGTGCCCATCACGACGATCATAGCTTCAGAGCTCCTCGCCTTCATCCGTATCGTAGATCCGGATGTGGCGCTCCTTCATCGTCAGGGTTGAGAGGATAGCGATCCATTCGGCGACATGTGGGGTCTTGAGGTGCGCACCCAGTGCCTCGCGGCTCGTCCAGCGCTCGGTGATGTGAAAAATCTCGGGGTCGGCGATATCACGCGAGTAGTCGTACTGGAGGCAGCCCTCTTCCGTCTGCGTCGCAGCGACGACCTTGCGCGCTGCTGGCAGCGCGGCCTCAATGGCTTCGGCGTCAATCCGCAGTTTGCCCATCACGATGATCATTATGTCTCTCCCGCTGATGTTCTGGGTCTAGAAGCTCTTCGCCTCGTAGATCGGATCGACCTTGCCGCCCCAAGCGCCGTGGTAGAGGTCGAGCAGGCGTTCCGCAGGCGTCTTGCCGGTGCTGACGATTTCGTCGAGCGGGTGAAGGTAGCCGGTCTCGTTGTCGCCCGCCTCGTTGAGACGCCCACGTGCCGTCAGGCCGCCGCGCGCGATGGCGAGGACCTCGGCCGCGATGTCGCGCAGCTTACCGCCACCGGGAAGCGGGGCGTCGAGCCCCAGCTTTGGCACGCTGGCGCGCAGTTTCTCGCGGCCTTCCATGTCCCAGTCCTTGACGAGGTCCCAGGCCGCATCGAGCGCGGTCTGATCATAGAGCAGCCCGACCCACAGCGCGGGCAGCGCGCAAATGCGGTTCCACGGGCCGCCATCGGCACCGCGCATTTCGAGGAAACTCTTGAGGCGCACTTCGGGGAAGGCGGTCGAGAGGTGGTCGATCCAGTCCGAGCGGGTCGGCTTCTCGCCGGGGAGCGCGGAGAGCTTGCCTTCGAGGAAATCGCGGAAAGACTGGCCCGCCGCGTCGATATAGCGACCATTGCGGAACACGAAGTACATCGGCACGTCGAGCATGTAGTCGACATAGCGCTCGTAGCCGAACCCCTCGTCGAACACGAACGAGAGCATGCCCGTGCGCGCCGGATCGGTGTCGGTCCAGATGTGGCTGCGATAGGAAAGGTAGCCGTTGGGCTTGCCTTCGAGGAACGGCGAACTGGCAAACAGCGCGGTGGCAAGCGGCTGGAGCGCCAGCGAAACGCGGAACTTCTGCACCATGTCTGCCTCGCTCGAATAGTCGAGGTTGGTCTGGATCGTGCAGGTGCGCAGCATCATGTCGAGGCCCATGGTGCCCACGCGCGGCATATGCCGCAGCATGATGTCATAGCGGCCCTTGGGCATGATCGGCAGCTCTTCGCGCGTCTTGTCTGGCCAGAGTCCCATGCCGAGGTAGGCCAGGCCGAGCTTGTCGCCGATGGCCTTGACTTGCGTGAGGTGGCGGCCGGTTTCGGCGCACGTCTGGTGCAGGTTCTCCAGCGGCGCGCCCGAGAGTTCGAGCTGGCCGGCAGGCTCGAGGCTCACCGCGCCGTCAGGCCCACCCATTGCGATGACATTGGGGCCGGTG
>CAILIO010000115.1 GCA_903834285.1 uncultured Sphingomonadales bacterium | reverse complement strand
GCACTTACGCCCGCGGCACCGAGACCGTCGATACCATCCTAAAGGCCGCGCATGACGTGCTGATCGAGGAAGGGGCCAGCGCCTTCACCATTCGCCGTATTGCGACCAAGAGCGGCATGAAAGTCGGCAATGTCAGCTACCATTTCCCGCGCAAGGAAATGCTCATCAAGATCATGCTCGACGAGCTGCTCGACAGCTATGACAAGCTGCTGGAGAGCGAAGTGCGCCAGCCCGACATTCCGGCAGAAGACCGCCTGCGGCTGATCGTCAGACTGTGCCTCGACGATATCGCGGGCAAGCGCACCACGCGGCTGTTTACCGAACTCTGGGCGCTGGCCAACCACAACGCCTTCGTCGCGGACAGGGTGCGTGTGTTCTACCAGCGGGTGCATGATTTCATCGGCGAGGTGGTCACCGAGCTTAACCCCGCACTTTCAACGGACGAAGTCGCCACGCTCGCGCTCTACATCAGCGCCTCGATGGAAGGCACGACCCCTTTTCTCGGTTTCGAAAAGCCCTGGGCGATGAAGATGCCGCAGATCACGGCGATCGCGGCCGAGTCCATGGTCGCGCTGGTCAAGTCGGCCACGCCCGGGCAGATCGCGCAAGCCGGCTGAAGCCCCGGCACAGGCAAGCGCAAACCATTCCAGTCCGGCAAAAAATCCCTGACAAAGCGCTTGACTAAAACTGGACGCTCGTCAAAACTTTCGCAACTGCACAACGCGCAGCGGCTTGCCCGCCAGAGAAATGTACCGCAAGGTACAAGCCGGGCTCGGAGCCTTGCTGGTCGGCGTGCTTGCAGCTCAGGGGTTCAGGCGTTTCAGGCAGAAGGGGCCAGGCCAGATGAAGATGATGAAGGTTCAGGGCAAGTCATCGCTCTCCGTCATGGGCAGGAACACCGCCGCAGCTGTTTGCGCGCTGGCCCTGTTCGGCGGCGTCCCCGCCGCCCGCGCAGCCGATCCGCTGCAGCCCGATCCGGAGCTTGAGGCGGTCACGCTGTCCGCGCCCAAGCCCAGCTGGATTTTCGTGGAACGCGGCTTCGTGATGCCCGGCAACGCGATTTACGATACCGATACCGGCAAGATGCTCGGCCTGATCGAGGCGAGCGAACTGTCCGACATGGAAATCGATCCTGCCGGCAAGGCCTACTATATCTCGGAAAGCATCTGGACCAAGGGCTGGCGCGGCACGCGCCAGGACATGATCACGGTCTATGATGCAGCGACGCTCAAGCTCAAGACCGAGATCGCCATCCCCGGCCGGATCCTGATCGACAGCCGCAAGTTCAACTTCATCCTGAGCGATCAAGGCAAGACGGCATACGTCTACAATCTTGATCCGGCCTCATCGGTCAACATGGTCGATCTTGCGAAGGGCAAGTTCATCAAAAAGATCGAGCTGCCCGGTTGCGCCAGCATGATGGCGGTGACAGGTATCGGCTTCTCAGCGCTGTGCTCGGATGGCTCGCTCGCCACGGTAAAAACTGCCGGAGCAAAGCCGGAAATCACTCGCTCCGCGCCGTTCTTCTCGGCCACGAACGATCCTATTTTTGACAATTTCGGCTATGACCGTGCCAAGCAGCAAGTGGTGTTCCTCACCTATACCGGCCAGGTCTACACCGCCAAGCTCGGTGCCACGCCCACGGTTGCGGAACCCTTCTCGATCCAGGCCGCGGCGGGCGTTCCGGCTGGCGAAACCAAGCCGCTGGTCGTCAACTGGTATCCCGGTTCGCGTCAGGGTAACGCCTACCACGTTGCGAGCGGCCATCTGTTCGTGCTCATGCACATGGGCGAATACTGGAGCCACAAGGCGTCCGGCACAGAAATCTGGGATCTCGATGTCGCGGCCAAGAAGGTCGTCAAGCGCATTCCGCTTGAAGAGCCCGCAGATCGGATTGCCGTTACGCAGGAAGCCAATGCGAAGATCGTGGTCACCAACGACGCTGGCACGCTGGTTATCCTCGACGCCAATACCGGCGAGCAGAAGTCGAGTATCAAACGCGCAGGCAGCGGCTTGATCCGGACGGTCGAGCCCTGATGGGCGGCAACGAACCCGTCACTCTGGCCTTGCTGGGCAGTGCGGAGCTCGGTGTTCTCGGCCTTGCGGGAGCCATGGGGGTTGGCCTCGTGTTCCTGCAGGCCGCGCTCGCCAAGCTGCGCCACCGTGAACTGCTTGCCGCCGTGATCGCGAACTACCGCCTGTTGCCCGCTGCGCTGGTCGCCCCGGCCGCCATACTTCTGGCACCTGCAGAAATCGCGGTCGCCATCGGCCTGCTGCTCGGCGGACAAGCCCTTGCGGCTGCGGCTGCCATTACGCTGCTCGTAATCTTCGCCGCAGCGATGGGCGTCAATATCACCCGCGGACGGCGCGCGATCGATTGCGGCTGCGGCCGTTCGCAACTGCGCCAACCGCTCAGCTGGTTGCTGGTGTCGCGCAATCTGGTGCTTGCCGCGCTGCTCGTCCCGCGGCTGCTGCCGAGTGAAGTGCCCACCACAGCCGATCTCGCGGTCGCGCTGGCCGGCGGTCTCGCGTTTTTCGTGATCGTACAGCTTTTCAACGCCATCGGGGCGCTTGCGGCATCACCGCTGGCCGCCTCGCGGAGGTAACCGAATGTTGCAAGCCCTGCTCGTCTCGACGGTCTTGTCGTGGATCGTCATCCTCCTGCTCGGTGTGGCGCTGCTCGCGCTGGCCCGGCAGGTCGGCGTGCTGCACATGCGTGTTGCCCCTGCCGGTGCACTCACAACCTCGGCCGGCCCGGCTGTCGGCAGCGCCGCTGCAGCGATCCCCGCGACCATGCTCGACGGCACGACGACCACGGTCGGCGGCCATCTCCATGGCGTGCCGCTGCGGCTTCTGATGTTCGTCTCGCCCTCGTGCCCGCTGTGCAAGAATCTCATTCCGATGGCGAAGTCCTTCGCGCGTGATGAACGCGTCCAGCTCGTCTTTATCGGCGATGATGATGCGGCCGCGCAGCGCCAGATGATCGCTGAGCATAGCCTCGGCGGCTACCAGTTCATCAACGGGCCAGAAGTCGGCCAGGCCTACGAAGTGGCGAAGCTGCCATATGCCGTCCTGATGGACGAACACGGCACGATCCTCTCCAAGGGCCTTGTCAACAGCCGCGAGCATCTCGAAAGCCTGGTCATCGCCCACGAAATGGGCATCCATTCGGTCCAGGACTACATCGGCAAGCTCAAGGCCGTCGCCAACTAACGCCCACATTCACGCACAAGAACACGGTTCCAGCGCACTACAGGGGACAAGCTCATGAAGACCTTCAATCCCGACGCCATGGGCGAAAAGCTGCTTCGCCGCTTTGCCGGTGGCACCTCGCGCCGCGGCATTCTCTCGCGGCTCGGCCTCGCGCTGGTCGCCGCGCCGGCCTTCCCGCTGCTGCCGGTGAGCCGCGCGAGCGCCGCGAAACCCGATCGCTCGCCCGAAGCGAAGACCGCCTTTGCCCGTTCGGCACAGACGACCGACGACACCAAGTGCACTTACTGGCGCTACTGCGCAATCGACGGCTCGCTCTGCGCGTGCTGCGGCGGCGCGGTCAATCGCTGCCCGCCGGGCGCCGAGCATTCGCCCGTCTCGTGGGTCGGCACTTGCATCAATCCCGGTGACGGCCGCGCCTATTTAATCGCCTACCGCGATTGCTGCGGCAAGTCCTACTGCAACAAGTGCGATTGCGACGGTACCGACCGCGAAACGCAGCTCTATGTGCCGCAGCTCAACAACGACGTGATCTGGTGCTTCGGTACGACCAGCATGGAGTACCACTGCTCAACGGCGGTGCTCGTCGGGACAGCCTGAGCTTGGGGTTTCGGCGCGCGGCAATCGGCGCTAAGGAAGGGCGTATGAGAAAGCGCACAGGCCTGATTGCCGCCGCCACGCTCCTCGGGGTGCTGTCGCTCGGTACCCTGCGCGCGGCGGAGCCGGACAATCACTCGCCAGACATTCCGGCTGCCGTGCGCGCGGCCATGGCAGATCCGGAACTCGCACAAAGCGATTTCATCGAGAATTGCGCGGGCTGCCACGGCGTGCGTGGCAGCACTGTTCCGGCGCATCTGCCAGAAATCAAGGACCGCGTCGGCTGGTTCATGTGCACGCCGGAATCACGCGCCTATCTGCTGCGCTTGCCCAATGTCGCGCACAGCCGCATCACCGATAACGCGCAGCTGGCGGATCTCATGAACTATGTCGTCTTCGTGCTCGGCGGCAAGAGCGTGCCCTCCGGCACCAAGCCCTTCACGGGTCCCGAAGTCGCGCACGAGCGGCAGTTCGCGCTGACCAGTGTTTCGCTCAAGGCAGAGCGGCTGCGCCTCGCCAATGAAGCCATCCGCAAGTGCCGTGCGCCCACCTCGCTGCGCCTGCAGTATCTGGGGTCACCGCAATGATCGCGCATGATGATCGCAGCATTCTCGGCCTCCTGATCGCAGGCGCGGCAGAGGGAGTCGAAGGCGTTCTCGTGACGCTCACCGGCATCGAAGGCGGGTCTTCGCGCGGGATCGGCGCGCAGATGGCAGTGCTCGCGGATGGGCGCAGCGCCGGATCCTTCTCCGGCGGCTGCGTCGAGGCTGCCGTGGTCGCCGAGG
>CAILIO010000114.1 GCA_903834285.1 uncultured Sphingomonadales bacterium | reverse complement strand
CCAACCTATCGCGAGGGGCTGCGCGCTCTCAACGCGACCACCAGCCCGATCATTGCCAGTGCCGCGCCCGAGCCTGCGAGCAGCGACCAGCGGTAGCCTTCGAACGCGGTCGAGATCAGCATCGCGACAACGGGGACCAGCACGCCGTTGTAGGCGGCGCGGCCGGGGCCGAGTGCGCGCAGGAGGCCATTGTACATTGGGAAGGTGACGACGGTGCCGATAATCGCGAGATAGGCGACCCCCCCGGCATAGGAGAGTGTCCAATCAAAGCGCGGCGGGCCCGAGAGGATCCATGCGATCGTCGCATCGACCATGGCACCGATCAGCATGGCCCAGGCGAGCAAGGTCGGCACCGGCTGGCCGCGCGCGGCGGGGCTGGCCTGCACGACATTGCCGACCGAGGCGAACAGCAGTGCGGTCATGACCATCAGCCCGCCGACAATAACCTTGGTGCCCATCGCCGCGTTCTGTGCGAGCGCAAGGCGGTATTCGTGCAGCATCAGCAGCGCGATTCCGGCGAGCGCGATGCCTGTGCCGAGCAGGAACCCGCGCGTGATGCGCTGGCCGAGGAACACGCGCGAGAGCACCGTGTTGGGCACGAGCAGTAGCGCGAAGAGCACCGCGACAAGGCCGGAGGTGATGTACTGTTCGGAGCGGTAGACGAACTGGAAGTTGAGGCTGAACACGCTGCAGCCCATCACTGCCGCGATCATCAAGCCGCGCCGGTCGGGCACCAGCGGGAGGCGCTTGAAGGCTGCGAACACGAACATGCCGAGCGCGCCGCCGGTGAAGCGCCAGGTGACCGACCAGCTCGGCGGCACATCGCCAAGCTGGTACTTGATGGCGATCCACGTGGAGCCCCAGATCAGCGCGGTGATCAGAAACGGTGCGAGGATGCGTGGTTCGAGGAACCGCGCTTCAGCGGTCTGGTGATCGACACTCATGGCGCGGGCTTTACAGGGCGGTCAGGGCGCGGGCGAGCGCTTCGACTTCATGGGACGGGCTGCTCCACGCGGTGACGAGGCGGGCGGCGCCGGGTGCGCCGGCTGGAGCAGCCCAGTCGTAGAAATCGAAGCCTTGCGCGCGCAAGGCGGCCTGCTCGGCCGGGGCGAGGGCGACGAAGACTTCGTTCGCTTCGACCGGGTGGATCAGACGCTCACCGCAGGCTGCCGCAATCTGCCGCGCGGCATCATTGGCGGCGCGGGCGTTTTCCAGCCAGAGATCGCCTTCGAGCATCGCGAGGATCTGCGCGGCGAGGTAGCGGCCCTTCGATTGCAGATGCCCGGCGCGCTTGCGGCGGAAGCGCACCACGTCGATCAGATCGGGCGCGAAGAAGACGATGGCTTCCGCGCTCATGCCGCCGTTCTTGACGCAGCCGAAGGTCAGCGCATCGACCCCGGCGCGGACAGTGACATCTGCCGCGCTGCAGCCGAGATGCGCGACGGCATTGGCGAACCGCGCGCCGTCCATGTGGAGGCCGAGCCGGCGCTCCTTCGCCAGCGTGCCGATGGCGGCGACTTCGGCCGGCGTGTAGACGCGGCCGCATTCGGTGGCCTGCGTGATCGAGATCGCATGCGGCTGGACCTGA
Source organism: uncultured Sphingomonadales bacterium (assembly GCA_903834285.1). Lineage (GTDB taxonomy): Bacteria > Pseudomonadota > Alphaproteobacteria > Sphingomonadales > Sphingomonadaceae > Novosphingobium. The sequence goes on along the minus strand of CAILIO010000114.1, from coordinate 21,656 downwards.
TGGACGCCGGGGCGGATCGCATCCAGCACCGCGCTGATCGTTTCGGGCGTGAGCTTGGCACCTTCCCCTTCGGCCAGCAGCAGCTTGGCTCCGTGAAGATAAAAGCCGGGCGCGCCGCCTTCGTCCATTTCGATATGCGCCTCGCGGTGGCAGACCACGCCGCCATGCGGCGGGACCATGGCCGAAAGCGCGAGGCAATTGCCGGCCGTGCCGGTTGCCACCCAGAGCGCGGCGCAGGGGACGCCGAAGAGATCGCTGAACGCAGAATCGAGCCGCGCGGACAGCGCATCGCCGTCGTAGGCGGTGTCCGCAGCATCGGCGGCCTGCATGGCGGCCCAGACGCGGGGGTGGACAGGGGCGGCGTTGTCGGAGAAGAACTTCATGGGGGCTGCCTTTAACCGGCATGGCGCGCGGGGGGAAGGGAGCTTGCCTTGGGAGGCGACAAGCAATGAATGATCTTGCCATCACTCTGATCGATGAAGGCGCCCACGGCGAATATCAGGCGCGCGTCGCGGACAGCAGCGCGGTCGGCCGGTTAACCTGGGTGCGCCGCGATCGTGTCCTGACGACCGAGCACACGCTGGTCGCGCCCGAAATCGGCGGGCGCGGCATTGCCGGTAAGCTGGTTGAGGCGCTGATCGCCGATGCGCGGGCGGAGGGTTGGAAGATCGTTCCGGAGTGCAGCTATGTCGCCGCTGCGTTCAAGCGCCATCCAGAGTGGGCGGACTTGCTGGCCTGAGGGGGCATGCAGGGTTCGGACCCGGGGAGTTTGGGGAGGATCTCTTTTGACCACGCGTGAAAGTGCGCTCCGTTTCAGCGGTGAGCGCGACCGGCCGTTCATGGCCGTGATGTCGGTGGTTCTGGCGGCGGTGTTCGTGGCGGGGTTCGGTCCCTCCTACGCCCGGAATGTGACCTCCCCGGAAGGGTTGCCGCTCTGGGTCCATCTCCATGGTCTGGTGATGGCTGCTTGGGTCTTGCTGTTTGTGGTGCAGGGCGTGCTGATCCGCAGCGGTGCCCGCGCCTTGCACCAGAGGCTGGGGCTGCTGTCCATCGCACTCGTCGCCATCATGGTGCCGCTGGGAAGCGCGACCAATGTGCTGTGCATCGCGCGCGGAGCAATCCCGCCGTTCTTCACCCCCGCGGAGCTCTTCGCCACCGACCAGCTCGATCTTCTCGTGTTTGCCGCGCTCTACGCATGGGCGCTGATCCTGCGCCGTTCGCCCGCGTGGCACAAACGGCTGCTGGCGAGCGCCTTGGTGCTGCTGACTTATCCGGCCATTGCCCGCATGGGTGTGGTGCGGCAGTTCGGGATGGACCTGATCGTGCCGATTTCTGTCGCGCTGGTGCTGGTCCTCGCCCTGCTGGGGCCGCTGCATGATCTGGTGCGGTATCGGCGGGTGCATCCCGCCTTCGCCTGGGGCGCGGCAATCGTGTTTCTGGCGCAGCCGGCGCACGGGCTGCTGGCTGCCAGCGCTCCGGTGCAGGCGCTGGTCGCCGGGCTTGTGCCGCCGCAGCGCGGATAAGGAGCCTGCCAGCATCTGGCCGAACTTGCTGGCCTGAGGGCCTCAATTCATGGAGGTGTCGATGATCCGTACGCTGGCCTTGTTCGCGATGGCCGCTCTGTTGCCGGGTGCTGCCGCGCCGGATTTCCGGATCGTGCCGGCGGAGGACGTCCACTGGATCGCGCTGCCGGGGACGCCGGGCGTGGAAAGCGCGCTGATCGCGGGCAATCCCGCGCAGCCGGGGACTTATGTGATCCGGGTGAAGTTTCCGCCGCATGTGATGGACCGCCCCCACATCCATAGCCGGGACCGGCATGTGACGGTTCTGGAAGGCCACTGGTATGCGGGGACGGGCACCGATTTCGATCCGGCCAAGGCCATGCGGCTGGGGCCGGGCAGCTACATGTTCCACCCCGCGGGCGGCGTGCATTGGGATGGATCGAACAGCGACGAGACCGTGATCGTGCAGATCATCGGCGAAGGGCCGCTGACGAGTGCCGACGTCGATCCCTCAAAAGGGTCCTGGGTGGTGCTCGACCAGCACTGAGGCTCCGGCGCTGACCCGCGTTAACTTCGGACTGGTCAGGCTCTAGCCGCACAGCATTTGCGTGAACGGCCGCGCCGGGCGAGCGGTGAAGCGGCGGGCGTGGCGGATGTCACCCGCGAAAACGGCCTCGAACGTTCCGCTGATCGTGCCGCCGGGCGTGCCGGTCAAGGTGAAGCTGCCCGTCTGCGGGTAGTCGCACTTGGTTTCGGGCACCGTACGGCAGAGCAGGATCGTGGCCGAGCCGGGGCGCGAGCCGAGACTGTGGGTCCAGCGGCCGGCAAGCTCGGCGAGCGGGACATTGGCGGCGAGTTCGTAGCGCGGCCTGCCCGGGCCCGGCGCGGGCAGCGTGATGCGAAAGGCCGGCCCGTCATAAGGGGCGCAATCGGCCTGGTAATTACCGCGCAGCGAAGGCGCGGCGGCGGCGAGCAGCGGGAGCATGGCCAGCGCGGCGAGGGTTTGGGCGGCGTGCATTTAGGACCTCCTCATGCAAGGCCGCAGAAGGTCAGGCTGCGGTGTAGTCCGGGTCAGCCCCGTCATGCGCAGGATGCACCACTGGTTCCTTGGCGCGCAAGGCGTGGGCGCGCAGCACAGCGCGGTAGCCGGTGAAGACATAGCCATGGTTGAGCGCTAGCCATTCGCTGCGGCGGGCGCGATAGGCGGCGGGGAGCGCATACCACGGCAGGCGGGGCTGCTTGTGGTGGACGAGGTGGAGGTTGTTGTGAAGGAACAGCGAGCCCAGCAGCGACCGCTCGACGATCACGGTCCGCGCCTCAACCGCCTCGGCCCAGCGGTGTTCGCAAAAGCCCCGCACGCCGAGCAGCGCCATCGCGAGGTAGACCGCGCCGAGATAAGCGATGAGCGGCATCGCGAAGACCCAATGGATCGCGGCCAGCACCGGGATCAGGCCGAGCGCGTGAAGGGCCCAGGCCTTGCCCCACGCGCGCGCCTCGGCGCCGCGCAGGCCAAGCCCGAGGCGCGCTTCGGCGAACAGGAAGCGGACGGCGGCGATGGCAGGGCCAATCACGATGCGGCCGACGAGCGTGGCGTTCCACGCGAGGAGCACGCGCAGCGCGCGGGGCAGGCGCTGATGGTCGGCTGCGGCCCAGTAGAAGCTTTCGGGATCGTCGTAAGGATCGGTGATCCGGCTATCGACATGGTGCGCGAGGTGGGTTTCGCGATAGCGGCGATAGGGCACCAGCAGGCCGAGCGGCAGGAAGACCAGCGCCTCGTTCCAGGCTGCGCTCTGCGTGGGATGGCGGTGGATGGCCTCATGCTGCAGCGAGGAATGGAGGACGATGGCGAGCGCAAGCAGCGGGATGGCCAGCCACGGCAGGGAGGCATGGAGCAGGCCAGCCGCGAGCCACGCGGCATGGCACGCAGCCAGCAGTGCGATGGTCGGCCATTCGATGCTCAAAGGTTGCGCGCGCCGCAGGACCTGCTCGAACTGGGCATGGCTATGCTCGTTCATGATTTTGCGAAATTCCCTCTGCCCACGACTATCAAAGCGGACTGGTCGGCATTCAAGGAGACAATGGTGATGGTATGTTGCGTTTGTTCACCAAATATGCCATGTGATGATTATAGTCACAGAGAGTAAGCCATGGACAAGCGGCAACTCGCGCATGTGTTTCGCGCAAGGCTGCAGAGCGTGTTCGAACGCTCGCGGCTGAACCAGGCCGCTTTCGCGCAAGGCATCGGCATCGACCGCTCGGCGCTCTCGCTGCTGCTCTCGGGCCGCACGGTGCGGCTGCCGCGGGTGGAGACGCTGCTCGCCATTGCCGAACGCCATGCGGTGACGATCGACTGGCTGCTCGGCCTCTCGGAGGACGAAGGTGTCACCGGGGCCATGCTTTCCAGCGGCATGATCGAGACGACCGAGGAGGACGGGGCAAGCCTCCTGATGCGCTGGCATGCCGAGGCGGCAGGTGCCAAGATCCGCTATGTGCCGGCGCGCATTCCCGATCTGCTGCGCACCACTGACGTGATCGCCTATGAAGCTGCGGCGGCGCACCAGAGCCCGCTGGCGCAAGTGGAGGATGCCGCGTTCCGCCTCGAGTATAACCGCGCGGCGGGGACCGATATGGAATGCTGCATGCCCTTGCAGACGCTGGAGCAGTTCGCCGCAGGCGCGGGCATCTGGAGCGGGCTCTCGCAGGCGGCGCGGCAAGCGCAGCTGGCGCATATGAGCGCGCTGATCGACGAGCTCTACCCCACGTTCCGCCTGTTCCTGTTCGACGGGCGCGAGCGCTTCTCGATCCCCTACACGATCTTCGGTTCGACCCGGGTCGCGATCTTCGCCGGGCAGATGTATCTCGTGCTGAGCAGCGCGGAGACGATCCGGACCATGCAGCGCCAGTTCGAGGGCCTGATTCGCCACACCCGGATTCATGCGCACGAGGCCGCGGGCTTCGTGAAAGCGCTCCGTCTTGGCTGAGCGCGCGGTGCGGCTGGCAAGCCTTGCCATGTACCGCGATCCGCCGGTGATCGCCGAGGCGACGCGCGCACTCTGGGTATACGTGCGCGACAAGCTGCGCGCGGCGGGGTTGGCCGATGTGCCGGAGCGGCTCGACGAGGATATTGCCCACGATGCGGCATGGCGCGATCCGCGCCTGCTTCTGGCGCAGACTTGCGGCTATCCGCTGGCAACAGAGCTGGCGGGGCGGGTGCGCATGGTGGCAACGCCGGTCTACGTGCATCCCGGCTGCGAGGGCGCGCTGAACGGCAGCTTCGTGATAGTCCGCGCCGATGCGGCGGCGTCTTCTCTGGCGGAGTTGCGCGGCGGGGTCGCATCGATCAACGACCTGGGCAGCAATTCGGGCATGAACCTGCTCCGCCATGCGGTCGCGCCGCACGCGGGTGGCGGCTCGTTTTTTGCCAGCGTGGTCCTGAGTGGCAGCCACCGGGCAAGCCTTGACCTTGTGGCGCGCGGCAAGGCGGACGTGGCGGCGATCGATTGCGTGACCTTCGGCAATCTGGCGCGGTTCGCGCCGGACATGGTCGCAGGCGTGCGGATCCTGGCCGAAACCGCGAAGACCCCGGGCCTGCCGCTGATCACCCAGGCAGCGGCGAGCGACGAGGCCGTAGCGACCCTGCGCGCGGCGCTGGACGACCTGAGCCGCGATCCCGCAGCTGCCGCGCTTCGCGGCACACTCGGGCTCAGCGGCTTCGAAGTTCTGCCCGAAAGCATTTATGATGCAGTGCTTGCGATCGAGCGGGACGCGCTGGCGCTGGGCTATCCGGTGCTGATCTAGGACGCGGGCGGATCGCCGCACTTGTCACGATCAGCGCGCAATGACACGTAGGCGTGCACGCCAAGCGGGGAGGCAAACGTGAGCAAGGCGCCGGATCTGATCGGTGAGGCAACGCTGTTTGCAACGCCCGTCCTCAGCTTCACGCTGCCCGATGCCGCCGTTCTCAATCGCACGCTGATCGACGAAATCGCCGCGCGGCGGTCGGGAGAGACCGGCGTCCAGCGCAGCAACCGCGGCGGGTGGCACAGCGCCGACGACTTTTTCCGCCGTGAGGAGCCGGGCCATCGCTTGCTCGCCGAATCGCTGCTGGAAGCGACGCGTGCGGCGACATTGCGCTTTCAGGGCGATGCGCCGCTCGGCAGTCTGGTGCTCGAGGCCGAAGGTTGGATCAACCTCAGCCATGCGGGCGCGCTCAATGCACCGCATGCGCACCCCGGCTGGCTCTGGTCTGGGTGCTATTATGCGCAAGTGCCCGAGCTGGGCGGCGCCTCAGCCACGGACGGTTGCATCGAATTTCTCGACGGCCGTACCAACCTGCGTGTCCTGTCGGTGGTGGACATGCCGTTTCTACGCACAAAGGCGCAAGTGCGCCCGGTGGCCGGCCTGCTGCTGCTGTTTCCCGCGCATCTCATGCACTGGGTCTATCCGTTCGGAGGCGCGGGCGAGCGGGTTTCCATCGCTTTCAACGCGCGCTGGACCCGTGCTCGCGCGTAGATTAGGCCCTGCCGTCCGGGGCCCGTGCCGGGCGATCGGGTTCAGGGTTGAACGGAGGGGCGGGAAATGGTGCTGCTGGGGAGGATTGAACTCCCGACCTCAGCCTTACCAAGGATGCGCTCTACCACTGAGCTACAGCAGCACACCATTTCCACTGGCCTGCGTCCGGCAATGCCGGGGCGGGCAGGGGCGCGCTTTGGCGGTGGGCCCTGCGTTTGTCAAGGACAGGGTTGCAGGGCATGCGCCGGCACGGCAGAGACGGCGCGATGACCGACAAGGCCCCACCTGCTGACGACAAACGCGCGCCGAGCCGCGATGAGCGGCTGGCACAGCGGCTGCGCGAGAACCTGCGGCGCCGGAAGGCGCAGGCGCGGGCCCTTGGTGCGGTGGGGGAGAACGACGAGCCTTCGCAGGCGTAGCCTCCGGTAGGGATTGGGTTAGGCGCAGCCGGGGCTTTCCAAACAGCGAGGGGGGCGCTAGGTCCGCGCGCTTACTGAAACGCAGACGAGCAGGACCATCGATGCCCCGCCTGATCCTTATCCGCCATGGTCAGTCACAGTGGAATCTGGAAAACCGTTTCACCGGCTGGTGGGACGTGGACGTGACAGAGAAGGGCGCGGCCGAGGCCTTTGCCGCGGGCGAACTGCTCGCGGCCAAGGGCATCCTGCCGACCACTGCGTTCACCTCTCTCCAGAAGCGCGCGATCAAGACGCTGCATCTGGCGCTGGAAGCGGCCGGGCGAATCTGGATCCCCGAAGACAAGGACTGGCGGCTCAACGAGCGGCACTATGGCGGGCTGACCGGGCTCGACAAGGCCGAGACCGCGGCCAAGCACGGTGAGGAACAGGTCAAGATCTGGCGCCGCAGCTTCGACATTCCGCCGCCGCCGCTCGAAGCCGGGAGCGAGTTCGATCTCGCCAGCGACCCGCGCTATGCCGGGATCGATGTGCCGAACACCGAGAGCCTCAAGGACACGATCGCACGCGTGCTGCCGTGCTGGGACGAGAAGATCGCCCCGGCGCTGCGGGCGGGCCACACGGTGCTGGTATCCGCGCATGGCAATTCGCTGCGCGCGCTGGTCAAGCACCTTTCGGGCATTTCGGACGCGGATATCACGGGGCTCGAGATTCCGACCGGGCAGCCGATTGTCTATGAGCTGGATGGCGATCTCGCCGAGATCGAGCGTTACTACCTGTCGGAGCGCTGAGGCGACCCGTTTGCGAGGGGATGCATGGGGATGACTGAGGGCGCGGCAAAGGTCGCTATCGTCATGGGCAGCCAGTCTGACTGGGAGACCATGCAGAACGGCGCAGCCGTGCTCGAAAAGCTGGGCGTGGCGCATGTGTGCCGGATCGTTTCGGCGCATCGCACGCCGGATCGGCTCGTCGCCTTTGCCAAGGGGGCGGCTGCCGAGGGAATTCAGGTGATCATCGCGGGCGCGGGCGGTGCGGCGCATCTGCCGGGCATGATCGCCTCGATGACGCACCTGCCGGTGCTGGGCGTGCCGGTGCAGTCCAAGGCGCTCAAGGGGCTCGATAGCCTGCTCTCCATCGTGCAGATGCCCGGCGGCATTCCCGTCGGCACGCTGGCGATCGGCGCAGCCGGGGCGACCAATGCGGCGCTGCTGGCGGCTTCGATCCTGGCGCTGGCGGACCCCGATCTTTCGGAGCGACTTGTGGCCTGGCGCGAGAGCCAGACCGCTTCGGTGGCTGAGTTTCCGGCCAATGGGCCAGGATGAGCGCATGATCCCGCCCGGCGAGACCATCGGCATTCTGGGCGGCGGCCAGCTGGGCCGGATGATTGCGCTTGCGGCGGCCTGCCTCGGCTATCGCTGCCACGTCTATGCGCCCGAGGCGGATTCGATCGCGGCGGACGTCTGCGCGGGGTTCACGTGCGCCGGATGGGATGATGCCGAGGCACTGGCGGGCTTTGCCGCCCAATGCGCGGTGGTGACCTACGAGTTCGAGAATGTGCCGGTGGGGCCGCTTGCAGCGCTCGGCGCGGCCCCCTTGCATCCGGGCACGCGTTCGCTCGAGGTGGCGCAGGACCGGGCGGCAGAGAAACGCTTTGTCGAGGCGCTCGGCGGCCGTCCGGCGCCCTGGGCCACGGTGGACAGCGCCGAGGATCTGGCTGCGGCCATTGCCGGGATCGGGACGCCGGGCATCCTCAAAACCCGGCGTGACGGCTATGACGGCAAGGGCCAGTGGCGCATCATGACGCCGGCCGATGCCGATGCGTTGGAGCTGCCGGACGCCGCGCTGGTCTATGAAGGCTTTGTGCGCTTCGATGCCGAGTTTTCGGTGATCCTTGTGCGCGGGGCGGACGGCGACGTGCGCTTCTGGGATAGCGCCCAGAACGCGCACAAGGCGGGGATCCTGAGCCAGTCGGTGGTGCCCGCGGGCGAGGCGGTGCGCGCGCAGGTTGGCGCGGCACGCGCGCTCGCCAAGCAGGTGGCCGATGCGCTGGGCCATGTCGGCGTGCTGACGCTGGAGTTCTTTGCCACGGCAGAGGGGCCGGTGTTCAACGAGATGGCGCCGCGCGTGCACAATTCAGGGCACTGGACGATCGAGGGCGCGCTTACCTCGCAATTCGAGAACCATGTCCGCGCGATATGCGGGCTGCCGCTGGGCTCGACCGCGCTTTGCGCGGCGGGGGTGGTGATGGACAACCTGATCGGCGACGAGGCGCATGACTGGCCCGCATTGCTTTCCGATCCGGCCAACCACTTGCACCTCTATGGCAAGGCGGCGGTGCGGGCCGGGCGCAAGATGGGCCATGTGACGAGGCTGGTGCTGTAGATGGCGCAGCACGTGATGCTTATTGTGGCGCGGGCCGATGATGGCACGATTGGTGACACCATCGGGGGTAGGGGTGCCCTTCCGTGGCGCTTGCCCGCGGACCTCAAGCGCTTCAAGGCGCTGACGATGGGCAAGCCGATGATCATGGGGCGCAAGACCTTCGCCTCGCTGCCGGGGCTGCTGCCGGGGCGGCGGCATATCGTGCTGACGCGCGACGCCGGGTGGGCGGCGCCGGGAGCCGAAGTCGTGCATGATGTAGCGGGCGCGCTGGCGCTGGCGGGCGAGGGCGATGTGGCGGTGATCGGCGGTGCGGACGTGCTCGCGCAGTTCGAGGGGCTGGCCCAGCGCTTCGAGCTGACCGAGTTGCATGGCGATTATGCCGGCGATACCGTGATGGCGTACCCGGCGGCACCTTGGCGCGAGGCGGCGCGGGAGAGCTTTCCCACCGAGGGCGCTTATCCTGCCTATGACTTCGTGACCTTCGTTCGGGGGGCAGCCTGATGCGCGTCCACGCCAGCGAGGCGATGCCCGAAGCGCTGCGGGGTGCGGTGATCGCGCTGGGCAATTTCGACGGGTTTCACCTTGGCCATCAGGCCGTGGCCGGAGAGGCCGTGCGCTGGGCGCGCGCCGAGGGTCGCCCTGCGATCATCGCGACGTTCGATCCGCATCCGGTGCGCCATTTCAAGCCCGATGCGCTGCCGTTCCGCCTGACCACGCTCGACCAGCGCGAGGCGCTGTTCACCGAGGCCGGGGCGGATGCGATGCTGGTGTTCGCGTTCGATGGCGCGATGGCGGCGACAACGGCGGATTCGTTTGTGCGCGATCTGCTGTCGGCGCGGCTCGGCGCGGCGGCGGTGGTGACGGGGGAGGACTTTACCTTCGGCCGGGCCAAGGGTGGCAATATCAATGTCCTGCGCGAAGTGGGCGCCGAAGTCGGGCTGGAGACGCGCGCGGTCGGCCCGGTGCTGCTCGACGGGGAAGTTGTTTCCTCCAGCCGCATTCGCGAGGCGTTGGTGGCGGGCGATCCGCAGGAAGCCGCGCGGCTGCTGACGCGGCCTTTCGCGATCCGCGGCCCGGTGCAGCACGGCGACAAGGTGGGACGCACGATCAACTTCCCGACCGCGAACCTCGATGTGGGGACGTATCTGCGGCCGCGCTACGGCATCTATGCGGTAACGGGGCAACTGCCGGATGGCCGGGTGCTTATGGGCGCTGCCAATATCGGCATTCGCCCGACGTTCGATCCGCCCAAGGAACTACTCGAACCGCACTTCTTCGACTTCAGCGGCGATCTCTACGGGCAGGAGATCGAGGTGGCGTTCCACCACTTCCTGCGCGGCGAGGCGAAGTTCGACAGCCTCAACGCGCTGGTGGCGCAGATGGCGCGCGATTGTGACGAAGCGAAGCGCCTCCTCGCTCACATCGGCGGGTAGGCGATCATCACGCTGAGCACGTAGCCGCCCCAGAACGCGGTCGGCACGATAAGCCAGGGCGCGCGGGGCTCGCGCCCGCGCATCACCAGCATGACGGCGACTGCGACGATCAGCGTGATCACCGTGCCCCAGAACGCAGCGGCGTTGCGCTGCAAGCCGCTCGTGTAGAACGGATAGGCGATGCACAGCGCGGCGAGCGCGAAGGGCGTCCACGAACGCCAGCCGGTATCGCTGCTGCCGCGCACATAGACCCAGCGCGCCGCACCCATGAGGCCGAGCAGCACGGTCCAGATCAGGCCGACCACGGCGCCGGGCGGGATCATCGGCATCTGGCGTCCGCTGGGCCGCGCCCAACCGATGGCGAAGAGGAAGCCGTTGATCGCGATGGTGGCCACGATCAGGACCGCGACATTCATCGCCAGCGCGCCGCGCCCTTCGGCCCTCAGGAACGCGGTGCGGATATTCGAGGCGGCCATTGTCTTGTCCTTCAAGGGTTCAGGATGGGAGCATAGGCTTTGACGGCGTTTGCGCGATCCATAATTTGCAGGAATCCGGGCGCGGCGCTAAGGCCCGCCGATCATGACTGAAGCTCCTAGCCAAGAAACCCGCGACTTTCGCTCGACCGTCTTCCTGCCGAAGACCGATTTCCCGATGAAGGCCGGCCTCCCCCAGAAGGAGCCGGGCATTCTTTCGCGCTGGCAGGACGAGGGGCTCTACAGCCAACTGCGGGAAGCGCGGCGCGGCGCGGAGAAGTTCATTCTTCATGATGGCCCGCCTTATGCCAACGGCGACATGCATATCGGCCATGCGCTGAACCATATCCTGAAGGACATGGTGTGCCGCACGCAGAGCCTGCTGGGCAAAGATGCGCCCTATGTGCCCGGCTGGGATTGCCACGGCCTGCCCATCGAGTGGAAGGTCGAGGAAGAGTACCGCAAGAAGAAGAAGAACAAGGACGAGGTTCCGCCGGTCGAATTCCGCGCCGAATGCCGCGCCTATGCCCAGAAGTGGGTGGACGTGCAGCGCGAGCAGCTGAAGCGGCTCGGCATCCAGGGCGATTGGGACAACCCGTACCTGACGATGGACCCCGAAGCGGAAGGCACCATCGTTGGCGAACTGCTGAAGTTTGCCGAGAGCGGCCAGCTCTATCGCGGCGCGAAGCCGGTGATGTGGAGCCCGGTGGAGAAGACCGCGCTGGCCGAGGCGGAGATCGAGTACGAGGATATCGTCTCGACCCAGATCGACGTGGCGTTCGAGATTGTTGAGTCGCCGATCCCGGAACTGGTCGGCGCGCATGCGGTGATCTGGACGACGACGCCTTGGACGATCCCGGTGAACCAGGCTTTGGCTTATGGGCCGGAGGTTGAGTATGTTCTGTTTGAGACGGATTTTGATAAGTCCGGGATAAACTTGGCGATCATGTCGCGATACATCGTTGCCCGCGAACTGTTCGATGCTTTTATCGCTCGGGTCGGAACGAATTGGCCGCCGCGTATGGTGGGCAGTTACAAAGGCTCCGACCTCGCCGGCACCATCGCACACCACCCGATGGCCAAACTCTTCCGTCGCCCCGTGCTCGACACGGGGCTGGGCTCTTCTTCGAGCGCCGCGCCGGAAGGGGAAAGCCAAGCCCCGGATCAAGTCCGGGGCGACGGGAATGTGGATGTGAACTCGCCGCTGGCGGAGTTTTTCCTGCGCCCCCGTCCGTTTCTGCCCGGCGATTTCGTCACGACCGACAGCGGCACGGGCCTTGTACATATGGCGCCGGACCATGGCGAGGACGACTTTGCGCTGTGCAAGGCGCACGGGATCGAGCCGGTGTTCGCGGTCGAGGGTGACGGCAAGTACCGCGCGGACTGGGCTTGGCTCGGCGGGCAGGGCTCGGTCATCAATCCCAAGTTCAATGCGCCGGGCGGCCCGATCTGCGAGGCGCTGCGCGAGGCAGGCGGGCTGGTTGCGGCGTCTGCCGACTACAAGCATTCCTACCCGCATTCGTGGCGTTCGAAGGCCAAGGTGATCTATCGCTGCACGCCGCAGTGGTTTGTGCCGATGGACCGTCCGGTCGATATGCCGCACGCCGAAAGCCGGGCGGAGAACCGCTGGGACAACGAAGGTGGCGCGCTGGAGCATCCGAACGCGACCCTGCGCCAGATCGCGGTGCAGGCCATCGCCGAAACGCGCTGGGTGCCCGAGAAGGGCCGCAACCGCATCGGCGCGATGGTCGAGGGGCGGCCGGACTGGGTGCTTTCGCGCCAGCGCGCGTGGGGCGTGCCGATCACGCTGTTTGTTGATCGCAAGACCGGCCAGTACCTCAATGATCCCGCGGTCAACGCGCGGATCGTGGCGGCTGTGCGCGCGGGCGGCGTCGATGCGTGGTCCGAGGAGCGCGCGCAGGAGTATCTCGGGACCGAGTACAAGCTCGAGGACTACGAGCGCGTCACCGACATTCTCGACGTGTGGTTCGATAGCGGCAGCACGCATGCCTTCGTGCTCGAATCGGGCAAGTGGCCGGATCTGCTGCGCCCGGAAGGCTGGAGCGGCCCGCATGCTGATCTCTATCTCGAAGGCAGCGACCAGCATCGCGGCTGGTTCCAGTCCTCGCTGCTGGAAGCCTGCGCGACGCGCGGCCATGCGCCCTACAAGGCGGTGCTGACCCATGGTTTCACCATGGATTCCAAGGGCATGAAGATGTCCAAGTCCCTGGGCAACACGATCTCGCCCATCGACCTGATGAAGGAATATGGCGCGGATATCCTGCGGCTCTGGGCGCTCTCGGTCGATTTCACCGAGGACCACCGGATCGGGAAGGAAATCCTCGGCGGCGTGGCGGACCAGTACCGCAAGCTGCGCAACACCTTCCGCTATCTGCTGGGCGCGCTGGAGGGGTTCGACTGGGCGACGGAGGGCGTCGAGGCTTCGGATATGCCCGAGCTGGAGCGCTATATGCTGCACCGGCTTTCGGCGCTGGATGCCACATTGCGGCAGGCCATCGATGACTTCGATTTCAACACCTACACGCGCGTGCTGATCGATTTCTGCAACGAGGATTTGTCGGCGTTCTACTTCGATATCCGCAAGGACTGCCTCTACTGTGATGCACCCTCGGATCCGAAGCGGCGCGCCTATCGCACGGTGCTCGATGTGCTGTTCCACGCGCTGGTGCGCTATGCTGCGCCGGTGCTGGTGTTCACGTCGGAAGAAGTGTGGACCACGCGTTTCCCGGACCGGGGCAGCGTGCATCTGGGCGCGCTGCGCGAACTGCCGGCGGAGTGGCGCGATGAGGAGTTGGCTAGTCAGTGGGCCTTTTTGCGCGCAATTCGGGCGATCGTCACTGAGGCCGTCGAACCGTTTCGTCGAGAAAAGGTAATTGGATCAAGCCTTGAAGCCAACGTTGTCGTGACGATCCCGCCGAATGATCCCTACATTGAACCGGGGCCGGACTTTGCGGATGTCTGCATTGTTAGCAGGATTGACGTTGATCGCGGATACGTGGCCGGGCTTCCAGATACCGTTTTGGCCACCGCGACAGTGACCCGAACCACCCACCACAAATGCGGCCGCTGCTGGCGGCACTTGCCCGAAGTGACCGAGGACGGCGCGCTCTGCGCCCGATGCGACGACGTGGTGGCGGGGCTGGCGGCATGAGGAGCCTTGCGGCCTTGCGTGCGACCGGCTTCGGCCTGGCGCTTGGCGTCTTCGCGCTGGACCGCGCGATCAAGGCGTTTGTGGCCGGGCCGCTCGATCTGCAGGCGGTCGGCCTTGTCAAGCTGCTGCCGTTTTTCGATCTGCGCTGGACCGAGAACTACGGCGTTTCCTATGGCATGTTCACTGCGGATTCCAGCGAGACCAAGCTCGTGCTGCTGGCGATGACCGGCCTGATCGCGCTGGGTGTGGCCGTGTGGATGCTGCGCGAGAAGGTGTTTGGCGAGATTGCCGCGCTGGCGCTGGTGCTGGGCGGCGCGCTGGGCAATATCTACGACCGCTCCACGCACGGCTTCGTGATCGACTATGCCGATCTGCATATCGGCCAATGGCGCCCCTTCCTGATCTTCAATCTGGCCGACGCGGCGATCACCATCGGTGTGCTGATACTGCTTGCCCGGTCGCTGCTTTCGCGCGAAAAGCCCACCCAACCGGCGGATGCTGCCAATGATACCGCCACGGAGACTGTTTGATGCGTAAGTCCACGACGATCCTGATGCTTGCCGGGGGCGCTACCCTTCTGGGCGCGTGCTCGCAGGGAGGCTCGCTGTTCAACCGCATCCGGCCCGACGAATTTGCCGTGAGCCGTCAGGCGCCGCTGGTGGTGCCGCCCGATTTCTCGCTGATGCCGCCCAACCCCGGCGCACCGCGCCCGCAGGATGTCGACAGCTCGAAGCAGGCGCTTGATGCCCTGTTCGGCGGCCCGGCTCCGCGCAGCGCGTTGGAAACCGATACGCTGGGCAAGGCCGGCGCTTCGGCGGTGAGCATCCGCAGCGTGGTCGGCGATCCCAAGACCAAGACCGTGGCCAAGGGCGCTGCGGTGCGCGATCTGCTCGCCGCGCCGGAAGGCGACGGGCGCGAGGCGCGGGCGACTATTCCGGGCTGAACGGGGCGGATTTCCGCACGAACCCAACACCGTCATTGCGAGCGTATGGGAGGCAGGGCGCATGGCAAGTTCGCCTGCGACCGGATGACCCCTCCGTCAGCCCTTCGGGCTGCCACCTCCCCATTTGCACTTCGTGAAAATGGAGAGGGCCTATCAGCCGTCGAGCACGGGCGCAGCAGGGGCGGGCTTGACCTTGCTTGCCAGCAGCTTGTCGATCTTGCGGCCGTCCATGTCGACCACTTCGAACCGCCAGCCCTGATCGTGGAAGTGCTCGCCTTCGCTGGGCAGGCGCTTGAGCACCGAGAGCGCGAAGCCGGCGGCGGTGGCGAAATCGCGGTCTTCGGGGAGATCGATCGAAAGGCGGTCGGCCAGCGCGTCGGCAGGCAGCGCGCCGGATAGCAGCAACGAGCCGTCCTCGCGCTCGACCACCATCGGGCTGTCGCCCTCGTCGCCATGCGCGACGAAGTTGCCGACGATGGCATCGAGCAGATCAGCCGGGGTGACGATGCCTTCGAGGTGGCCGTATTCGTCGTGAACCAGCGCGATGGCGACTTCGGCCTGCTGGATCACGCGCAGCGCGTCCATTGTGTCGAGCTGGTCGGGTACGATCGCGGGCTTCTTCATCAGCCGCGAAAGCATGACCTTGCGGCCGCGCAGGAGAACCGAGAGCACATCGCGCACCTTGACCACGCCGACCACGTTATCGACCGAACCATCGGCGACCAGCAGCAGCGAGTGCGGGCTGTCGGCAATGGCCGCGCGCAGTTCGGTTTCGGGCGCGCGGCGCTCGATCCAGTGGAGCTCGGTGCGCGGGGTCATCACCTCGCGCACGGGGCGATCCGCCAGGCGCATGATGCCGGTCATCAGTGCGCGCTCGTCTTCCTCGATCACGCCCGAGCGGGTCGCCTCGGCGAAGATCATGTGGAGTTCCTCGGCGGTCACGTCCTGCTCGCTGGTGCGGTTCACCCCGAAGAGGCGCAGCAGGAGGGAGGAGGAGCTGTCGAGCGTCCAGACAAAAGGCGCGGTCACGCGGGCCATGAGCTGCATCGGCGCGGCAGCGACGATGGCGATGGGCTCCGCGGCGCGCAGGGCAAGCTGTTTGGGCACGAGTTCGCCGACGACGAGGCTGAGGAAGGTGGTCACCGCGATCACCAGCACGAAGCCCACGGTGGGCGCCCATTCGCTGGGCAGGCCGAGCGCGGCAAGCCGCTCGCCCGTCGGGCCGCCGAGGCTGGCGCCCGAATAGGCGCCGGCGACGATGCCGATCAGCGTGATCCCGATCTGGGCGGTGGAGAGCAGCTTGCCGGGATCACTTGCAAGTTCGAGCGCGAGTTTTGCACCCTTGCTGCCGCCTTCCGCCGCAACCTTGAGGCGGGCGGGGCGCGCCGACACGATCGCCAGTTCCGTCATGGAAAACAGGGCGTTGAGGACGACCAGCCCAAGGATGATGAAGGCGTCGGGCCAAGGATAAGGGGTCACGGCCAAGGCGCTAGCAGATTTGCAGCCCCGCATGAAGGGCCAGGGTCCAAAACTCCTTCTGGACGCATCGAAAGCGCCCAGAAGGAGTTTTGGACCCGACTATTCTGCTGGCGTTCAGGATGAAACGGCGAATAAGCATGCCGGAACCGCAAGAGGCGGCAGTTGTTCAATAAGAGGGACCCTCTTGCGAGGGACCGTTCACAGGGGAAGTACCATGAAGATCCGGCGCGTTCTTGTTTCCAGCCTTTGCGCGGTGTCGCTTGTCAGTCTCTCGGCCTGCGTGACCGATCCCAACACCGGCCAGCAGAAAGTCTCGCGCACCGCGATTGGTGCGGGTGGCGGCGCGCTGGCGGGCCTGCTGCTCGGCGGCCTCATCGGCGGCGGCACCGGGCGCATCATCGGCGCGGGCATCGGCGGCGTGGCCGGCGCAGCTGTGGGCTATACCTATGACAAGCAGATCAAGCAGCTGCGCGAGCAGACGGCCGGTACCGGCGTGGACGTGAGCCCGGTCGATGGCGGCAAGGCGATCCTCGTCAACTTGCCCAATGGCGTGACGTTCGATACCGATAGCACCGTGATCAAGCCCGCCTTCCGCGACACGCTCGACAAGGTGGCGCAGAGCCTGGTGCAGTATCCGGATTCGCTCATCGACGTTTACGGCCACACCGATTCGACCGGTTCGAGCGCCTACAACCAGACGCTTTCGGAAAACCGCGCACGCGCCGTGGCGGACTATCTGTCCTCGCGCGGGGTCGCCGCCGGCCGCGTGCGCAGCCAGGGCTTCGGCGAGACGCAGCCGGTTGCCTCAAACGCCACCGAGGAAGGCCGTTCGGCCAACCGCCGCGTGGAAATCAAAATCGTGCCGGTGACGCAGGATGACGTCGCGCGGGCACGTCAGGGTCAATAACTGGTGAAATAGACCACTCCAGCCGGGTTGACGCACTGTCAGCCCGGCTGGCATCGCTTCTTGTGAAAAGGAGCGCCCCATGACCTTTACCCGCCGCACGATTGCCGGTCGCGAGACCAACCCCATCGGCCTTGGCTGCATGTCGCTGAGCTGGGCCTATGGCACCCCGCCTAGCGACGAGGACGGCAGGAGCCTGCTCGCCCGCGCGCTCGATCTGGGCTACGACCACCTCGATACCGCGCGGATCTATGGCGATGGCCATAACGAAACGCTGATCGGCGAGGCGCTGGCAGGCCAGCGCAACCGCTTTTTCCTGGCGAGCAAGACCGGGATCATCGTCGACGGCAAGGCGCGGCGGATCGACTGCAAGCCCGAGACGATCCGGGGCGCGCTGGAAACCTCGCTGCGCCTGCTCAAGACCGATCACATCGATCTCTACTACCTGCATCGCCGCGATTTCACCGTGCCGATCGAGGAATCGGTCGGTGCGCTGGGGGACCTCGTGCGCGAGGGCAAGATCGGTGGCATCGGCCTGTCGGAAATGTCGTCCGAGACGGTGCGCCGCGCGCATGCCGAACACCCCATCGCCGCGCTGCAGACCGAATATTCGCCGATGACGCGCAATCCCGAAATCGCGGTGCTGGAGACCTGCCGCGAACTGGGGATTACGTTCGTGGCGTTCTCGCCCGTCTGCCGCGGGCTGCTGGTGGATGAGCGGCCCGATCCCGCAGTGATGCCCAAGGGCGATATCCGCCCGAACATGCCGCGCTTCCAGGGCGACAACTGGGCGCACAACCTTGGCCTCGCTGAAGCCTTTGCCGCGCTGGCCGCGCGCGAGGGCGTGACCGCAGCACAGCTGGCGCTGGGCTGGGTGCTGGCGAAGGGCGAGCATATCGTGGCGATCCCGGGGACTGCGCGGCAGGATCACCTCGCCGAGAATATCGCGCGGTGGGACTGGGAGCCGTCCGCCGCGCTGGTGGCCGAGGTAGACACCCTGATCAATCACCAGACCGTGGCGGGGCACCGCTATGGGCCGGTGATGCAGGCGACGATCGATACCGAGGAGTTCGAGGCGGTTTGAGGCTCTAACAGTTCGTAATCCCCGCGAAGGCGGGGGTTCAGAGCAATGTCGCGCTATGTCGCTTTGGATTCCCGCCTTTGCGGGAATAACGAAGAGCGGCGGGTGGGCGGTTTCAAGCCATCCGGCTCGCGCGCTCTGCCAGCCTGTCCACTGCCGCCGCATGGATGGCGGGCGCGGCGGCGAGCAACCCGAACGCGCGGGGATCACGCTTGTTGTACGCCAAGGGCGCGCCGAAGGCGTCGCTGACGGCGGCGCCGGCTTCGCGGGCGATCAGCGCGGCGGCGCCGATATCCCATTCGTAGCCCCAGCGCAGCGTGGCGAGGAGATCGGCTTCGTTGGCGGCGACCATGGCGATGCGCAGGGCGATCGAATTAGGTTTGTCGACGAGGACGAGATCGTGATCGACGCGGGGGAGAGCGTCGGCGGGGACGCGGGCTCCGGTGAGCGACAGGCGGTTGCTGGCGATGAGGGGCGCTTCGTTGCGGCTGGCGCCTTGCCCGGCAATGGCCTGCCAGTATTCGCCGCGCGCGGGTGCATCGAGCGCGCCGATGAGGGGGCGGCCTTCGGAGATCAGCGCGACGGAGACGGCCCAGCCGGGGCGGCCGCGGACGAAATCGCGGGTGCCGTCGATGGGATCGACCAGCCAGCACAGGCCCTTGCCGAGGCGGGCCGGATCGTCGGCGGTTTCCTCGGAGAGCCAGCCTGCGGCGGGAAGCAGGCGGCCGAGTTCCTGCTTGAGATAGGTATCGACGGCAAGGTCGGCGGCGGAGACCGGATTGCCGGGCGACTTGTCCCACACATCGAGCGCGTGGCCGTGGCCGGGCCAGCTGGCGAGGGCCAGGCGTCCGGCTTCGGCCATGATGTGGCGGAAGCGGTCGAAGTCGATCATTGGCCTGTGCGATGCGGGTTTGGCGGCCGGAGCGCAAGAGCCTCGTCCCCGGGATGGCGGGCTGATGCATTCGTATTCGGTTCTGCAGGCGGGGAATGCATCGGTGCAGGTGCAATTGGGGTGTGCGAACCCTTTTCAAGCCTTTAGTCGTGTGCTTAAGGCAGCGCGACCTGCCGGGTTCAAACCGCTTGCTCTCATTCTCTCATTGCGGGGATCACGCATGAACGTTCATGAATATCAGGCCAAGGAATTGCTCAGCCGTTACGGTGTCGGCATTCCGGCGGGCATCGCTGCCCTGACCGTGGAAGACGCGGTTGCCGCCGCGAAGCAGCTGCCCGGACCGCTCTATGTGGTGAAGGCGCAGATCCACGCGGGCGGGCGCGGCAAGGGCAAGTTCAAGGAACTTGGCCCCGATGCCAAGGGCGGCGTGCGGCTGGCCAAGTCGGTCGAGGAAGTCGAGGCGTTTGCCAAGGATATGCTCGGCAACACGCTGGTGACGGTGCAGACCGGCCCCGCGGGCAAGCAGGTCAACCGGCTCTACGTGACCGACGGCGTTGATATCGCCAAGGAATACTACCTTTCGATGGTGGTGGACCGGGGCACCGGCCGCGTTGCCATGATCGTCTCGACCGAGGGCGGCATGGACATCGAAGAGGTTGCGCACTCGACGCCTGAGAAGATCGCCACGATCACGATCGATCCGGCGCAGGGCTTCATGCCGCATCACGGCCGCGCCGTGGGCTATGCGCTGAAGCTGACGGGTGAGCTCAACAAGCAGGCCGCCAAGATCGCCAGCCAGCTCTACGCTGCGTTCATGGCGCTCGATTGCGACATGCTGGAAATCAATCCGCTGGTCGAAACGAACGACGGCAACCTTCTCGTCCTCGACACCAAGATGAGCTTCGACTCGAACGCGCTCTACCGCCACCCCGATGTCGTCGCGCTGCGTGACGAGACCGAGGAAGACCCGGCGGAGATCGAGGCCAGCAAGTACGACCTCGCTTACATCAAGCTCGATGGCAACATCGGCTGCATGGTGAACGGCGCCGGCCTCGCCATGGCGACGATGGACATCATCAAGCTCAACGGCGAGTTCCCCGCCAACTTCCTCGACGTGGGCGGCGGCGCGACGACCGAGAAGGTGACGGCGGCGTTCAAGCTGATCCTGTCCGATCCGGCAGTGAAGGGCATTCTCGTCAACATCTTCGGCGGGATCATGAAGTGTGACATCATCGCCGACGGCATCGTGGCTGCGGCGAAGGAAGTGAACCTCTCGGTTCCGCTGGTCGTGCGCCTCGAAGGCACCAACGTGCAGCAGGGCAAGGATATCCTTGCCAATTCGGGTCTCCCCATTGTCCCCGCCAACGACCTTGGCGATGCCGCGCAGAAAATCGTGGCTGCAGTCCGGAAGGTTTCCTGAACCATGAGCATTCTCGTCAACAAGCACACCAAGGTCATCACGCAGGGCATGACCGGCAAGACCGGCGCGTTCCACACCCAGGCGGCGCTCGATTACGGCACGCAGATGGTCGCGGGCGTCACCCCGGGCAAGGGCGGCACCAGCCACATCGGCCTGCCGCAGTATGACACCGTGGCGGAAGCCAAGGCCGCGACCGGCGCCACCGCCAGCTGCATCTACGTGCCGCCTCCGGGCGCGGCGGATGCCATTCTGGAAGCGATCGACGCGCAGATGGAGCTGATCGTCTGCATCACCGAGGGCATTCCGGTGCTCGACATGGTGCGCGTGAAGCGTGCGCTGCAGGGCTCGAAGTCGCGCCTGATCGGCCCGAACTGCCCCGGCGTGTTGACCCCGAACGAATGCAAGATCGGCATCATGCCGGGCTCGATCTTCAAGCAGGGCTCGGTCGGCGTCGTCTCGCGTTCGGGCACGCTGACCTACGAGGCGGTGTTCCAGACCACGAACATCGGCCTTGGCCAGACCACGGCTGTCGGCATCGGTGGCGACCCGGTGAACGGCACCAACTTCATCGACGTGCTCGAGCTGTTCCTGGCGGACGAGGCCACCAAGTCGATCATCATGATCGGCGAAATCGGCGGCGACGCCGAGGAAATGGCCGCGCAGTTCCTGATCGACGAGGCCAAGAAGGGCCGCAAAAAGCCGATGGCCGGCTTCATCGCAGGCCGCTCTGCCCCTCCGGGTCGCCGCATGGGCCACGCCGGCGCGATCGTTTCGGGCGGCAAGGGCGACGCCGAAAGCAAGATCGCCGCGATGGAAGCCGCGGGCATCCGCGTGTCGCCGTCGCCCAGCCTGCTGGGCGAGACGCTGGCGGAAGTGCTGAAGGGCTGAGGGTTTTCGGCCTTTGGGAAAAGGAAGGGCCGGGGGGAAACCTCCGGCCTTTTTCCCTATTTCGATCCTCCCCTGGAAGGGGAGCAACCGTCTTGTCATGCGGACCATGATTGGTTGTGTTTGATCATGGCGTTGAGGGTTGAGACGAGCTTTCGGATG
>CAILIO010000113.1 GCA_903834285.1 uncultured Sphingomonadales bacterium | reverse complement strand
ATATCGTATAATGTTTTGTATTTCATTGTAAAGTTATACACAATAGCAATGGCACAAATAATAACAAATCCTACAATAATGTCCCGATGGGTACGACCGCCGAAGAGGCGCTGAAACACATTCGCCTGATCGTTCAGATCAACGACTGGTCGCTGCGTGCCATCGCCCCCATCGAAATGAAGACCGGCTTCGGCTGGATTCAGGCCAAACCCGCCTGCTCCATGGCCCCCTTCGCCGTCACGCCCGACGAACTCGGGTCAGCCTGGCACGACGGCCGCGTCGGTCTCGATCTCATCATCGATTGGAATGGCCGCGAAGTCGGTCGGGCCAATGGCGCCGCGATGGCTTTCGGGTTTCACGAACTCGTCGCTCATGCCGCGCTAACCCGTGATCTTGTCGCCGGAACGGTAATCGGCTCGGGCACCGTCTCGAACGCCAATTACGCCGAAGTCGGCTCCAGCTGCATATCGGAAATCCGCGCGATCGAGATCATTGCCCATGGCGCGCCGCAAACGCCGTTCATGGCCTTCGGCGATACCGTGCGGATGACGGCGGTGGGCAGCACGGGCCGTGCTCCCTTCGGCATGATCGATCAGGAAGTCGTGAGGGCCTAGCAATTTCGCGCCGCCCGAGTGTAGAAATGGGGAAACGTTCCCAGCACGAGGCGGCCCTACACCCATGAGCAGACCCAAGCGGGCCACGATCGTCGATGTTGCGCGCATGGCCGAAGTTTCGGCCAAGACGGTCAGCCGCGTCGTCAACAACGAGCCCCATGTCACCGAAGCGGTGAAAACCCGGGTGCATGAGGCGATGCGCGCGCTGCGCTATCACCCCAATGTCGCGGCGCAGGGCCTCGTGCGTAGCCGCTCGTATCTCATCGGTCTCGTCTACGAAAAGCCCAGCCCCAGCTACGTCGTCGAGCTCCAGAAGGGCGCGCTGGAGCGGCTGCATGGCGAACGCTTCCGGCTGGTCGTGCTCCCGGTGGAATCGGTGACGGAGCGCGAGGAAGAGATCATTGCGCTGCTGCGCTCCGCCGCGCTCGATGCCGTTCTGCTTGCCCCGCCCGCCTCCGACAATGCCGCGCTGATGCGCGAACTGCGCGAGGGCGGGATGCCCTTCGCACGCATCTCGCCCACCCGGCTCCTCGGCAATGGCCCCTCGGTCGCGATGGACGATGTCGCCGCCGCGCAGGAAGCCGCCGAACACCTCATCTCTCTCGGCCATCGCCGCATCGGCGTGATCAAGGGCGATCCCAGCCACGCCGCTGCCGATGCGCGCCTCGTCGGCACGATGCAGGCGCTCACCAAGGCGGGGATTACACTACACCCGGAACTGATCGAATCCGGCCTGTTCACGTTCGATTCCGGCCTCGCCGCCGCACGCCGCCTGCTCGCGCTTAATCCGCCGCCCACCGCGATCCTGGCACAGAACGACGACATGGCCGCCGCCACCATCGCGGCCGCGCGCGAATGCGGGCTCCATGTGCCCGAGGATCTTTCGGTCGTCGGCTTCGACGATTCCGATATTTCCCGCGTCGTCTGGCCCCCGCTCACGACGATCCGCCAGCCGGTGGAGGACATGGCGTACCGCGCGATGGACATGCTGCTTCACGTGCTGAAGGGCGAGCCCGAGGGCGGCGATATCCACCTCGCCCACGAACTGCTCATCCGCCGCAGCACCGCGCCGCCGCGCGCGAATTAACTGGCCCGCCACTTTCCCCGTACCGCTCATGTTGAGCTTGTCGAAGCATCGCCCGCAACCATCGCGCTAGCACCCTTCGACAAGCTCAGGGTGAGCGGATGATTGCCAGGTTCAGCCCGCCTCGGTCGCCAAAGCCAAGTCGTCGAACGAGAGCAGCGCCGCGCCCACCGCAGAGGCATCTTCTGCCAGTGCGGCCGGCATGACCGGCGCAATCGCCGGTGCATCGCGCCCGCCGCTGCGCAGGAGGAGATTGGTGCGCTGGGTCAGCCGCTCGAGCAGCGGCATCGGCAGCCGCCCGCCGACCAGCACTACGCCTGGGTTGATGAGGAGGTTCACCGCCACCAGCGGCTGTACCAGTGCGCGCGCACATTCCTCGATCCATTCGTCATGAATCCGCTGCAGGGCTGCGTCGCCCGATATCGCCTCGCCGTGTGTGAAAGACGTCCGGCCAGACTGCTGCAGCCGCCGATTGAGTCCGGCGATCGAGACGATCGACTGCAACGGAACCAAAGCACCGGCTTCGCCCGGCACGACCATGAAGCCGATCTCACCGCTGCGCCCGTCCGCGCCGCGATCATACTGCCCGCCCACGACCAATCCGCCGCCCAGGCCATAGCTGATCAGCACGTAGAAGAAGCTCGCTTCCTTCTGCCCGCGCCCGAACTGCATCTCGCCGATCGCAGCGGCCGCCGCGTCGTTCTCGATAAAGATCGGCTTGCCCAGCGGTTCGGCGAACAAGGCTTCAAGATCGGTGGCGGACCACTGCGCATAGTCTCCCGGTATCCCCGGCAGATCGATCACGCCCAGGCCATCGGGAAGCGCCAGACCGATGCCGGTGATCGTATCTGGCTCGACGCCGCCCATGGCGAGCAAGCGGTCCAGATTGCGGCGATAGAAGCTGCGCACTTGCTCGGGCAGCGCAAAGGCGATTTCCTGATCGAGCCGCGCCTTTACCGTGCCGGCAAAATCAGCGAGCACCATGGTGATATGGTCGCGGTCGACATTGAGCCCGATGGCATGCGCGCCTTCGGCATTGATCACCAGCCGCGTCGCCGGTTGCCCGCGCCCGCCGCGCTGCATGCCTGCGGTCCGCAGCAACCCGCGCTCCATCAGGCGGCGGGTGATATTGGTGACGGTGGGATGGGCAAGCCCCGTCTGGCGCGCCAGTTCCGCCTTGGTCAGCGTCCCCTGCGCCCGAATCGCGCGCAGCACGATGCGGGTGTTGTGCGCGCCGGCATCCTCGATGGTCGCGCCGCGATAGCCGCTGCGCGTCAGGCCCAGATTCACGCGCCGCTCACCTCCAGATTTTCACCCTCCAGCACATCGAGCGCAATCGCCAGCGCGCCGAGCGGCCCCGCCTGATCTCCCAGCACCGGCGCGCCCACGGCAAAGGCGGCCTGCGCATAGTCGCCAAGGCTCTCGCGCACGGCGGCATCGACCCGCGCCACCAGCTCAGGACGGTTCGCCAGGACTCCGCCGCCCAGCGCGACGCGCTCGGGTGCTCCGGTCAACACGATGGTATGGACGAGCCGGGCAAGAACATGGACGAATGGATTCCATATTGGATGTAATTCGTCCAGTGCCTCTCCCGCCACTCCGGACCGCGCAGCCAGCGCCGGTCCGGAGATCAACCCCTCTACGCAGGTCCCGTGAAACGGGCATGTACCGGGCACATCATCCCCCGGCATGCGGTCGACAAAAATGTGTCCCATTTCACTGTGTGCACGGCCCGCCATGGTCCGCCGACCCACCACGAGCCCCACGCCGACCCCGGTGCCGACCGTGACGTAGGCATGATTCGCCATGCCCACCGCGCCGCCCCAGCGCCCTTCGGCCAGCGCCGCACCATTGACGTCACTGTCGAGCCCCACTGGCAGGCCGTACCGCGCCGTGAGATGCGCGACGAGCCCGAAGCCCTGCCAACCGGGCTTGGGCGTGGCGAGAAACGTGCCGAAATCAGGCGCGGCGCGGTCGGTGCGGATCGGCCCGAAGGCGGCGACGCCGATGGCCTTCACACCATAGGCAGCCACCCATTCGTCAAGGATGGCAGTCAGGTCACGCACCGTCGCGTCTGCATCGCGTGTTGGCACGCGGCGCTGGTCGATCACTTCGCGCCCCTCAGCAAACGTCGCAACGCACTTGGTGCCGCCCAGTTCAAGCCCGGCGATCATGAACCGCCCCAGGTTTGCTTGAAATTGGGGCGCCCCTTGAGCGCGGGATCGAGCAGCCGCGCCAGCATGTCCTGATGTGTCGGCGCGGCGCGGCGATAGCGCCCCATGACCTCACTGATCTGCCCGATCACGCGCCGCACTTCGCCAAACGGCGCGGCATCGGCGAGCGGATCGAGCGCTTCGGGGACGATCCCCATGCCCGCGCCAACAAAGAACCAGCTGATATCGGCAAACAGTTCCCGCCGCCGCGAGACGATCCGCCCCGTGCGGCGGAACAGACCGAGCTTCGCCGCAAGGCTTTCCGGCAATGGATTGGCCCTGATCTCATCCCAGAACGGCTCGCCATGCCGCCGGTTCGGCGCATAATGCAGCAGCAGAAAGTCGCGGATATGCGCATATTCGTCCGCCGCCTCGCGGTTGTACGCCGCCGCCAGCGCGGGATCGCAATGCCGGCCCGGAAAGTAATCCAGCAGCCGGTTCAGCGCGGTGTGAATAAGGTGAATGCTCGTTGACTCCAGCGGTTCCAGAAACCCGCTCGAGAGCCCGACAGCGAGGCAGTTTTTCACCCACATCGCCTTGCGGTGTCCGGCGGTGAAGCGCAGGAAGCGCGGCTCGGCCAGCGCTTCGCCTTTCCCATCACCGGACGCCGCGCCACGCAGTGTCTCCGCCGCCTGCTCGTCACTGATAAACCGGCTCGAATAGACATAGCCGTTGCCCACGCGCGACTGCAGCGGGATGCGCCAGCGCCAACCCGCCTCGTGCGCGGCGGAGATCGTATAGGGCTCGGGCGGGCCGATTGTTTTGGTCGGCATGGCCACGGCGCGATCGCAGGGCAGCCACTTCGTCCAGTCCTCATAGCCCGCATGGAGCGCGTCCTCGATCAGCAGCCCGCGAAAGCCCGAGCAGTCGATGAAGAAATCCGCCGCGATCCGCCGGCCGTCTGTCAGTCTGACCGCCGCAATCGCGCCGTCATCCGCCAACTCGCAGCCGGAAATCCGCGCATCCATATGCTCCACCCCGCGCGCAGTGGAATGCTTGCGGAGGTATTCCGCCACCAGTCCCGCATCGAAATGCAACGCATAATTGAGCGCGCCGCCCGGATAGCTCCCGTCCGGCGGTGGGAACGCGAACTTGCCATCCTCCGCCAGCGCGATCGCCGGGCACAGATCGGCAAAGCTCTCGCCATGCCCCGCCGCCCGGTTCTTCCACCAGTAGTGATGGAACGGCCGCTGGTTGATCGTGACACCGAGGTTGCCGAAGGGATGCCAATAGGAATGGCCCCGCTCCAGCCAGTCGTCAAAGCGGATCGCCAGCTTGAAGGTTGCCTGACAATGGCGAATGAAATCAATCTCATCGATCTCGCAGTTGGCGAGAAACTCGAAGACCGGCGGGATCGTTGCCTCGCCAACACCGACCGTAGGCACATCGCTCGATTCAATTAGCGTCAGCTTGCACCCTGATGGCGCAAGCACCGCAGACAGCAGCGCCGCCGCCGACCAGCCGGCCGTGCCGCCGCCGACGATCAGGATCGAGCGCAAGGGATCAGGATTCATCATACGTCCGGCCTGATGCTGGCGGTCATTCGTCCCAGAAACAAGGGCTCACCCGCACGGCTGACAAGAAGAAAGGGGGAAGGCCTAGGCCCTCCCCCCAAGAAGCTCCGAGGGAGGTGGAGCAATCCGTCAGAAGTTGAACTTCACACCGGCAAACACGCGGCGCGACCCAGATTCATACCGGAACGGCAGTTCGGGGAACTGCAGGTAGGTCTTGGTGTTTTCCTTGTTCAGGTTGATGCCTTCGACAAACACGTTGAAGTTCGGCGTCACCTGGTAGGAAACCTGCCCGTCAAGCTGGCCGTAGGGCTTCTGGTAGATGCCCAGCGTGCGCGTCACGCCGCCATCGCCGAAGCCGAAGTTGCCGAGGTAGGACTTCGAACGCCAAGAGTAGGAGGCGCGCGCCGCGAACCCGCTCTTCTCGAAGTAGATCTGTCCGTTGAACGAGTGCTTCGAAACCCCCGGCAGCGGCAGAGCCTTGTCGAAGTCGTTGCTGAACTCGGTGCTGGTATCCGAGAAGGTGTAGTTCGCGGTGAAACCGAGGCCGAATGGGAAGGCATATTGCGCCGCCAGTTCGAAGCCCTTGACCCGGCCGCCCTTGCCGTTGACCGGCTGCGACACCGGCCCGATGCGCCCGCCCGCCTGGTCATTGACGAAGACCGGCACGGTCTGCGTG
Organism: uncultured Sphingomonadales bacterium; assembly: GCA_903834285.1. Lineage (GTDB taxonomy): Bacteria > Pseudomonadota > Alphaproteobacteria > Sphingomonadales > Sphingomonadaceae > Novosphingobium. The sequence continues at coordinate 18,375 of CAILIO010000113.1, read as the reverse complement.
ACGACGAAGCTATCCACTTCCTTCCAGAACACGCCCGCCGAAAGCAGGCCCTGCCGGCCGAAGTAGTATTCGACGCCGAGGTCGAACTGGTAGGCGCGGAACGGATCGAGGCTGGCATTGCCGCGGCTGCCGCTGGTGAACAGGAACTTGTCGGTCGCAGCATCGCGGGTGAAGTCGGTCGCAAAACCACGGCCGAGATCGAACAGCGGCTGTCGCGAGGTCACGCGGGCCGCCGAAGCGCGCACCTTGATGTCCTTCGTGGCATCGACCACCACGTTCAGGCTCGGCAGGAAGTCGGTGTAGGACCGCTCGACGCTGGTCGTGTCGAAGTCCTTGACCACACCGTTCCAGCTGTCGGTGCCATAGTAGGTCGGGTTCGCGGTGCCCTGGTTCTGGTCGACTTTCAGCTTGGTATCGACGATGCGCAGGCCCACGTTGACGTGGAAGCTGTCATCCTTGCCGCCGATATCGGCCATCACATAGCCGGTCTTGGTCTCTTCCTTCACGAAGAAGGTCTGCAGCGGATCCTGGAAGAAGCTGAACGGCGTCGAGGGATAGAGGTTCTGGATCCACTTGAGCGCGTTGACCATCTGCGCGCGGTTCTGGATCAGCAGCTTGCCGCCCGGCACGTTGGGATTGACCAGCGTCTCGACCCGTCCCGCATTGCTGGTGAAGGTATCATAAGGCGTGATCAGCGCCGGCGAATTCCCGAAGCGGCTGCAGCCCTTGAACGCGGCCGGCTTGTTCGCTTCGGGAAGATCGCAAATCTTGTAGCCGATCGCGCCGTCCTGGAAGTAGCCATAGGGCGTGTAGTTGTAGTTGAACGTAGGATCGCGCTCGGCGGCGGGGATCTTGGTCGCGTCGATTTCGCCCTTGCCCGAATAGTCCGCCAGATAGCGGCCCGAGGTGAAGTCCACCGTGCGCTGGCCATAGCGGAAGCCCGCGCTCACCGTGATCTTGCCCTTCTCGGACGGGTCGACATCCCAGGCAAAGTCGGTGCGGATCGAGTGGCCCTTGATCTTCGAGCGGTCCCCGAAGGCCCAGTGGGACTTGAAGAAGCCGTTGGCCGGGTTGCCGAAGAGGTCCGCCGGGCTGCCCGGGGCAATGCCGAAGGTCGGGAAATCGCCGTTCTTGTAGGTGAAGTCGAAGGTCGCCGGAGCCGCGCTGTTGAGCGCGGTGCCATCGGTCAGCGCGCCACCGACCGCGCCCTGGCGCACGGTGTATTTGGTGAAGCGCACGTCGTTGTTCGCCACATCGCGGAACAGGTTGCCCTCCGAGTAAGTCGCCTCGAGATTGGCGCGGAAGTTCGAACCGTTGTCGTACTTGGTGCCGAACTGCACGTTGTCCGACTTGATGTCCGACTCGTCCACCACAGAGATCGCCTCGGCCGACTGCGCGCGGACCGTGCCGCTCTGGAGCACGCCGTTGCTGTCGATCTGGTAGCCCGGCAAAAGTCCAAGCGATTCGCCCTGGCCGAACGGGAACTTCACCGAACCTTCGCGCGTGTCCACCTTGAGATCGGAATGGAAGTACTGGAGATCGAGGCTCAGCGTGTCGGTCGGACGGAAGGCCAGACCCACCGAAACGCCCCAGCGCGTGCGGTACTGGTCGCGGTCGGTCACATAGCGATATTCGGGCGCGTAGTAGTTGGTCGGCACCGTGGCGGTATCGCGGCGGCCCGCGCCGAAGGCCCAGTTGCCGCGGTTTTCGCCGCCGAGAATGTCGTAGTGGCCGTTGGTCTTGCTATAGCTGCCCGAGACGATGATCCCGAACTTGTCGTTGAAATTGTAGCTCGCAACCACAGCGCCGGTCGGCTTCCAGCCGTCGATGCCGCTCGCCTTGTTGAGACGCGCGTTGCCCGCGACGGTCAGGCCGTTCTTGAGGTCGAGCGGGTTGCGGGTCTTGAGGTTGACGATACCGCCAAGGCCGCCTTCAAGCAGCGAGGCATTGGGCGACTTGAACACTTCAACGCCGCCGATCAGTTCGGAAGGCACGCTTTCGAGGCTGTCTGTGCGGGTGAAGTTGCCCTCGCCGACCTTGAACACTTCCTGGCCTGTCACGAACAGCTCGTTGTTGAGCACCGTCAGGTTCTGCTCGAGGCCGCGGATGCGCACCTTGGTGCCCTGGCCGTTCTCGCGGTCGATCTGGATGCCGGGCAAGCGCTGCAGCGATTCGGTAATGTTCTGGTCAGGGAACTTGCCGATATCCTCGGCGCTCACTGATTCGATGATGAGGTTCGAATTGCGCTTGGCATCAAGCGCGGCGGCGAGCGACTGGCGGAAACCGGTGACGACAATCGGCGCGGCGCCATCATCGGAAGAAGCGGTATCGGCCTTTGCCGTCTGCGGCGCGGTTTGCGCGGCAGCATTGCCCGCCACCAGCAGCGCCAGCGTTGAAGCGGCACCAAACAGGGCAGACCTCGCCCGAACGTTCCCTTGTGACATGAACCTTCCCCTCCTTGTTGGCGGCAGCACCCGGTTCAGGGCATCTGCCGCTTGTCGGTTTTTCGGCCACTCTGACAAACCCCTGATCGGAGCTTAGGCCGAACTGTGTGGCACGGTTGAAATACGATCATCTTGTCCGTATTGTCAACGTTGTCATTCCATTTATATCACCATACTTCATTATTAAAATCATCCAGCATGGTCAAGCAGGCCCGGGACATGGAGAGGAAAACCAAGGAATGAAGCGGATTTCGCGCCTAACCGGCACCATTGGCGGGATGGCCGGTGCGGTGGCCCTGGCGGCCTGTCTGACCCCGGCCGCACTCCTTGCAGCACCGCCCGCCCCCACAAACGACTCGGCTGCCACCGTCCATCCGCAGCAGTGGCCGCGAATCGCCTGGCCCAAGGTCGCGACGGACGCCGACGAAGCCAAAATCGCCAATATTCTCAATCGAATGGATGCGGCCTGCAAGGTCGGGCAAGTCATCCAGGGCGATATCGCCAGCCTCACGCCCGAAGACGTCGCGCGCTACAATCTCGGCTCGGTGCTCAACGGCGGCAACTCCGGCCCCGGCGGAAACGACCTCGCGCCCGCGCCCGAATGGCTCAAACTGGCCGACGCCTTTTACGCCGCCTCGATGCGCGGTCGCCCCGGCTGTCCGGCGATTCCGGTGATCTGGGGCACCGATGCGGTCCACGGCCATTCCAACATCATCGGCGCGACGCTGTTCCCGCACAATGTCGGCCTTGGCGCGATGCGCGATCCCGATCTGATCGAGAAAATCGGCGCTGCCACCGCGGAGGAAATCCGCGTCACCGGGCAGGAATGGACTTTCGCCCCCACCGTCACCGTCCCGCAGGACTACCGCTGGGGCCGCGCCTACGAAGGCTATTCCTCGGATCCCGCGCTCGTTGCAAGCTATGTCGGCCGCATGGTGCGCGGGCTGCAGGGTGCGCCGACCACAGGCCGCATTCTCACTGGCCCCCATGTCATCGCCAGCACCAAGCACTTCCTCGCCGATGGCGCGACGAAGGACGGGCACGACCAAGGCGATGCCCAGATCGACGAGACCACGCTGCGCCTTGTCCACGGCGCACCCTATCTCCCCGCGATCGAAAACGGTGTCGCCACGGTGATGACCAGCTTCTCGAGCTGGAACGGCGTCAAGATCGCCGGCAACAAGGGCCTCGTCACCGATGTGCTCAAGGGCCGCCTGGGCTTCGGCGGCTTCGTCGTCACCGACTGGAACGCGCATGGCCAGATCCCTGGCTGCACCAACGCGAGCTGCCCGCAGGCCCTGCTCGCCGGGGTCGACATGTACATGGCGCCCGACAGCTGGAAGCCGCTTTACGGCAGCCTGCTAAAGCAGGTTCAGGATCGCACCGTGCCGATGGCCCGGCTCGATGATGCCGTCAGCCGCATTCTGCGTGTCAAGCTGCGCCTGGGCCTGTTCGAGATCGGCGCGCCTTCCACCCGGCCGCTGGCAGGCCAGTGGAACGTGCTCGGCAGCGCGGAACACCGCGCGATTGCCCGCGAGGCGGTGCGCAAGTCACTCGTGCTGCTCAAGAACAACGGCGTCCTGCCGCTCAAGAAAGGCGCCCGGCTCCTCGTCGCAGGCGACGGCGCGGACGATGTCGCCCGCCAGTCCGGCGGCTGGACGCTGAGTTGGCAGGGCACCGGCCTCACGCGCGATCAGTTCCCCGGCGCAACCACGCTGTGGGAGGGGCTGAAAGCCGCAGCCGAAGCGTCCGGTGGCAGCGCGCAGCTAGCGCCCGATGGCCGCTTCAGCGAAAAGCCCGACGCCGCGGTCGTGGTCTTCGGTGAAACGCCTTATGCCGAATTCCAGGGTGATATCCGCTCGCTTCAGCTGCGCAACGATCTCACCGGCCCGCTCGCCACGATGAAGGCGCTCAAGGCACAAGGCATTCCCGTCGTAGCGGTCATGCTCACCGGCCGGCCCTTGTTCGTGAACCCCGAACTCAATGCCGCCGATGCCTTCGTCGTCGCGTGGCTGCCCGGCTCCGAAGGCGAAGGCGTTGCCGATGTGCTCTACGGCAAGGACGGCGCGGACTTCACCGGCCGCCTGCCCACCGCCTGGCCCCGCACGGCGCGCCAAGGCGATGATCCGCTCTTCGCCTATGGCTACGGCCTTTCCATGGCCGGGAACCCGGCGCCGTGGACTGCGTTGCCCGAGGACGCGGGCGTCGCCGCCGAGGCCATCCCGGGTGTCTTTCTCCAGCGCGGGCAGGCCGCACCCAGTTGGTCGCTGGTGCTGACCGACCCCGCCGCAGCGCCGCTCACCGCCGGCCCAGTTCCGGCCGCCACCCCGGGCAACCGCCTGACCATAACCGCGATCGACACGGATGTGCAGGAAGGCGCGCGCCGCATCACGCTCGCAGCCGGCCCCCACCCCGCCACGATTGCGCTTGAAGCGACCACGCCGCAGGACCTGTCGCGCGAGACCAATGGCGATGTTCTGCTGCTGCTCAACCTGCAGCTCGATGCCAAGCCCGGTGCGCCGGTCACCGTATCGGCGCGCTGCGGGAGCGCCCCCTGCGGTGCGCCCGTCCCGCTGCCGGAATTGGCCGTCATGCCGCTGGGCACCTGGCGTACGCTGGCCATACCGCTCAAGTGCCTGCTCCCGGCAGGCGCGGCCAGCAATGCCGTCTCCAGCCCGCTCGTCCTTGGCAGCCGCGGCCCGCTTTCGCTGGGCCTGGCCAGCGTGACCTTGGGCACGAAGGGCGATATCGTTGCCGGGTGCAAAGGTGTGTCCAAATAATGCATTTAATATGCATTTTAATTTGGTTGTACTGCGTGTAATTGATTGCGTTGTCATGAACCCGGACGTGCCAGACCCGGGTTCGGGGAGAGAGAAACGACATGCCCGGAACCACGCGCCGCCTGGCGCCGATTTTCCTTACCGCCAGCGCACTCGCCGCAGGCCCGCTCTTCGCCGAAGTCCCCGATAACGGCGGACCCTACAATGTCCGCATCCTCGAAGGCGGGATCGGGATCGAACGCGAAGTCCCGGCCAACACCCCGATCCTCGCGGCGGGTGCGCCTTTCACGCTCTCGGTATGGATCAAACCCGACCGCATCCAGCCCGGCGACGCCACGCTGATCGAACAGGGCCACCGCGCCCTCATCCTGATCGACGGGCACCCCGCCATGCGCATTGGTAAAACCCTGATCACCGCCACAACACCCCTCTCGGCCGGACGCTGGAGCCATCTCGCCGCCACATTCGACGGCAAAGCGGCGCGCCTCTTTATCGACGGCAAGCCAGCCAGCCAGCAAGCCGCCGCCAGCCCCGCCGCCGATTCCCATATCGCCATCGCGCCGCCGATCCCCGGCAAACCGCACTTCGCCGGGGCCCTCGCCGCAGCGCAGATCGACGATGCGGTGCGTGATCCCGCCGCGCTCTTCACCGCGCGGCCGGACTTCGCTGCCGTCCAGTTCCGCGACGTCGGCGTGGGCTGGCCGTTCCAGCGAAAGGCCAATATCGGCCTCACCGAACAGCAGGACCCTTGGCTGCTCCCGCATGCCAACACCCCGCCGAGCCCCCCGCGGGCTGCGCCGCTCACGCCCCAGCCCGCGCTGGCTCCCACTGCCCCCGACCAATGGCAGATAAACGGCTGGAATCTGACCCCGGCGCCGGATCTCGCCACCGCTGATGGCGCGGCGCTTTCCCGCCCTGGCGTCGACACCGCCAGGTGGCTCGCCGCCCGCGTCCCCGGCACCGTGCTCGCCACGATGGTCGATCGCGGCGTCTATCCCGACCCCTATTACGGCCTCAACAACCTCGCGATCCCCGAAAGCCTCGCGCGGCAGGACTACTGGTATCGCACGAGCTTCACCGTCCCGCCCGAAGCCGCAGGCAAGGCTCTCGCGCTGCGCTTCGATGGCATCAACTACGCCGCCGAAGTCTGGATCAACGGCGCGGCGGTGGGGGCGATGAAGGGCGCCTTCACCCGGGGCCGCTTTGCTTTCACCCCCCAGGCCGGGGAGAACGTGGTCGCTGTCCGCGTCAGTCCCCCGCCGCATCCCGGCATCCCGCACGAGCAATCGGTTAAAGGCGGCGTCGGCGAAAACGGCGGCCAGCTTGCCATAGACGGCCCCACTTTCGTCGCCACCGAAGGCTGGGACTGGATCCCCGGTATTCGCGATCGCAACACCGGCCTGTGGCAGGGCGTCGCGCTGGAGGCGACTGGTCCGGTCCGCCTCTGCGATCCGCACGTCGTCACTGACCTGCCGCTCCCGCGTACCGACAGCGCGGACGTGACAATCACCGTCCCGGTCATCAATCCCGGCAACACACCGGTCCCGCTCACCGTCACGGCCAGCATCGGCGAGATCACCCTCATCCGCTCCATCACCGCCGCTCCCGGCGAAACCACCGTCACCTTCTCACCGCAGACCGACCCAGCCCTCCACATCGCGAACCCCCACCTGTGGTGGCCCAATGGTTATGGCGACCCTGCGCTCTACACACTCACGCTCAGCGCCTATGCGGGTGGCCAGCTATCGGACAGCAAATCCCTCCGCTTCGGCATCCGCGAGGTCAGCTACGAGCTCTCGCTGTTCGACCACGATGGCCGCCTGAACCGCGTCGAAGTCGATCCCACCGACGCGAAGCCCGGCGAACTTCCGCTGATCGACGTGCGCCACGCCGCCATAAAGCAGACCCCGCTCGGCTGGACGCAAAGCCTCACGCCTGCGGGCGAGCATTCCCCCGCCGTCCGCCCCGTCCCGCCCTCCATCGCGCTGCCCCACCTCACCTTGCGCGTGAACGGCGTGCGCATCGCCACGCGTGGCGGCAGCTGGGGCATGGACGATGCCATGAAGCGCTTCGGCCGGGCCGAGCTCGCGCCCTATTTCCGCCTCGAACGCGAGGCGCACATGAACGTCATCCGCAACTGGATGGGCACCAACACCGAACCCGCGTTCTACGATCTCGCCGACGAAAACGGCATGATGATCCTCAACGACTTCTGGCAGTCGACCCAAGATTTCCAGATCGAGCCCGAGGATCCGCAGCTGTTCCTCACCAACGCAGCAGACACGATCGCGCGCTATCGCAATCATCCCTCAATTGTCGTCTGGTTCGGCCGTAACGAAGGCGTCCCCTACCCTGCGCTCAACGAAGGCCTCGATGCGCTGGTAACGAAGCTCGACGGCACGCGCTGGTATACCGGCTCCTCCAACGCGGTGAACCTGCAGGGCAGCGGCCCCTACAACTACCGCCCGCCCGCAGGCTATTTCACAGAACTCGCCTCGGGCTTCTCGGTCGAAACCGGCACGCCATCCTTCGCCACGCGCGAGGCGATCGAAGCCAGCGTGCCAGCCGCTGACCGCTGGCCGCTCGGCGATACAATGGCCTATCACGACTGGCATTTCAGCGGAAACGGCGACACGCACCGCTTCATGGACACGCTGGCCACCATGTTCGGCCCCGCGACCAGCCTCGCCGATTTCGAGCGCAAGGCGCAGATGATGAACCTCGAAACGCACAAGGCGATGATGGAAGGCTTCGTCGGCCACTTGTGGACAAAGAATTCCGGCCGCCTGTTCTGGATGACCCACCCCTCGTGGCCCTCCAACGCCTGGCAGCTCTACAGCTCCGACATGGACACCCACGCTGCCTACTACGGCGCACGCGCCGGGGCCGAACCGATCCATGTGCAGCTCAATCTGCCGGACAACCAGCTCATGGTGATCAACACCACGCGCGGTGATCTGCCGGGCCTCACGGCGCGGGTGCGCGTAACCGATCTGGCAGGTCGCACCCTGCTGCAAAAAGAACATTCGCTCGCAGCGCCTGCCAACACCGCCACCCCGGCGGGCACTGTCAATCTTGCCCCGCTGATGGAAAAGGGGGGGATGGTTCTCGTGTCGCTCGATCTTATCGATACAAAGGGCGCCGCCCTCAGCCGAAACCTCTACTGGCGCGGCCGCGACACCGCTGCCTACCGCGAGCTCACCGCGATGCCCGCCGCCACGATCAGCCTCAAGGCGCAAGCCGGGCATCCACAGGGACGCGACCGTCCGCTCACGCTCACCCTTGCGAACACCGGCATGACCCCCGCGCTCGCGATCAAGCTCACCGTGCTCGACAAAGCCGGCGCGCGCGTCCTGCCCGCATACTACGAGGACAATTACATCTCGCTGATGCCGGGCGATACGCGCACGCTCACCGTCCGCGTCCCCGCCAGTGCCAAACCGGCCAGCATTGCAATCCGGGGCTGGAACACCCCGGAAGGCAAAGCAGCAATAACGCCTTAAGCCTTCGCCTGATCCTTGATCGGCAGCGAACGCACGCGCTTGCCCGTCAAGGCAAACAGCGCATTGGCCAGCGCGGGCGTAGCCGGCGGCAATCCCGGTTCGCCGATCCCGCCCATCTCCGCGCCGCTGTTGATGAAGTGCACGTCAACCGCTGGCGCGTTCGCCAGCTTGAGCACTTCGTAGTCGCTGAAGTTGCTCTGCTGCACCGCGCCCTTGTCGAGCGTGATCGCCTCACCGATGCCGGACGAGAGGCCCATGACCAGTCCGCCGAGGATCTGCCCCTCGGCGGCGGTCGGGTTCACCACCGTGCCGCAATCGACCACGGCAAATGCCTTGTGGACTTTGGGCGTGCCGTCGTCGGCGAGCGAAGCCTCGATCACCTGACCGACAATCGTGTTGAAGCATTCCACCACCGCAACGCCGCGGGCATGGCCCGGCTCGAGCGGCGAGCCCCAACCGCTGCGCTTGGCAACTTCTTCGAGGACTGTGCGATGCCGCCCGGGCTTGAGGTGCTTCAGGCGGAACTCCACCGGATCGGCACCCGCTGTATGCGCCAGCTCGTCCATAAAGCTCTCGGTCGTGAAACCGTGCTGCGTCGCGTTGACCGAGCGCCACGCGCCCACCGTCTGGTTTGAAACCTGCTTGAAATGCCGCCGCGCGACGGCCGGCACATCATAGAAGAACGGCACTTCGCGCAGGCCGTCTTCCGGCTGGGCGAAATCATTGCGCCACGCGGTGATCTTGCCGTCCGGCCCCAACGCGGCGGTCAGCTTGGCCGAGCTCTGCGGACGATAGGCCCCCTGCGAGACTTCTTCCTCGCGCGACCAGATCAGCTTGACTGGATAAGGCACCTGCATGGCAACGCGCGCGACCTGATCGACGATCTCCATGTACATCGGCAGACGGCGGCCGAAGCTGCCACCGATGAGCATGGGGTGGAACGTGACCTTGTCGGCGCTCAGGCCCGAGGAAGTCGCGGCGGCCGCCTTGGCGCCGAGCGGATCCTGCATCCCGCCCCACAGATCGAGATGGCCGTCCTTGTAGTGCGCGGTCAGCGCAAAGGGCTCCATCATCGCGTGGTGGAGGAACGGCATCTTGTAGTCCGCCTCAAGCAATTTCACGTTATCCGCCTTGAGCGCCGCATCGACATCGCCTGCACCGGCGGTCTTGGTCGGCTTGCCTTCGGCGCGCAGCTTGTCCTGCTCGGCGAAGACCGTGGCCGTGGTAATCAGCCCGTTGCCGCCATCGCTGAACTTGGGCGCCAGCGCCCGCGCGCCCTTCAGCGCCTGCCAATAGCCCTTGGCGACCACAACCACCGCGCTTTCAAGGCTGATCACCTTTTCGACGCCGACAATCGCCAGCGCCGGCTTCGGATCGACCGAGAGCAGCTTGCCCCCGCGCACGGGTGCGGCGATCACTGTGGCCACCCGCATGCCCGGCTTCACCACGTCCATGCCGTACTGCGCGCTGCCATTGACCTTCGCCGGAACGTCGAAGCGCGGGACAGACTTGCCCATGTGCTTGAAGTCTTTGGGGTCCTTCAGCGCCACCTTGGTCGAAAGGCTGCGCGTCGCCGCTTCCGCCGCAAGCTCGCCATAGCGCAGCGACTTGCCGCTCTTGGCGTGGACCACTTTGCCGTCCGCGGTCGTGAGCTCAGCCGCAGGAACGCCCATCCGCCCCGCCGCCGTCTCGATCAGCGCCGCCCGCGTACCCGCGCCGAGCACGCGCAGCCCGTGCTGCCCGGTGAAGCGCAGCGCCGAGGAACCGCCGGTGATCTGGAGGTTGAGCTGGCGAGTGATCATGCCCAGGAGCGACATCGGCATCGCGCCGATGATGCCGGGGTAGCCGCTCATTTCCGAAAGGAAGCCCTTGCCCAGCACCACGTTGGCAAACGCGGATTCCGCCGGGGCCGACACGACCGCGAGCTTGCTCCAATCGGCATCCAGCTCTTCGGCCAGCATCTGCGCAAGGCCGGTGTTCGAACCCTGACCGATATCGGTGTGCGGCGAATAGATGGTGACGGTATCGTCCTCGCCGATGCGCAGCCAGGTGCCGAAGTTGTGCCCGCCCGTGCCGTCTGTCAGCTTGGCGGCCTGCGACTTGGCCGCGCTGTCGCCATACTGGACAGCGAAGATGCCGCCGCCAACCAAGGCCGCGCCGCCAATCAGGAATGTTCTGCGGATCATGCCCATGTGCTTGCTCCTCAGGCCGGGTTGGCGGCGGGGGTGGCAGCCGCGCCGGCCACATCGTGGATCGCCGCGCGGATGCGGGGATAGGTCCCGCAGCGGCAGATATTGGTCATCGCCGCATCGATATCGGCGTCCGTGGGCTTGGGCGTCTTGGCGAGCAGCGCCGCCGCCGCCATGATCTGGCCGGATTGGCAATATCCGCATTGCGGCACCTGATGCGCGATCCATGCCTGTTGCAGCGCGGTAAGCGTGCCTTCGGCTCCGGAAAGGCCTTCAATGGTCGTGATCGACTTGCCCGCGACATCGCTGATCGGCAGGCTGCAAGACCGGGTGATCTCGCCGTCGATATGCACGCTGCAGGCTCCGCATGCGGCAATTCCGCAGCCGAACTTGGTGCCGGTCATCCCCAGCTCCTCGCGGATTGCCCAGAGCAGCGGCGTATCCGGCTCGGCCGCAAAGCTGACCGGCATTCCGTTAACCTTTGCCTCGATCGCCACGATAACCCACTCCCCACACTGCAAGCACTGCGCCGCTTGTCGCAATAGGTCGCTTTTAGCAACGGATTCGGTTCTGCGCCACTGCCAAGAGGAAACATCACCCCGGCCTCACCCCTGAGGGCAGTTCGCTGCAGTGCGCAACGGTTGCGCACAAACCGGCATGCCCATACTATGGTTAAGTGCGTCGAATCATCCTTCTCCCGCTTATCGCGACCGCGGCGCTCGCCGCCTGCGCCCCGTCAGCCCCCCCGCCACCGCCCAAGCCGCACGTTTCCGTAGGCGTGCCACTCAAGCGTCAGGTCGTGGACTGGGACGACTATGTCGGCCGGTTCGAGGCAGTGCAGGATGTGGAGATTCGCCCGCGTGTTTCCGGCAACGTCGAAAGCGTGAACTTCCGCGAAGGCGTGGAAGTGTCCAGGGGTCAGGTGCTTTTCACGATCGACCCGCGCCCCTACCGCGCCGCCGCCGAGCAGGCCCGCGCCGATCTGGCAAAGGCGCAGGCGCTCGTCACCAATGCCCGGACGGAAATGGCCCGCGCCCAGAAGCTGGTCGATGCGCAGGCGATCAGCCGCGAGGAGTTCGAGACCAAGCAGGCCAACTTGCGCAGCGCCGTGGCCGCCGCTGGTGCTGCTCGCGCCAACCTTGAGGCGAAGTCGCTCGACCTTTCCTTCACGACGATCCGCTCGCCCATCACCGGCCGCATTTCCGACAAGCGCGTTTCGATCGGCACATACGTCGCAGCGGGGCAGACGGTGCTTACCCGCGTCGTCACGGTCAATCCGATCCGCTTCGCCTTCGAAGGCGCCGAAACCTTCTATCTCAAATATGTCCGTCAGGCCCAATCGGGCGAGCGCGCATCCTCGCGCTATGCCCCCAATCCGGTCGATATCAAGCTGGCGGACGAGACGAACTACCGCTGGCACGGGCTGATGAAGTTCGTCGACAACGCGATCGACCGCAATTCCGGCACGATCCGCGCCTTTGCCGAAGTCGACAATCCCAGTGGTTTCCTTGTCCCCGGCATGTTCGGCCGCGCCCGCCTGCTGGGTTCTGGCACGTACAGCGCACTCCTCGTGCCCGATGAGGCTATCGTCACCGACCAGACCCGCCGCTTCGTCTATGTCATCGGACAGGACGGCAAGACCGTGCAGCGCAATGTCGAGACCGGGCCGCTGGTCGAAGGCCTGCGCGTGATCAAGACCGGCCTTGCCGCATCCGAAAAGGTGGTGCTCGATGGCCTCGCACGGCTCCAGCCGGGCATGGACGTTGATGCCAAGGTGATTCCGCTGAAGCCCCGCGCGGCGGCGGATGTGCCCGCTTCCTCAGCGATCAGGGCGCCCGCTGCGGCAGAAGCCACGGCCAAGTAATGCGCTTGCCGCATTTCTTCATCGACCGTCCGATCTTCGCGGCGGTGCTGTCGATCCTGATCGTCATCATCGGGGCGATCGCCTATCCTTCGCTGCCTGTCGGCCAGTACCCCGAAATCGCGCCGCCCACCGTCGTCGTATCGGCCAACTACCCGGGCGCGACCGCAGAAACGCTCGCCGAAACCATCGCCGCCCCGCTCGAGGAATCGATCAACGGCGTTGAAAACATGATCTACATGCAGTCGTCCTCCACGGGCGATGGCAATGTCACGATCACCGTCACCTTCAAGGCGGGCACCAATGTCGATCAGGCGCAAGTGCTGGTGCAGAACCGGGTCGCCACCGCAGAGCCTCGCCTGCCTGAGGAAGTGCGTCAGATCGGCGTGACGGTGCGCAAGAACTCGCCCGACCTGCTCATGGTCTTGAACCTCTATTCGCCGGACAGGTCGCTCAGCCAGCAATATGTCGCCAACTACGCAACCTTGCAGGTCGTCGACCGGCTGAGCCGCGTGCCGGGCGTCGGCGGCGTGCGCATCATCGGCGGCCGCGATTACAACATGCGCGTGTGGATCGATCCCGATGCCGCCGCCAGCCGCAATCTCACGGTGGACGAGATCATCGCCGCGATCCGCGCCCAAAACGCGCAAGTCGCGGCAGGCTCGGTCGGCCAGCCACCATTCAACCAGGGCGGTACCGCCTTCCAGCTTGGCATCCAGACCGAGGGGCGCCTCACCTCGACCGATCAGTTCGGCGCGATCATCATCAAGCGCGCCGAGGATGGCCGCCTCACCCGCCTGCGCGATATCGCCCGCATCGAACTCGGCGCGCAGGATTACGGCACCAATGCCTACCGCGACAACTACCCCTCGATCGGTGTCGCCGTCACGCAGCTGCCCGGCTCCAACGCCCTCAAGACAGCGGCTGCGGTTGACGCCGAATTGGAGGACCTCTCAAAGGCTTTTCCGCCCGGACTGATCTATTCGGTGCCGTTCCACCCGACCGAATATATTCGCGCTTCTATCGAGGCGGTGCAGCACACCCTGCTTGAGGCGATCGTGCTGGTCGCGCTCGTCGTGCTGGTGTTCCTGCAGAGCTGGCGCGCCTCGATCATCCCGATCATTGCCATCCCGGTCTCGCTGGTCGGCAGCTTCGCGGCGATGGCCGCCTTCGGCTTCAGCCTCAACAACCTCTCGCTGTTCGGCCTCGTGCTCGCCATCGGCATCGTGGTGGATGACGCGATCGTCGTGGTCGAGAACATCGAGCGCCTGATGGAAGAAGGCCTCGCCCCGCGCGAAGCCGCGCACAAGACGATGGACGAGGTTTCCGGCGCGCTCATCGCGATCGCGCTGGTGCTGTGCGGGGTGTTCATCCCCACCGCCTTCATCCCCGGCATTTCGGGCGCGTTCTACAAGCAGTTCGCGCTGACTATCGTCAGCGCCACGGCGATTTCGGCCTTCGTCTCGCTCACGCTCTCGCCAGCGCTCGCCGCGCTGATCCTCAAGCCCAAGAGCCACCAAGAGACCGCGCCCCCGCCCGGCTTGCGCGGGGTTCCGGTGCGCTTCGCACGCGGGTTCAACAACGGCTTCGAACGCCTGTCAGAGCGCTATGGCAGCCTCACCGCGCGGCTGGTGCGCTCGCTCGGCATGATCGGGATCGCCTATGTCCTGCTCCTCGCCGTGGCCGGCTGGCGCTTCTACGAAACCCCCACCGGCTTCATCCCTGCGCAGGATCAGAGCTACTTGATCGGAGTGGTCCAGCTGCCGCCGGGCGCTTCGCTCCAGCGCACCGACGAGATCGTCCAGCAAGCCGCCAAGATCGCGCGTGACAATCCGGCGGTGAAGACCACCATCGCCTTTGCTGGCTTCGACGGCGCGACCTTCACCACCGCGCCCAACGCGGGCGCGATCTTCATCACGCTCAAGGATTTCGATCACCGCACCGCCTCCTCGGATCAGGTCGCGAACGAACTGCGCAAGGCCTACGGTGCAATCACCGCGGGCAATGTCCTTGTCGTCCCGCCCCCGCCCGTGCGCGGCATCGGCACCGGCGGCGGCTTCAAGATGATGATCGAGGACCGCTCCGGCGCCGGCTATGCCGCGCTCGAAGGCGCCGCGTTCAAGATGATGATGGCCGCCAATCAGGAACCCGGGCTCACTTCGGTTTTCACCACCTTTAACACTAAGACCCCGCGCCTCAAGGCTGACATAGACCGTGAGCGCGCCGAGCAGATCGGCGTTCCGGTGGAGCGGGTGTTCTCCACGCTCGGCACCTATCTCGGCAGCACCTACGTCAACGATTTCAACTTCCTCGGCCGCACATTTCGTGTGACGGCTGAGGCCGATGCGCCCTACCGCGACGATATCGGCGATATCCTGCGGCTGAAGACGCGTTCGGCCTCGGGCACAATGGTCCCGCTCGCCGCGGTGATGACGCTCAAGAACGACAGCGGCCCCTACCGCGTCGTGCGCTTCAATCTCTATCCCGCCGCCGAACTTCAGGGCGATACCAAGCGCGGCTTCTCCTCGGGCCAGTCGCTCACCACGATGGACCGCCTCGCTAAGGCCAACCTGCCCGCCGGGTTAACCTATGAATGGACCGAGCTCGCCTTCCAGCAGCAGCAGGCGGGCAACACTGGCAGCCTCGTCTTCGGGCTCGCCGTCGTCTTCGTGTTCCTGCTGCTTGCCGCCCAATACGAAAGCCTCGTGCTGCCGCTCGCGGTGATCCTGATCGTGCCGATGTGCCTGCTCGCGGCCATCGTCGGCGTTGGCCTTATGGGGCGTGACAACAATATCCTGACGCAAATCGGCCTCGTTGTGCTGATCGGCCTTGCGGCCAAGAACGCCATCCTCATCGTCGAGTTCGCCCGGCAGGGCGAGGACGACGGGCTGGAGCCGCGTGCAGCCGCCGAACGCGCTGCGCACCAGCGCCTGCGTCCGATCCTGATGACCTCGATCGCCTTCATCCTCGGCACGCTTCCTCTTGTCACCGCCACCGGCCCCGGCGCCGAAATGCGGCAGGCGCTGGGCATCGCGGTGTTTTTCGGGATGATCGGGGTGACTTGCTTCGGCCTGCTCTTCACGCCTTCGTTCTACATCATCAGCCAGGGCTTCGGCGCGCGCGTCGGCCGCTGGCTGCGCCCCCGTGCAAAGCCCATCGCCGAGGTTCCGCCCGCGCCGGAGAGCGAGGCATGAAGCGCCTCGCCGCATTCCTGCCCGCGCTGTTTTTGTGCGCCTGCGCGGTGGGCCCCAATTACCAGCGCCCCGCTGCGCTGCCGCCCGAGCAGGTCCGCCTGACCGAAGCCATCGAAAACGGCGCGGTCACGCCCTCGCCGTTGCCGGAGCAGTGGTGGCAGCTGTTCAAGGATCCCGAGCTCGACCGCCTGGTCACGCAAGCGCTCGCCAAGAATACCGACTTGCGCGTCGCCGCCGCAAACCTGCAGCGCGCCCGCGCGGTGCTTTCCGAAGCCGGCGCCGCCCGGCTGCCCACGTCCACCACCAAGGCCCAGTTCTCGAACAGCCGGCAGGTTGTCCCCTCCATAGGCCGCACGGTCACCAACGATTTCTTCTCAGTGGGTTTCGACGCCTCCTACGAAATCGATCTCTTCGGCGGGGTCAGCCGCTCGATCGAGGCCGCGCGTGCTGATACGGCCTCCGCTCAGGCCGCCGTCGACGCCGCCCGCGTCTCGGTCGCTGCCGAAACCGCGCGCGCTTATGCCTCAGCCTGCGGGTTCGGAGAACAGGCCGATGTCGCGCGCGAGACGGAAAGCCTGCAGGCCCGCACGCTCGATCTCACCCAGCGCCGCCTCTCCGCCGGTCGCGGCACGCTGAGCGAGGTTGATCAGGCGACGGTCCTCATCGAGCAGGCACGCGCGCAAGTCCCCGTGTTCGAAGCGCAACGCCGCTCCGCGCTCTATGCGCTCGCCGTGCTGACCGGCGATCCGCCCGCCGCGATCCTCGATAGCGCTGCGGCCAGGTGCCGCACCGTGCCCATGGCCGCCGAGCCGCTCCCCGTTGGTGATGGCCAGGCGCTCCTCGCGCGCCGGCCCGATGTGCGCCAGGCCGAACGCAGCCTCGCAGCAGATACCGCGCGCATCGGTGTCGCCACCGCCGCGCTCTATCCCAAGATATCGCTGCTCGGCAGCACTTCGCTGGGCGCCACGCAGTTCAGCAATCTCGGCAGCTCGGGCTCGTTCGGCTATTCGGTCGGTCCGCTGATCAGCTGGAACTTCCCGTTCAATGGCGCTGCGCGCGCCCGCATCCATGAGAACGAGGCCATCGCGCAAGGCTCGCTTGCCCGCTTCGACGCGGCGGTGCTGAACGCGCTCAAGGAAGCCGAGCAGGCCCTCGCCCGCGCTGGCGGCGCAGCCCAGCGCGAAGAGGCCCTGCGCCGCGCTATGACTGCGAGCAGCGATGCAGCCCGCCTCTCGCGCACCCGCTTCGACTATGGGGCAGACAGCTTCCTGCAATTGCTCGACGCCGAGCGCCAACGCGCCCAGACCCGCGCCGCAATCGCCTCAGCCGAAGCTGATCGCGCCGACGCCCAGATCAGCGTGTTCAAGGCGCTCGGCGGCGGGTGGCAGGCACCCCAGGCCCCGGCGCAACCCTAACCCAGCGCGCGATCCAGCATACGCCGCGCCGAGCGCTGCACGTGCTCGGCAATCACGCGGAACGCCGCTTCCATGCTCGTGCCGCGCCGCCATGCCAGCGCCACGGAGCGGTGCACCTTCCATCCCTCGACATCGACCACCGCCAGCCCCGAAAGCCCGCCCACATCGCTCTGCAGGTAGAGCCGCGGCAGCACCGTGAGGCCAAGGCCGGAGGCCGCCATCATGTGCAGGCTGTCGAGGCTGGTGCCCTCGTAATCCGGGCTGAGCGCCATCGCGTGCGTCTCAGCAATTTCGCGTGTCTCGCGGTGCAAGTGGTGCCGCGTATCGAGCGAGAGCAGCACTTGCCCCGCCAGCGCCGAGGTCTTGACCGGACCGCGCGCCAGCGGACTGTCCACCGCGGCGACCAGATCGAGCGGCTCACGAAACAGCGGCTCGATTTCGAGATCATCGCCCCGGATCGGCAGCGGGCCCAGCATCACGTCGAGCTCCCCGCGCGAAACCTGCAGCGCTTGCTCGTCCGGGATGCCCTCGCGCACGTAGAGCCTGAGGCCCGGCGCCGCGCGGTGCAGATCGGCAATGATCGGCGAGAGCAGATAGGGCCCCAATGTCGGCGTCGTCCCCATCCGGAGCGTGCCCGTCAGCCCGGTCGCCGCCGAGCGCGCGAGTTCCTCGATGCCGCGCACTTCGCCGAGGATCCCGCGCGCCTTGGACACGATGCTGCGCCCGATCGGCGTCAGGATCGCACCTGTGGTGGACCGCTCGAGCAGCCGTACCCCCAGCCGCTCCTCCAGCGCCTTGACCTGCTGGCTCAGCGCCGGCTGCGAGACATGGCTGATCCGCGCGGCCTCGGCGAACGAGCCCTCGTCAGCGAGCGCGACGAGGTACTGCAATTGGCGGATGGTCGTCATCCAGGGTCAGAACTTATTAACCGCGCCTTCGAGGCGCTGGAATGGCGAACATATCGGGCGGAAATTCGCGCAGGGAAGGCT
>CAILIO010000112.1 GCA_903834285.1 uncultured Sphingomonadales bacterium | reverse complement strand
CAAGGTTCTTGGGCTTTATCGATACGTGCTCGCCGCGCAGGCTGCCCTCGAGATCGACCTTGCCCAGCGAAAGCTGCTGGCGAGTGAAGCCGGCAATGCGCTCGGTGATCGAATTGGGCAGCAGCGGCTCGCCCACGATGCGGAAATTGCGCGTGCCGTACTGAAGGCCGCTTTCACCGCGCCAGCCGCCATGGCGGGCTTGCGTGAGAACAAGGCGAGACTCGATGGCCGAATTGAAGAAGCGCGTGCCTGCAACCCCTGCCGCGATTTCCGCATGGGTGTAGTCGCCATAAGCGGCGCGCGCCTCGATGCGATCGAAGAAGCCGCCGAGATTGACGCTGGCGCGCAAGTCATAGCGCGTCTGGCGCAGCGAGAGCGAAACCGGATCGGGTGCCTCGGGCGAGGGACGCGGCGGAATGCCATAGTCGCTGGTGAGGCGCTCAACCGAAAAGCCGAGCGAACCGCCGCTGTCGATGAAAGCGAGGCCTGCACCTACGGTCGTGCCGCGTGCTGCTGAATTGGCGAGCCGCGCGCGCGCGTCGAGCCCGGCTGTCAGGTTCGCTGCGCCCGCGGCATCACCGGCTGCCGTGAGGTCGTCGGCCTCGGCCCGGAGCCTTGCGCGCAAGGGGTCGGAGACGACATTGCCGCCGATCCGCACATCGCCCGCGTGGTTATACGAGGCATCGAAATGCGCCGCGAGCCGGGGCGCCAAGGCGACGTCGACCGCGCCGCCCAGATTCACCGAGTCCGCCGCCGAGCCATAGGCGGCGAGGGCGTTGACAGCGATGGGCTTGGACGGAACGCGGCGCGGGATGCGCCGGTCGAGCGCGTTGACCGCGCCGCCCGCTGGATCGGCGGCGTAGAGGAGCACCTCCGGCCCGTGGAGCACGTCGATCTGCTCGACGTTGAGGGTATCGATGGCAACGCCGTGATCGGCGGAAACCGAGCTCGCGTCGAGCGCGCCGAGGCCATCGGTCAACACTTGCACGCGGGGCCCGTCGAAGCCGCGCAGCACCGGGCGCGATGCACCAGGGGCAAAGCCGCTGGTCGAAACGCCGGGGAGGTGGGCCAGGATATCGCCGATTTGCGCGGCGGCGCGGCGGGCAAGGTCCTCACCGCCAATCACCACCGGTGCGACGATCGCGTCGCGATCGCCCGAGATCAGGCGCCCGGTCACCACGATCGGCGCATGGCCGGCATCGTCGGTCTGGGTCGTGTTGACCTGACCGGACTGTGCCGGCGCAGCGGCGTCCGGTGCAGCGGGAGAGGCGGCGGCGGGGTCAGCCGGAACGGCATGGGCCGGATGTGACAAACAGAAAAGCATGGCGCCCAGTGCGCAACCGGCGACAAGCGAAGACTTATGCATTAGGGGCACCCGAAGCGTTGTTTCGAGCGCCGCTGTATCGTGATGATATAATATATCAAGTAACAATCGGCGAAGCGTGCAGGGAGCAGCCCGCACGCTGCGGCATAAACTCATCGCGCGCGGTGGAGCCTCGGGTTGGGCTGGAGCGACTTGATCATCATGAGAAAATCGTCGTTTCGCAAAATGCGCTCGAACTGGAATCCGGCGCGTGTGCCGTCGCCCCACACCAGGAACGCCTCGATACGTCCGATGTGATGCAGGCGGATGGTGATCCGCTCACCGCGCTGAAGCGCGACTTCGCCCTTCACCATGAAGCCGGTGGTCGAGACGTTGATGACATGCAGCATCACGTCTCCCAGCCGGCGATGTTCGCCGATCAGGGGCAGGTCAACCGGATGGCGGGTGGAAAGCCGCTGATCGGTGACGGAAAGCTGTGCGCCGCTGGCCATGGTCTCTCCTTGTAATGGACAAGCAGAGGAGTTTCTGGCGGCAATTGGCTGATATTTCGTAAAGAACCGGCATCGCCATGCCGGTTGCCGGCAAGCACTTGCCGGTTAGCGGCCGTCATTGACCGTCAGGCTGGACGCAGCACGCCATGTTTCTTCTTGCCTGAAGAGACCCGGATTTCCGCGCCATTCAGCGCGATGACGTGGGTGTCGTCGCTCACCGCCTCGCCCTCGACACGCGCGCCGCCGCCGGCGATCAGGCGCTTGGCCTCGCCGCGGCTGGCCGCAAAGCCGAGGCCGATGAGCGCATCGACCAGCGCGATGCTGCCATCCGGGCAGACGAGCGAAGGCAAGTCCAGCCCGACCCCGCCGCCCGCGAAAGTGGCCTCTGCCGTCGCCTCGGCAGCCGCAGCGGCATCCGCGCCGCGCACCAGCCGGGTGACTTCGTTCGCCAGCACGACCTTGGCCGCATTGATCTCGCTTCCGCCGAGCGATTCGAGGCGAGCGATCTCGTCCAACGGAAGGTCGGTGAAGAGGCGCAGGAAGCGGCCGACGTCGCGGTCATCCACGTTGCGCCAGTATTGCCAGAAGTCCCAGGCGGGCAGCGCATCCTCGTTGAGCCAGACCGCACCGGCGGCCGTCTTGCCCATCTTGGCGCCGTCCGCCGTCGTCAAGAGCGGGGTGGTGAGGCCGAAGACTTCCACGCTTTCCATACGGCGCGTGAGCTCGATCCCGTTGACGATATTGCCCCATTGGTCCGAGCCGCCCATCTGCAACCGGCACCCGGCGGTGAGCGCAAGTTCGCGGAAATCGTAGGCCTGAAGGATCATGTAGTTGAATTCGAGAAATGTCAGCGGCTGTTCGCGCTCGAGCCGCAGCTTGACCGAATCGAAAGTCATCATCCGGTTGATCGTGAAGTGCGGGCCGACGGTGCGCAGCAGCTCGACATAGCCGAGCGCACTGAGCCAGGTGTCGTTGTCGACCATCACCGCGTCGCTCGGGCCATCGCCGAAAGTGAGCAGCTTTTCGAACACGGTGCGGATCGAGGCGATGTTGGCCGCGATGCCCTCGCTCGTCAGCATCTTGCGGCTCTCGTCCTTGCCGGAAGGGTCGCCAACTTTGGTGGTCCCGCCGCCCATGAGGACGATGGGCTTGTGTCCGGCCTGCTGCAGGCGGCGCAGCATCATGATCTGGACGAGGCTGCCGACGTGGAGCGATGGCGCCGTCGCGTCGAAGCCGATATAGGCGGGCACGACCTGCTTGTTCGCAAGCGCATCGAGGCCATCGGCATCGGTGATCTGGTGGATGTAGCCGCGCTCATCGAGCAGGCGGAGGAGGGAAGAGGTGTACGTGGAGGCGTTCTGGGTCATGACGCGGCGGCGCCTAGCACGAAAGAGCGGGGCTTGGAAACGTTCGACCTGACTTGCCATCCGGCGCATCCGCCGCGCGGTGTTACCGGGGTTGCTGCGCGCATCCTGTCGCTCGATGCCAACTGGCTAACGCTGCGCTGGAAGGTGGACGGGGCGAGGGCGCTGGTGGTGCCGCCGTTCGCCGGGCGGGCGCGGACGGATGGGCTTTGGCAGACTACCTGCTTCGAGCTCTTTGTGAGGGCGCCGGGCGCGGAAGGGTATACCGAGTTCAATCTATCGCCTTCCGAGCGCTGGGCGGCCTATGACTTCATAGGGTACCGGGCGGGGACGACCGAGCGGGCAGTGCCCTGCGCGCCAGTTTGCACGCCGCGGCGCGGGCAATCGGTGCTGATCTTCGATGCCGCGATCCCGGCTTGCGCGCTGCGACCGCTGCCTTGGGAATATGGGCTGACGGCGGTGATCGAGGAGGAGGGCGGGCACAAGTCCTACTGGGCGATGGCACACCCGCCTCAGAAGCCCGACTTCCATGATCCGGCTTGCATGGGCGCGCGGCTTGCGGCAGCGGAGGGAGCATGAAGTTCGGTATCGATCGCTTGCTCGCAGAGCCCACGCTGCGCGCGCCGCTTGAGGGCAAGCGCGTCGCGCTCGTCGCCCATCCCGCCTCGGTGACGGAGGAGCTGGTGCACTCGCTCGATGCGCTGGCAGCCTGCCCCGGGATCACGCTGACCGCCGCCTTCGGGCCGCAGCACGGGCTGCGCGGCGACAAGCAGGACAACATGGTCGAGACCGAGGACTTTATCGACCCGGCGCTCGGCATCCCGGTGTTCAGCCTCTACGGCGAAGTGCGGCGGCCGACGGCGCGGATGATGGACAGCGCCGATGTGTTCCTGTTCGACCTGCAGGACCTTGGCTGCCGGATCTACACTTTCGTGACCACGCTGCTTTATCTGCTGGAAGCGGCGAGCGAGACCGGCAAAGCGGTCTGGGTGCTCGACCGGCCCAATCCGGCGGGGCGGCCGGTGGAAGGCACGACGCTGCTGGCGGGCTGGGAAAGCTTTGTCGGCGCGGGGCCGATGCCGATGCGGCATGGGCTGACGCTCGGCGAAATGGGTCGCTGGTTTGTCGATCACTTCAAGCTTGATGTGGATTACCGTGTGGTGGCGATGGAGGGCTGGGAGCCGGAAGTGCCCGGTTTCGGCTGGCCGGAGGACCGCATCTGGATCAATCCTTCGCCCAATGCCGCGAGCCTCAACATGGCGCGGGCCTATGCGGGCACGGTGATGATCGAGGGCGCGACGCTTTCCGAAGGGCGCGGCACGACGCGGCCGCTCGAAGTGCTGTTCGGCGCGCCGGATGTGGATGCGAAGGCGGCGCTCGCTGAGATGCGCAGCTTTGCGCCGGAGTGGCTGGCGGGCTGTGCGATCCGCGAATGCTGGTTCGAGCCGACGTTTCACAAGCATGCGGGCAAGCTCTGCAATGCGCTGATGATCCATGCCGAGGGCGGGTTCTACGATCATCACGCGTTCCGGCCCTGGCGGCTGCAGGCGCTCGCGTTCAAGGCGGTGCGGCGGCTCTATCCGGACTATCCGCTCTGGCGCGATTTTCCCTATGAGTATGTCACCGACAAGCTGGCGATCGATGTGATCAATGGCGGGCCGGGGCTGCGCGAGTGGGTGGACAATCCGGCGAGCACGGCTGCCGATCTGGACGCGCTGGCGGGGCCGGACGAGGCGGCTTGGTGCGAGGTGCGCGCGCCGTTCCTGCTCTATTGAGCGCTCTTGCACCAAAGGTGCAGTGCCGCTCCCCAGCGGGGAGGGGGAGGGGGAGGGGTTGGGGGAGGGGCAAAAGCATCCACTTCACCGCACCTTGGTATCAGCTCGCATCGTGGAAGATGATCCCCAGCGTCTGGCGCTCGCCCGAGAGGACGGTGCTGACGCCGTGGCGCATCGCGGATTTGGACCAGCCGGTGGAAGCGAGGCGCGGTTTGTCGCGGACCGGGATCAGCGCGATCTGGCCCTGCCGGATGGGGATGACTTCGACGCGGCTTTGCAGGCGAGGGCGGTTTTCGACGAGAGTGAGCGCGCCGCCAATGAAACTGTCTTCCGGGCTCAGCATAACGACGGCCTGCAGCGGGAAGTGGATGGGGCCGTAAAGGTCCTGATGCAGGCAATTGTAGTCGCCCGCGCGGTAGCGCAACAGGAGCGGGGTGGGGCGCGGCTGGCCGAAAGCGTGGCAGCGATCGAGCAGGGCGGTGTGGCTTTCGGGCCAGATGTCGCTCAGGCTCAGCCGATCGGACCACACATTCGCGATGCGCGCGAGCGGGGGATAAAGTGCGGTGCGCAAGGCGGTGACTACATTGGGCAGGGGATAGGCGAAATAGCGGTACTCGCCCTTGCCGAAGCCGTGGCGGGCCATGGTGACGGTCGAGCGGAAGCGTGCGTCGTCCGCGTAAAGGGCGGCGAGCTTGGTACAGGTTTCGCCGTCCAGCACCTCAGGGGTGAGGGCGTAACCGAGGTCGTCGAGGCTTTGGGCGAGGGCGGCCCAGTCGAGCGCGGCGATGGTTTCTGTCAGGTGGTCCATGGGGCGGCTGGTAGCGGTTGCAGCCATGGGGCACACTCCGGTTATTGCGATGGAATTGGAGTCGAATGATGGTCGAGGCACGGTGGAACGGCGCGGTGATCGCGCGCAGCGATGATACGGTGGTGGTGGAAGGCAACCACTATTTCCCGCTCGAGGCGGTGGATCCGGCTGTGCTGAAGCCCAGCACGATGACGAGCGTGTGCCCGTGGAAGGGGACTGCGGAGTATTATTCGCTGGTGGTGGACGGCGCCGAGAACCGCGATGCGGCCTGGTATTACGCCGAGCCCAAGGAGAAGGCCGCCGCGATCAAGGGGCGGGTGGCGTTCTGGAAGGGTGTGCAGGTGGGTTGATTTACCCCACCGACCTGCCTTCGGCAGGCCACCTCCCCATTTGTGCTGCGCAAAAATGGGGAGGGTAAGCGAGGTTACCCCCAAACGGGGGCGCGCTTCTCCAGAAACGCTTCGATGCCCTCGCCGGTGTTCTCGTCCATCATGCTTTGCGCCATGACTTCGGCGGCGAGCGTATAGGCTTCGGCGCGGGGTACTTCGCGCTGGGCATAGAACAGGGCCTTGCCGCGGCGGATGGCGTCCGGGCTCTTGGCCGCGATGGTGGCGGCGAGCGTGTCGATCTCTGCGTCAAGCTGATCGGCCGGGACGGCGTGGTTGATGAGGCCCCAGCTCTCTGCCGTCTGCGCGCTGATGAATTCGCCGGTCACCAGCATTTCGAAGGCGGGCTTGGCCGGCACGTTGCGGGTGAGCGCGACCGCAGGCGTGGAGCAGAACAGGCCGACATTGATGCCCGAAACGGCAAAGCGCGCTTCCGTGCTCGCGATCGCGAGATCGCAGGCGCCGACGAGCTGGCAGCCGGCGGCGGTGGCGATGCCGTGAACCCGCGCGATGACGGGGACGGGGAGCGCGACGATCGCTTCCATCACGTCCGCGCAGGCGGCGAACAGCGTGCGGTAGTAATCGAGGCGGCGCTGGCCGTGCATCTGCCTGAGATCATGGCCGGCGCAGAAGGCCTTGCCTGCGCCCGAAAGGACGACGCACGCGATCGAGCTGTCGGCGGAGAGGCTCTCAAGCTCGGCCTTGAGCGCGGCGAGGAGATCCT
>CAILIO010000111.1 GCA_903834285.1 uncultured Sphingomonadales bacterium | reverse complement strand
TGCCATCAAAGCGCATGCTCACCATGCCAGCCTTGAGCGCATAGTCGTACTGCGCGCCGAAGCTCCAGTTCCACTTGGGTGTGAAGGGGGTCACGTTGTCGAGCGGAATACCCGTCGTGCCCGTGTCCTTGTACTTGAAGTGGAGGTAGCTCAGCGAACCATCGAGCGTGAAGCCCTCGACAGGGCGAATTGTCGTTTCCGCCTCGAGGCCCCACACTTCCGCCTTACCGACGTTGGCCGGCATGAGGCACGGCGAGAAGCCGTGGCAGCGCGTCAGGGTCAGGATGATGTTGTTGTACTTGTTGAAGAACGCCGAGGCATTGAAGCGCAGCTTGCGATCGAACAGGTCGGTCTTGATGCCAGCTTCGTAAGTCCGCAGCGTTTCCGGCTGGAACGAGGTGATCTGGTTGCAAGGCGCGCCGAATGGCAGGACGTTGCAGTCACCAGACGAAGGACCGAAGAACGGACGCGGGTTCACGCCGCCGCCCTTGTAGCCGGTTGCCACCGACGCATAGGCGAAGACTTCCGGGCTGAACCGGTAGTCGGTTTCCACGCGCCAATCGGTGCGCTCGCCCTTGAACTGGCCGGTCACGTTGTAGAGACCGATCAGCAGACAGTTGGGCGAGTTGCCCACGCCGGTCGGGCCAGCGGTGGGCGCGCCGAGGAAGAACTCGCATGGCAGCGGCCCGGGCACCGTTCCGTCCGGGTTCGAACGGAAGTAGGTGTAGTCCTTCTTGTCCCAGGTATGGCGAATGCCGCCGGTGATCCCCCAGGCATCGGTCAGGTGGAACGTGCCGTTGAAGAACACCGCCTTCGAGGTCGAGGGCGTGCTGTCCGGACCGTGGATGAAGTCGATACCGGCATAGTTCAGGTCGACGCGCGCGTTGTACGTGCCGTTCTGGCTGAAGTAGAACCCGCCCAGCGTGTACTCGATGCGCTTGTCCATAAAGCTGCCGTTGAGGCGCACTTCCTGGCTCCACGCGCGGTGGCGCAGGATGTTGTCCAGCTGCGCGACCGGCACGGGCGAGCCGTCCTGATCGAAGCCGAAGCTCATCTTGTATCGGCGGAACGAGGAAATCCACACCGCGCTGAGGTTATCGGCCAGCTTGGCCGTGACATTGCCCGTCACCCCCCAGCCGTCGTAGTTCTGTCCGTTGGTCGCGGCATAGGGCTTGAACGGCGCCTGCGTGGTCGGCGTCCGCGCATCAAGGAAGTTGGCGTAGTTGATGAAGCGTGCATCATAGCCTGCCGGGGTGGCAGAGCCGCTCTGCTGGAAGCGCGTGCTATAGGGCACGAACTCGCTGCTCAACGGCACAGCCTTGCCGTCCTTGCCCTTCAGCCAGGGGATACCCTCAGGCGTCGTTGCCGGGCTGCCGCCATAGAGCAGCACTTGCGCGCCGGCGTCATTGCGCTCGCGCGTGTAATCGGCGGCCACGTTCACTTCGATGTCCGGGCTCGCTTCCCAGCGCAGCGCCAGGCGCCCGGCCGCGAACGAGCGGCCACCCAGCGTGCCGCGCTCGATGCCGTTGCCCTGGTTGGTGTTGGCCGGCACATTGGAATTGGGGTGCGACAGGCCATAGTCGAGCAGCTTCACATAGCCGTCGCTGTTCTTGGTCGCGCCCGAAACGCGCGCAAAAAGGTGGTCGGCGATCTTGAAGTCCGCCACACCGCGTACGTCGATGCGGTTGTAGCTGCCATAGGTTGCCTGCAGATAGCCGCCGCCTTCACCCGTGGGCTTCTTGCTGAACAGCTTGATGGCGCCGCCGATCGAGTTCTTGCCCGCCAGCGTGCCCTGCGGACCGCGCAGCACTTCGACGCGCTCCAGATCCATCAGGTCGAGCAGCGAGCTCGACAGCGTCGGAATGTAGACATCGTCAACATAGATGCCGACGCCCGGCTCAAGCGCGTAGTTGAAGTCGGTCTGGCCGATGCCGCGGATGAATGCGATGAGGCCGATACCGCCGCTCTGCGGCTGTGCGCGCAAGGTCACGTTCGGCGCCTGCGCCGCGATCTGCGAAATATCGGTCTGGCCGCGCGCCTCGAGGATAGCCGCGTTAACGGCAGTGATCGCCAGCGGCGTATCCTGCAGCTTCTGGGCGCGGAACTGCGCGGTCACGACGATTTCCGGCGTCGCTGCCGGGGCAGCAGCATCATCTGCTGCCTGCGGCGCGGCTGCCTGTGCGAAGGCAGGCGCGGAAACGATAGCTGCGGTCATGCCGAGGAGGCGCGCTACGCGCCTCGCGGCCGTCAATCTGGCCATGGTCACCCTCCCTATGTCGACGATCTACTCGTTCGATCAGGTATGAATCATAACAATGATGGTGCGGGACGCAACAACCTTGTGAAACCTGCGTGTTTAGACACTGGACTGTTGCTTCAGTGCCACCACCAAGCTGTCGCCCGCATCTCGATGCTCACCCGCGGCGGAGCATCGGCAGCGCATCCGAGCAAGTCGAACGCCACGTGCGGGACATGGTGAGCCCGCGCCAGATCGCTGTCATGCGTCTTGAACAGGATCACCTCGTCGGAGCTCAGATCAAGGAACGCGTGCCAGCGGTGCGCGGCATTGTGCGCCACGACCAGCCCCTCGAACGACCATTCGGGCTTACCCGGCTCGTCGAACACCGCATCGGCAGCGATCAGATCCGCCGCCGCCAGTGTTCGCGCATCGCACAGCGCCAGCGGCACGTCCTGCGGCGCCGGCGATAGCGCACGCCACACGTTAAAATGCGCGCAGCGAACGAAAGGCCGTCCGTCCGCACCCCGCTGCGCGAACTGCGCCGCCGTTACATCCGATATGTCGATATGGGCAAAGCGCGCAGGCATCGAGTTATTGAGGCTCCCCGCCAGCCCGGACCTTTCGGAAAACCGCAGCAGCCCCGGTGCGCTGACGTGGACGTGGTCCGCCCCGGTCTGCGCCTGCACCAGATCCTCGATCTCGCGCCTATGCACACGCGCCACTTCGTCGCGGTCGCGGAAATCACGAACCGCGCTGTGGTGCTCCACCTGCGCAAACCCCTCGCGGTCGATTGTCGTGCCGGCAATGCGGCCGTCCAGCACCGGCATCAGGACCGGCGCAATATCCACTGCGTCACGCTCATGCGCATTGGCATAGTAGCGCGGGCGCGCAAACCTGCGTCCCGAATAGGCAATCCACGCCTCCACCCGCGCCTCCCTTGTCAGCCCTCCAGCTGCGTCTCCAGCTCGCCCAGCACCCGGTAGCAATCGAGGACCTTGCCGACCGACGAATTGGGCTCGCGCCCCTCGCGGATCGCCGCGATGAACTCGCGGTCCTGCAGCTCGATCCCGTTCATCGAAACATCGACATGGCTGACATCGATCGGCTCTTCCTTGCCGTTCACCAGATCATCGTAGCGCGCAATATAGGTCGCCGTATCGCCGATATAGCGGAAGAACGTCCCCAGCG
>CAILIO010000110.1 GCA_903834285.1 uncultured Sphingomonadales bacterium | reverse complement strand
TGGTAGGCGTATTCGTGTGCGAGCGTCTCATCGCCGTTCAACGGCTATTCCTCGATTCCGAAACCGCCGTCCGCACGCATCGCATGATGCTGGGCAACTCGCGCGGCGGCACATGGCCAGCTCGATTTGATGGCGGTGTCATGAGGATCGCCGAAGGCTTCGAAAGCGCTTGCGCCTATCGTCAGTTGACCGGCCAGGAGGCCGGGGCCTGCTTTGGCGTGCGTAATTTCGTTGGCTTCACCTTAGCCTCCGGTACCACCCGTGTAATCCTGTTGCCCGACAACGATCTGGAAGGCGCTCGGACTGCACAGGCGGCTATCGCCCAGCGTCGGAGCGCCGATACGCTCTTCGGCATTGAGCGATGCCCGTCTGGCGCAAAGGATTGGGCTGAATTGGTGCAGCCTTAGTTGTCAAAATCGGCAGCCTGAACTCCGAGCGGGTGCTGGAGACCAATCAATCTGGCTATCGCGCATGTCTATGGCGATAGTCACCCCTGGAGAGACGAATACCTTTCGCAATGGCCTTGTTGGTAGCCTCAAGGTCAAAACGCTCGGGGTCGAACTTTTTCCCGGCCCATTGGCGATTGTCTCCGTGATCATCATGCCCGGGGTCGAGCCACGCCTCAAGGAAGTCTGCATACCCCGAATGGCCGCCTACATCCTCCGGTGGGCAGGCCCGTGCACCAGCGATGCAGCGCGGATATTTGACGCCATCCTCGATTTCCGCGCGGCGGAGCACCAAACTGTGCTGCCAGTTGTCGCCGAAATCGTATTGGTAGGTGACGGTGAGCGCCGGATCGGCCTCGTACGGGAATGTCAGGTCCTTGAGCCGGACCTCGGTCGCCTCGAAAATGCGGGGGCCATAGATGTCATCCTCGATGGCTTCGGGCGCACCGATGGTCAGACCGCCGACGTGGAACTGGTGCAGATGGCTGTCAGTCCATCCGAAAGCTGCCTGCAGAACCTCGTGGAGCTGCGCAAAGTTGAGGTCGCGGGGCAGTTCCAACGTCCGAGTAACCGGCGGATGAACGCCGACAATTTCGGCTTCGAGCCGGATTATAAAGGCGTAGGGATCATATGGCTTGAGCATGATGAGAATGATGCATTTGACGGCCGACGGCGGCAAGAGCCGGCCGAACATTTGCCGACAATGGTCAACCCAAGCGTGTTGAACTAACCTTTGGGCATAAGGAGCACGCCTTGCCGTTATCGCCGTTCAGTTGGCCGCGTGGCCCACGATCGCAGTTCAGCTTGGGCCACGAGCATGGACTATACGCGCTGTTTTTGCGCAAGGGCGCCACGCTGAATGGCATTGCACCCGCGGATAGCGGTTTGCTTTACATTGGGCTTGCAGCGAACCGTCAAGGGCTCAAGGGACGCTGCCATTTCAACGCCACGACCCGAAATCACTCCCCGCGCAAAAGCCTTGCTGTTTTGCTGATGGGCGAGCTGGCGCTCGAGCCGATCCTTGTTGTGAAGCCGAATGCCCGCCACACTTGGAGTCTGACGCCGAGTTCCGAGCAGCAGTTGACCGCATGGATGCACGAAAATCTCGAAGTCGCGATCTTTCCATGCCTTACCCCGGAGCCTTTCGAGACGGACCTTATTGGTCGTTTCGCTCCACCGCTCAATCTGGCAAAATGTGAGCAGACAGCCGACCATCGCCGCATCTAGGCCGCTCGTTCAGCAGTTCTCGCAAAGCTGGATGCAGCAGCTTCACCCGCTCGGCCGGTGAAGCCGCCTTCAGTGCCCCCTGTGGCGGCACCAGCCATTTCTTATGGCCGGGAACCGGCTGTCGCCTCAGAGCGAAGCTTCGCCAATCTGGACACGGCCGAAAAAATAGCCGCCCATTTTGACCTGAATCCCAAATCGTACCGTCAGCGCCTGCGTGAAGGCATTTCCTGGTATCAAAAGCCGCAGCTTTGGACATTCTCGGTCGGCAGTTCGGAATGGAAGGACATGATTGCGATTGCCGAACGGATGGCTGGCCGCTCACTTTGAAGTCGGCGACCAGGGCATCACGACTCAAAGCCAAGAGGGAGCTGAACGGGTGAACCCGAGAGGAGGTCACCAGTCATGTACTCCGTTCCTGCACTGCCAATGCCCGGCGTCCTTGCCGATCCGAGCGCCTTTTTCTCCAGCGACGCTGGGGAGAGCTGGCTCGGCCAGCTTGCCGATGAATTCCCGCACAGCCGCTACTGGCGGGACCGCTCGGATAGCTGGTCACTGCAAAGCCTGAACGCACTCGCCGCTCGAATCATCGATGCCCGTTACGAGGGGCACGATGTCGACGAGGCCATGGAAGCCGAGTTCCAGCCGGCCGAACTCTGGCCGACTTGGCATCACCAAGTCGCACCCGAGATACGCCGACTTCTGCGCGAGACTGGAATGGCTGACGATGGCGAGACGTTCGACGCGATCCGCGATGGTTGGGAGGATCACGCCGCCGCGCGCGATGAGAGCTGCGTCAGCGATCTCTTCGCAAGCTACGACCACTGCGAACTGCTTTTCCGTTTCACCACCGAGCGCTGGCTCGATGACAGTCTGGTGTTTTCGCACCGGCCCTGGCCAGATGCCGCTGAACTCGCCCTGACGCCCAACCTTCAATTCGCTCTCGACAATCTAGGCTACACCGTCAGCCAGTTCCGCAAGGCGAGCGGTAATCGCCACCCTGCCGATCAGCCGCTGCGCCGCAGCCGTCGCCGTCGTGCGCCGATCATTGCCCACGAACAGCTTGCAGAGATCATCGACAACGCCAGTTCGACGTCATTCCTGTTCTGCCTCTATGCGGTCGTGCCGATCCCGCAATTGATCGCCCTCGATCTCACGCGTCCCGTCACATTCGAGAAGTGCTGGGTTGCGACGCTGGATCCATTGAACGGAACCTTTTTTGACGTTCCTGCCAACGGCCCGGTGATCGTTAGCCCGAATGATGGGCGGTTTCTGTCCGGCGGACACCTACGCTGGTCGCCCGAGAACATCTGCTGCCTACACACGCCGCATTATCATGCGCGGTTGCGCAACTGAGCCGATCCGGCCTCGGATCGGCACTAGGAGAGGGAAGCGGGAATGGGAGGTGTGTCGAGGGCGCAGGTGCCCGAGGCGCAATCCCCCAATAGGCCCCCGGACAGCAAGACGGGGCCAGCCCAAGGAGACTAAGGCCATGAACATCGGTACCATTCGCATGGGCGAGCGCGGCGCGCTCGTCGGCAGCATCGCCACCATCGCGGTCGCCATGAGTTTCGTGCTGCGACCCGTGCAGTCGAGCAATACCAAAGCGCCGCGCTACGAAATCTGCACCCGCAACCCCGCCGGGGTGCTTGTCCAGGTTGGCGCGCTCTGGGAGCAGACTTCGAAGTCCACGGGAGAGTGCTTCCTGCAGGGCCGCATCGACGACCCCTCGATGGCGCGGCCGCTGGCCGTCAATGCCTTCCGGCAGGACGACGGGACCTACAATATCGCCTGGCTGCGCCCGCAGCGCCGGACCGCCGAGCCGTTCGGTGCCCCGGCCAATGACAACCGGGACTTCCTGGTCGCGGCCTGACCGCGGTCCATCCATCCCAAGACCTCCGCCTGTGCCCCGGATCGTCCCTCCCGATCCGGGGCATTTCTCATGCCTGCGGCGCGTGGGCGTTGTGCGTGGACGAGACGTCGCAGGCTTCGGCAAATTCGGCTCCGTGGGCCGGCCAGGGGCTTAAGAGTTGAGGGGGATGAAGGAGGGTGTCGCAGCCGAACGGGCTGAGACGAACACCAACCCAAGCGGGCGCCCGGCAAACAAGACGGCGCTCGGGCCAGAGGAGAATACGGCCATGAACATCGGCAACCTGAAGCAGAACGACGCGGGCGCCTTCATCGGCAAGATCCAGACCGCAACCCTCGACCTCACGATCGGCCTTCGCCCGGTCAATTCCCGCAACGCCTCGGCACCCAAGTTCGACGTGATGGCACGGGCCAAGAGCGGCCAGTTCATTGCTGTCGGCGGGCTTTGGGAAAAGGCAGCAAGCAACGGCACCGGCAACTTCCTGCAGGGTCAGATCGACGATCCGAGCTTCGATGCGCCGCTGTCGATCGCGCTCTTCTCCCAGGATGACGGCTCGCTCAACGTCGCCTGGTCGCGTCAGCGCCGCCGCAGTGAAGGTGCCTTCGGTGAGAATGGCACGCCGGCAAACGACGACGGCGATTTCGGTGCCCGCAGCGACAACTTTGAGGTGGCCGGTTCGCCGTTCGACACCGCTGAGCCGGGCCTTGCTGCCACGACCCACTGACGCTTCTCGCGCATCCAACCCCCGCCTGGGCGGTCTGGCCATGTGCCGGGCCGCCCTTTTTTCATGAATTGCCCTTCGGGCCTTTCGGGAGTGTCCCCCCAATGCTCACAGATTCGGAGCGCTTCGCCTTCACCCCGCGCCGCCTGCATGGCTTTGCGACGTCCGGAAACGCCTACGACGCCTGCCAGTGCGACGAAGCCATCACCAAGGGTGATACGCTGCTCGTATTGCCGGAGGGCGTGATCGGGATCGCTTGGACCTGGCCAATTGCGGTCACCGCTACTTGCGGGGCGCTCCATCGGGTCAAGGATGAGCCGAAAAGCTCACTGGCTGACCTCGCTGCTACATTCGAAATGCAGGTGGATGACCTTGCCGAGGCCATCGCGATAGCGCGGGCGCTTGGGCTTGCGCTTGATCCCGTGTTCGAGAGCGCGTTGCCTCCCGTTTGACGGTTAGCGGGCACCCCAATCAGTCTCACATGTTCACAAGTGGAGAGGCCCACATGTCTGGCACTGGATACCGCGGCGCATAACTGAGGGCGGATCAAACATCCCCGTCGGGCGCGACCAGTTCGACATGACTGACTTCGAGCGCCTGTGCCAGTTCGTAGAGCGTAATCACTGTCGGGTTTCGTCGCCCACGCTCAAGGCCGCTCAGGTATTGTTGGCTGAGGCCCGAGCGTTCTTCGACCTGCTCCTGCGTCAGACCTTTCGCCCGCCTAAGGCGCGCGAAGTTTCGTCCAACCAGTTTGCGCATGTCCATGCGCGCGACGTTCGTGATTTACACACTTTGAGTTTATCAACTATAATATGTAAATGGCCAGGCCGGACGCTTCGCAGTTGCGAATTCCCAATTTTGCGATCGTGAGCGGGATGCCAGGGGAGGACCCTCCGGACGTGTTAGCTATTCCGCATCGGCTCCGCTTAACCCTCGATCAGGTAACCGAGCGAGCATGCCCGTTGCCCGAAGAGACAACGGTTCTCCTAACTATACCCGCGGATTTCCTGATATAGGGCTGTTCCCATGTCCAATGAACCGAACCGTCTATCCGAGGCGGAACGCGCACATATCGTTTCGACCCTGACTGAATGCAGTACGCGGCTTCACGAGACCGGAGAGCTAATGGCGGCAGTGCAAATTCGCCATGCGCTTGAATGTCTTGACCCAGAAAACCCGCTGAACAGCACGCCAGCCAGTCAAGGCGATTGACGATTTCACGGGCACCATCGGCGTTGTGAGCCGGTGCGCCCTGATTTCGCTGGCGGCCGATTCGGCGCAGCGACGCTTATCTCCTGACTTGTTTTCCGCAATCGATTGAAGAAACGAAGGCCTTTTTGGGAAGGGTGGTGTTGGTCTCAGCAAAGTCCTGCTGTTGACCCAGCCCTTGCGACGATCACCGCAGAATTTGATAGCCGAACCAGGCTGGCCCCGATCGGCACCAACTGTCCGGGGTGATGAGCCATGAGGTCCTGGGCTTTGGAAAACGCATCCAGAGGCATCT
>CAILIO010000109.1 GCA_903834285.1 uncultured Sphingomonadales bacterium | reverse complement strand
GCTCTACGCGGCCTATATCACGCGGTACCAGATCCTGCCCGAAGAGCGCGTCATGGCCGCCCGCTTCGGCGCGGACTATGCAGCTTATCGCCAGCGGGTGCGCCGCTGGTTGTGAAAGCCTGCGCGCTCAGGCACTCTCCTCCCCGCCGGGGAACCGCCCGGCGGGAGAGCGCAGCAAATGGACCGTTTCCAGATCGGCCACGTCACCGTCCACCGCATCGAGGAATGGCAGGGCACGTTCGCGCCGCCGTCCTACCTCTTCAACGGCTACACCCCCGAAGGCTGGGAGCCGCACGCGGAAGAGTTCGCGCCCGAATACTACGATCCGAAAACCGGCCACCTCTATGCCTTCCTGCAAAGCTGGGTGCTCGATACCGGCAAGCAGCGCATCCTGTTCGATACCGGCGCGGGGAATGACAAGGACCGCCCCAACATCCCGGTCTTCAGCCATCTGCAGACCGATTTCCTCGGCAATCTCGCCCGCGCGGGATACCAGCCCGAGGACATCGACGTCGTCGTCTGCTCGCATATCCATATCGATCATGTCGGCTGGAACACCCGCCTTGTGGAAGGGCGGTGGGAGCCTACCTTCCGCAACGCCCGCTACGTCCTCCCGCTTGCCGACCGCGCCTACTGGGACCCGGATGATAGCGCCGCCGGCCCCGAAGGCGTCGGCGCTGCGGTCAACGCCGGAATGTATGAGGACAGCGTGGCCCCCATCATCACCGCCGGCCGCGCCGAATGGGCCGAGCCGGGGTTCGAGGTCGCCGAGGGCCTGACGCTGCACGCCTGCCCCGGCCACACGCCGGGCAGCATGATGCTCGAAGTCGCGGGCAAGGATGACAATGCGCTTTTCGTCGCCGATGTCGTCCACCACCCGGCGCAGATCTACCGCCCTGAATGGAACAGCGTGTTCTGCGAGGCGCCCGAACAGGCGCGCGAAACCCGCCGGCAAGTGCTCGACCTGGCTGCAACCCGCGGGGCGCTGCTCGTGCCAGCGCACTTCGGCGGTAGCCATATGGCGCGGGTGCTGCGCGAAGGGACCGGTTTCCGCCCCGTGCTTGGCGCGCTGGGGCTCGGGTAACACGCCTCGTTTGCTTATGTAGCGATTCAGTTATATAACTGAGTCGCTATGGAAGATCATCTCAGCCGCAGTTTCCTGGCGCTCGCCGATCCCACGCGCCGCGCCATCCTCGCGCGGCTCGCGCTGGGGGAAGCGAGCGTGGGTGAGCTGGCACGGCCGTTCGGGATCAGCCAACCCGCCATTTCGCGCCATCTCAAGGTGCTGGAGATGGCGGGCCTGATCGAAACGCGCGTCGCGGCGCAGGCCCGGCTGCGGCGGCTCCGCCCCGGTGCAATAGGCGAAGTGCAGGCCGCGCTGTCCCGCCTGGCCGGCCTGTGGGACGAGCGCTTCGACCGGCTGGACGCTTTTCTGCAAGTCGAAACCGGCCATACCGAGGAGAAAGATGGTGCCTGACAGGTTCGAGATCACCCGGGTTTTCGCCGCCCCGCGCGCCCGCGTCTGGGACGCATGGACGCGCCCAGAGCAGCTCACCGAATGGTTCGGGCCCAAGGGCAGCCATAGCGAGGTACTTCATTTCGACTTGCGCCCCGGCGGCCATCTCCACACGTGTATGGAAGGCCCCGATGGCAGCGTGATGTGGGGCAAGAACAGCTACGAGGACGTCGATCCGCCCGCGCGGCTTGTCTGGGTGCAGGGCTTTTCCAATGCGGCGGGGGAGATCGTTCCCTCGCCATTTCCGATGCCCTGGCCGCTACACATGCGCACCACGGTCGATTTTGCAGACGACGGCGATGGCACGCGGGTGACGCTCACCTGGCAGCCTGTCGACGCGGCCGAGGAGGAATGGGCAAGCTTCCGCCAGATGCTCGCTTCGATGCGTGGCGGATGGACCGGCAGCTTCGATCAACTCGATGCGTTCCTCGGGCGTGGCGGCTAACCGGCGGGCGCCTGGCCCGGCTCATCGGGGTGGGTCAGCCTCTCCGCCACCACGTTGGCCTGCGGCCGATAATCGACATGGAGCCGCAGCACATCGGGCCGCGCATAGTGGCCCGCCGTGTCGGAAACGTACTTGAAGCCGATAATCTCCGCGAAATCGAGCTCGGCATAGAGGATCGTCTCGGTATCGCGGTGCGGGCCGGCAATCAGCCGGCCGCTGGGGCCGATGATCGCGCTCCAGCCGCCGCCTTCGCGCATCATCTCGGGCCGGTCGGTGAAGCCCAGCGCCGCGACCGTTTCGGCATCGATGCAGGACTGCGCGTTGATCACGAAGCACTGGCCCGCCGCGGCATGGTGCCGCGCGGCGGCTTCGGTGAGGTTGTCGAACACGCCCGAGCTCGGGTCATGCGTTAGCGCCGAGATAGCCGGCCAGGCGGCGATATGGATTTGCTCACCCTGGCTGGTCAGGGCATAGCGGGCGAGGTCCATCGCATGCTCCCAGCAGATCAGGCCGCCAAGCTTCCCCAGCGCGGTTTCGATAATGCGCAAGTCCGATCCGTCGCCGCGGCCCCAGACGGTCCGCTCGACATTGGTCGGCTGGAGCTTGCGGTGCCGCCCGATGATCTCGCCCTTATCGTCGATATAGACCAGCGTGTTGTAGAGCGTTGCGCCGTCACGTTCGGATATGCCGATGACGACATGGCAGCCCGCTTGCTGGGCCGCCGCGCCGATCGCCGCCATGGCCGGGGAGCGCAGCTCGACACTGTTGGCGTGGAAACGCAGGAACAACTCGCCGCTCATCGCGGGCGTGTGCGTCCAGATCCAGAACGGATAGCCGGGCAAAAACGTTTCGGGAAAGACGACCAGCTGCGCGCCATTGGCGCCCGCCTCGGCGATCAGGCGGCAGGCCTTGGCGACGCCGGCATCGCGGTCGAGA
Source organism: uncultured Sphingomonadales bacterium (assembly GCA_903834285.1). Lineage (GTDB taxonomy): Bacteria > Pseudomonadota > Alphaproteobacteria > Sphingomonadales > Sphingomonadaceae > Novosphingobium. The sequence continues at coordinate 4,234 of CAILIO010000109.1, read as the reverse complement.
AACGGGGAAGCGGCATGGACGGCGGCGACATTCACGCGGGGGTAGGGATCACCCATGGGCCTGCTCCTTGCTGGCGGACCGCGGTACTATCCTGCCAGAGAGGCGCGGGGCGCAAGATCGCGCGGGCGAGAATTGCGCCCAGTGACGAATGCGCGTGACGCGTCGGCTGGCCCCGCTCAACTCCAGTCCGCCAGCAGGCGGGTAAGCGCTTCGCCCTTGGGCATGCAACGCGACGGATTGGCGCGGGGGAGGGCGGCGCAATCCCACCAGGCGCCTTCCGCCCCGGTCCGCCGGTCGCGCAAATAGAGGAAGCCGGGGCTCTGCCCGGGCGCGGCGCCGATCAGCTTCCCCACGACCGCGCAGCGCTCCAGCTCCGCGCATACGGCGAGCGCGCGCATGGCATACGTGCCCGGGAACAACGACGGATCGAAGGTGAGCACGATGCGTGCGCCGTTTTTCGGGCCGTCCGCCGGGGGGGCGGCGATCGCGCTGCCGGGCGTACCGGGCCGGGCCGGTGCATCCTCTGCGCCGAGCAGGAGCTTGGCGAACGGTTGAGCAGGGGCGTCAGCATCCGCGGCTCCGGTCGGCGCCGCATCCCCGCCGCCGTGCGCGGCCGAAAGTGCGGCCATGGCGCCGATGCGCGGCTCCTCGCCGCCGGCCGCAGCGCGCAGCACGGCGGGCGAGCCCCAGCCGCCCGGCCAGCGATAGAACAAGTGCAGGCCCACTTGCGCCAGCTTGACGAGGCCGGTGCGCCAGACCGGCACGACATAGTCTGCATGGTAATGCGTCGCGAGCCCGACGTGCGGATCGACCGCGCCCGCCAGCGCCGCGCCCGCAACCGCGCGGGCGCGCGCCCAGGCCGCCGGGCCGGGATGGCGCGATTCCATCGATCCATCACAGGTGAAGCTGAACTGGCAGCCCGTCGTCCGTTCGGACCCCTGGAACACCACGCCGCAGACGCTGGCCGGGAAAGCGGGGTGCCGCGCGCGGTTGAGCACGACTTGCGCGACGGCCCGCTCGCCTGAAGGATCATCGCCCGCCTCGTACCATTCGGCGGTGGCGAGGCAATCGAGCGCGCGAGCCTCGGCCAGGGCATCGGCGGTGCCGAACCGGAAGGCCGGCGCGGGCGCGCGGGGCGGCGTGATGGGCACCGACGCATTGGACAAGCGCGCGGTTTCGGGCAGGTAGGGCAGGATCGCCGCAGGATCGGGCAGCGGCGGCGGCAGCGTGAGGCGCACCGCAGGTTTGGCGGGCGGCGGAGCGAGCAGCACAAGAGCCGCGCCAAGTCCCGCCAGAAACAGCAGCACGAAAGCGAGGTACCGTGCCAGACGACGCGGCCGCGCGGCCCATTCGGGGCGGGGCGGCAGGTCTGCGTTAAGCAGGAGGACGGGCGGCTCTGTCGCCATGTGGCGCTTATAACCGCCAGCGCAGCGATATGGCGATGCGATTCTTGGCATAGGCCCGGCCCGGGCCGGTTGCGGAGTGCTTCGTTGGCGCGCCGTTAACCAACGGACGAAAGCGTTCCTTGAACAGCGCGGGTGCATGGTCTGCGCTATGGACACCCTGCTTGCCCGCATAACGCCCGGCCATGTTGTCCGGTTCGCCCGCATCGGCGCGCTGCTGATCGCCTTTGCGCTGACCTTTGGCTATGTAACCGATCGGCTCACGCTGGAGCTTGCCGGTGTCGGCTCGTTCTTCCTCGCCGTGCTGATGCTGCTTGCGCTGCCGAACCAGCGCAGTTCCGAATTGCTCGGCGCCTTGGCGATCTGGCTGACGTATGCCGAATTCATGGCCGCGATCCAAAGCGGGCATTTCGATCTCTGGCGCTGGGCTGTGGTGCTGGCGACGCTCAGCCTCGTTATCGTGCCGCTCAAGGTGCAGCACTTGCGCCATCTGGCCCGCAGCAATCCGTACCAGTCGCTGGGCGAACTGGATCGGCGCGTGTGGTCTGCTTCGGGTCCATCGGCGGCCCCCGCACCTTATGTGCCAGCCGCACTGGCCGCGATCAACAGCGATTCCGGCGCTGATCTGGCGCCGCCCGCCGCCTGAGCCGCCGCATGCCGCGCCCGCTCGGACCCAAGGCATCCGGGCAACAGGCCGCCGCCCGGATGTGGGCTGTATTTCACAAAGAGCAGCGCGATGGGGCGAGCCGCTTTCACACCGACCCGCGCAGCACGTCCCTGAGGCCGCTTGCCGCGATGAGCGCGTCCTGCCCGCTCGCCACGATCAGCCCGATCCGGCGGCGATAGTCATAGCCTTGCAACGGCACCGCAACTGTGCCCGGCCCGGCGAGCGAGATGGGCCCCGTCGTCACGCCCGCGCCTGCCGCGACCAGTGCGAGGCAGCGGTCCTCGTTGGCGCTGCGCAAAGCAAAGTGCGGCCGCACCCCGCGCGCAGTAAAGAAACGGCTGGTCTCGGCCAGGATCTCGCAACTGCGCCGCGCGATCATCGTCTCGCCCGCCAGTTCTTCGGGCAGCAGCACATCGCGCCCGGCGAGGCGATGTGCTGCGGGCAGGATCATCGCGTAGCCTTCCTCGCGCAGCAATTCGCCCTCCTCCGCGCTGCGCAACGTGGTGACAATGGCGTCGAGCCGGTGCTCGGCGAGGCGGCGGCGCAGGTCCGCATCGGGCGCATCGGTCAGCGTGAGCAGCGCCTTGCCCGCCGCGTCTCCGGCAAAATGCGCTGCGATCGCCGCCGTGGTGCGCGTGGCAAGCGAGGCGAGCACGCCGAGGCGCAGCGGCGGGGCAGGGGGCGGGGTCTCCAGCACGCCGCGCTCGGCCAGGCCGAACTCACGCTCGATCGCGCGGGCGTGGACAAGCAGCCGGTTGCCCGCTTCAGTAAGCCGCAGCGCGCGCCGCTCACGCAGGATCAGCGGCGTGCCGAGCGAACGCTCGAGCTCGGCGATCCCGGCTGAGAGCGTAGGCTGCGAAACATGCAGCCGGCTCGCCGCCGCGGTGAACGAGCCGGTATCGACAAGCGCGATGAACTGGCGGATGAGGCGGCGGCTCAGCATAGGTTTTTTCTATACTACCGTCCGGCAAAATTCAATTTTTCCGAAGACGCCGTTTCCCTTAGACTGCCGGCGGGAATGAGGAGTCTGAACCAAAATGCGCGCTACGCCCGAGCTTGATTTCGCCCTGCCTGAAAGCGCCCTGATGATCCGCGAGGCGGCCGGCCGCTTTGCCGACGAGCAGATCGCCCCGCTGGCTGCCAAAGTGGATGCTGAGGATTGGTTCCCGCGCGACCTCTGGCCCGCGATGGGCGCGCTGGGCCTTCACGGCATCACGGTCGAGGAGGAATGGGGCGGTCTTGGCCTCGGCTATCTCGATCACGTTATCGCGGTGGAGGAAGTGAGCCGCGCTTCGGCGTCGGTCGGCCTCAGCTACGGCGCGCATTCCAACCTCTGCGTCAACCAGATCCGCCGCTGGGGCAATGACGATCAGAAGGCCAAGTACCTGTCCAAGCTCATTTCGGGTGAACATGTCGGCAGCCTCGCGATGTCGGAAGCGGGCGCCGGATCGGACGTCGTCTCGATGAAGCTGCGCGCTGACGGCGTGCAGGGCGGGTTCCTGCTCAATGGCACCAAGTTCTGGATCACCAATGCGGCTTATGCCGATACGCTGGTGGTCTATGCCAAGACCGCGCCCGAGGCGGCGAGCCGGGGCATCACGGCCTTCCTGATCGAGAAGGACATGCCCGGCTTCAGCATCGGCCAGAAGATCGACAAGATGGGCATGCGCGGCTCGCCCACGGCGGAGCTCGTCTTCAACGATTGCTTCGTGCCGGAGGAAAACGTGATGGGCCCGGTCCATGGCGGCGTCGGCGTGCTGATGTCGGGCCTCGATTACGAGCGCGTGGTGCTGGCTGGCATATCGCTCGGGATCATGCAGGCCTGCCTCGACACGGTCATTCCCTATGTCCGCGAGCGCAAGCAATTCGGCAAGCCGATCGGCGCGTTCCAGCTGATGCAGGGCAAAGTGGCCGACATGTATGTCGCGCTGCAATCGGCGCGCGCCTATGTCTACACGGTCGCGCGCGCGGCGGACGCCGGGCACACCACGCGCTTCGACGCGGCGGGCGTGATCCTCATGTCGAGCGAAAACGCCTTCCGCGTGGCGGGTGAGGCGGTGCAGGCTTTGGGCGGCGCGGGTTATACCAAGGACTGGCCGGTCGAGCGGTACCTGCGCGATTCCAAGCTGCTCGATATTGGCGCGGGGACGAACGAGATTAGGCG
>CAILIO010000108.1 GCA_903834285.1 uncultured Sphingomonadales bacterium | reverse complement strand
TGGCTGAAAGGTTTACGCACCCCTCGCAGAGTGGGCATCTTCGAGCATTACCCTACCCATGGGCCCCGAAATGGTTCGCAATCGCTGCCGATATCCTGAGGTTCAGCGCATGCGCCTGCTCGATCGGGTCGATGAAGCGGGTGCGGATCACGCCATAGCCTTCGGCGCGGTTGTCCGGATAGTCGGTGGGCTCGCTGACCGGGAAGTCCTCGATCTCGGGCTCGACCACCGGATAGGCGCGACGCAGCTGGGCCAGCGCTTCGTCCACGCGCAGCGAGAGGACCATTTCGAGCACGTCTTCGCGGCTCACGTCGTTGGAGCGCGAGAACGGCGGGACCTGCACCGCACGCAGGAACATGTGCATCAACAGCGCAAGGCGCAGCGCCTGCAGCAGCGCGATCGTGCGGCGCTGCTCATCGAGCGCGGCATTGCGGCCCTCTGGCGCTTCCCCCGGCACCATGCCGAGCAAGCGGTGGAGCTTCATCCAGTCCACCCGCAGCCGCGAGGCGAGGCGGCGGAACACGCCCGCGCGGTCATCCTTGGTGAGGTATTCTGCCAGCGCGAGGCAGGCATCCTCCAGCGCGGTCTCAGTGCCGCGATAAGGCCGGCTCGCCCAGTAGGCCGAATTGAACAGCTCGCCGAAGCTCGCCACCGTCTTGATCGAGGCGAGGCCATTGGCCGCGCGCAAGAGCCGCACGAGCTGCCGCCCCCGGCCGGAATGGCCTAGCAGTTCGGCGACCGCCTCGGTCTCCTCGCCCGCCGCGATGCCGGCGCCGGCGATCACGTTCACCGGATAGCCGATCTGCTGCAGGATCGCGTTGTGGGGGATCGCGCGGATCTGCCTGAGGCTCATCGTGCGGTCGCTGGCGATATCCGATTGCCGGCGCGAGACGCGGCTGCCGGTGGACTTGAGCATGCCGAGCCCGAACGCAGTGACGGCGCGGGCATATGTCACGCTTTCCAGCTGCTCGCGCTGCACGCGCCGGATCGCGCGGTAGAAATCGAGGCTGAGGTCGGTGCGGTCGTAGAACGGATCGGCCTCGCCTTCGCCGTGCAGTGCCTCTTCCGCCTCGATGATCCGCGTCAGCGTGGCGAGCGCGAGTTCATCGCTGCGGAAAAACAGATAGCCATCGCCGCCCTGGAAGCTCGCCTCCGGCTCCAGCACGATCTCCGCCTTGGCAAAGCGGGAGCGCGCCCAGCGGCTCAGCGGCCAGGTCAGCCGGTCCTCGAAGCCCGAAGGGTGCGCGCCGCGGCCCATGCTTTCGCCGTGGGTGTTGAACACCAGCGCGGCGACATCGGTGAGGCCCGCCGCCTTCATCGCCGCCGCGAGCCGGCCCTGCAGCCGCTCGATGGCGAGCGCCGCGGGGATCTGGCCCATGAAGCGCCCGGCGTCCGAAAACCCGGTCTGGATCGCCACCCGCCCGCGCTGCCGCACGTAGTCGCGGTAGGCCGGCTCGGCGAGCAGGGCTTCGAGGAAGCGCCCGCCATGCTCGAGCGCGGCCTCGGTCTCGAACAGCGGCGAGACGTCGACCCTGCCTTCGATGCCCAGCAGGCGCGCGAAGTAGAGCGCGGCGAGCACCGTTTGCGGCTGTTCGCATTCGGCGATCAGCATGCGGATCGGCGCATCGGCATCCACATGGTGGAGGATCTGCGCCATCACGAGGAACTGGCGCATCGCGGTCGACGTCTCGATGGCGAGCGCGGCAAAATTGGCGCGAAGGGGCTTTACCTCGGCCAGCAGCTCGCGCAGCTTGGACAGCGCGCTCTTGCTGGCGAGATCGAGCGTGCCTTCGGGATCGATGCGCCGCCGCAGCGCGTTGAGCAGCTGGGAGGCGTTCACCCGGAAGTGGATCCAGCCCATGCCGAGCCCATCCGCCCGCATGGCCGCCGCCAGCACGGCAAGCGCAATCGCTGCACCGCCCTGCGCGCTCTTCGCCTCGGCCTCCAGCGCGGCGATGGCCGGGGCGAGCGAGAGCAGTTTGTCGGGATGCTCTGCGGTCAGCGCGTTGGCCGCCGCCGCAAGCGCTTCCGGTTCCGCGCCGAGCCCGGTGAAGAGCGCCGCCATCTCGGCCGCATGGGCGGCTGCGCCGCGCAGGGTCGCCACCAGCGCATGATCCGGCAGCACCGCCGCGAGCTGCGCCGCATAGCCTTCAAGCCGCCGCGCCTTTTCCTGCAGCCGATAGGCGACCGACGTGGACCATGAAATATCGGTGCGCCCGTCCATGTCATAGCCGACCCAGCTGGCGAAGCGGAACGGCAGCGGCCGGAAATCGAGCCAGCGCCCCGGCCAGCGCGTGCGCGCGTGCGCCAGCAGCGCGGCGTTGATCCGGTCGCGCGCGGCGCCGGCGCGTTCGATCGCGGCGAGCGCTTCGTCATGCTCGTAATCGAGCGTCACCTTGGGGCCGGTGCCGGGCACCTGGCAGACCGTCGCCGCCATCGGGTCCTCAGCGAGCGCCGCTTCGGCGACAGCATCGGATTCGGCAGGGCTTAGCAGGAAGGTCGGGTGCGCGGTGAACACGGCGTGGAGCAGCGGTCGCTCCCAGCGGCGGCGGAACTCGGAAAAGCCGTCTTCCTCGTTGAGCAGCGCCGCCAGCCGGGCGAGGTTGTCCGTGGGATCGGTCGGCGCGATCAGATGGCGCAGCCGCGCGGCGCGGGCCTGCAACCCTTCGCATTCGAGCGCCGCAACAAGGCCTTCCATCGCGGACAGATCAAGCGCGCCGCTTTCAAGCTGGCGCGACAGATCGTGGCTCAGCTGGAACACCGGGTTGAACAGCGGGGTTTCCGCCGTCCGTGCGTGAAGCTCCTGCAGGCGGTTCCTCAGCGTATCGACCGTATCCATGCGCGCCGCACCTCGTGCCAGGTTGTTGGTCCTGCGGGCAGGTTCGCCAGCAGGCTGCGTCGGGGTTACAAATCCGGGATTCGGGCCCGGGAGTTCAGGCCAACGCTGCTGCCGCGCGCGCTGCCGCCTCGATTGCCAGAACATCGGGCGAACCCTTGCCCACCACCCAGGAGCCGCCGACGCACAGCACGGGGCCGAAGCCCAGCCATTCCGGCGCGCTTTCCAGCGTGATCCCTCCCGTCGGGCAAAACTGGCACTGATGAAACGGCGCCGCAAGCGCCTTCAAGGCGGGGAGCCCGCCCGAGGTCGCGGCGGGGAAGAACTTGAAGTGCCTGAGGCCGAGATCGAGCCCGCGCATGATATCGCCCGCATTGGCAATGCCGGGAAGATAGGGGATACCGGAAGACACCGCCGCCGCGCCGAGCCGTTCGGTGAGGCCGGGCGAGACGATGAATTCCGCCCCCGCATCGATCGAGGCCTTGAGCGTCGTGGGATCGGTCACCGTGCCCGCGCCGACAATCGCGCCTTCGACCGAACGCATCGCCCGGATCACATCGAGCGCCACCGGCGTGCGCAGCGTCACTTCCAGCACGCGCAGCCCGCCCGCCACCAGCGCGCGCGCCACGGGCACGGCGTGGGCCACGTCCTCGATCACCAGCACCGGAATGACCGGAGCCGTGCGCATGATGGTTTCGATGGGTTTCATGGGAACTCGCTGGGCTGGTGGAACGCGTGCAGACCTACCGCGCGGGGGCGCGCCATGCAGCCGCCAATCGGCAGGGTGCATAGCTATTCTTCGCAGGCTGCCTCGACCTCTGCCCTCTTACTTCGTCATTGCGAGCGCAGCGAAGCAATCCAGAGCGG
>CAILIO010000107.1 GCA_903834285.1 uncultured Sphingomonadales bacterium | reverse complement strand
GTGAAGACCATGGCGGCGTAGGTTTCCGCGCCGAAGAACACGACCGCCTCGCCGATCCGCTCGAACGGTCCGCTGGTTCGGCGCTTCCCCGCGCCGGCACGCTGACCTTGCGCTGCAGCCTGCACAATGCGCGCCAGCCGGTCAAAGTCGGGGTGAGATGGCGTCACCGTGCCGTTCGGCTTTAGCGCACGCAGCAGAACGAAAGCACCAGACGTGTCCACGCAGCCAAGCTGCGAAAGATCAAGCTGGTCTGCCGCGCCTGCACGGCGCACATCCTCGCCGAGCCGAGGCACCGCGCTGCCGATCAGCAGTACAGTCCAGTCGCCGCTCGGGTGGAGGACGCGACTTCCCGGTACGTCAAGGAGCCCGAACGTCGGCGTCATGCAATGGTAGGTCCAAGCTTGCGGCTGACCAGCATCAGCGAGGCGTCGCCCGGATAGGACACGGCAGTGAAGCCCATTTCCCGCTCGAGCTCGATAGCAGCGTGGTTTTCGCAACTCTCGACGGATTCGAGCACTTTCACGCCTTTGGCCTCTGCGTAGCGGGCAATATGGGCGAGCAGTTCCCAAGCTATGCCGCGACGCTTGTAGTCCTCGTGGATGGCGATCGCGACTTCACCTCGCTCCAGCGCCGGATCGCAGGCGAGCATGCCGGATGCGATCATCGCGCCGCTATCCGCATCGAACGCCAGAAAATTCTCGGTTGCCTGATGATCCGCTGCTGCCAGCGCGACAATCCGGTCATGGCCGACCACCTTGAGCCCCGAGAGGAAACGAAATCGCAAATCATCGCGCGAAACATGCGTAAAGAAATCGGCGAGCCCAACTACATCAGCCGTGCTCACAGGCCGGACATTGAAGCGGAAACCCGTACGGGTGGTGATCAATTGATTCCAATCGTTCACCACGGCGTCTCCGCGGGCACGACCGCCACAATGCGCCGGGCCCTCTGAGTCCATTCCCCGCGAGCGGCCTCTCCACCAGCCTCGGAATCTACCCATAAGGGTGCAAGCGCATGGGTAGATTCCGGCGCTGGTCCGCGAAGGGGTCTGGAGGCCAAGCCCCGCATGATGGACCGGCCATCGCTCCCTTAAAGGCCTTCGCCATTTCTGCTGAAGCCCCTCCCCGAACCCCATTAGGCCTGTCCGTCATCGGGATCGGTAAGCATTATGGCGCGCGTCAGGTTCTTGAGGGCATTTCGCTGCATGTCGAACCGGGAGAGATTGTCGGGCTGCTCGGCCCGAACGGCGCGGGCAAGACGATCTGTTTCTATGCGATTGTCGGCATGATCGCCGTGGACCAGGGCCACATCCTGCTCGGCAGGACCGATGTGACCGGTCTCACTATGTCAGCCCGGGCTCTGATGGGCCTTGGCTATCTGCCGCAGGAAGCCTCGATCTTCGCAGGGATGACCGTCGCTGAAAACATCCGCGCGGTGCTTGAGTTGGTTTCTGACGACAAGGCGGCGATTGCAGGCGAGCTGGACAGTCTTCTCCATGAATTTCGAATAGACCACGTGCGTGACACCTCTGCCGTCGCGCTTTCAGGCGGGGAACGGAGGCGGTGCGAGATCGCGAGAGCTGTCGCCGCGCGGCCCAAGATCCTGCTGCTGGACGAACCATTTGCCGGGGTCGATCCGCTGTCGGTGCTCGATATCAAGGTCATGGTGCGCGACCTGAAGCGCCGGAATATCGGCGTGCTCATCACCGATCACAATGTGCATGAAATGGTCGAGCTCGTCGACCGCGCCTATGTGATCTATCGCGGGCGGATGCTGTTTGAAGGAACACCTACTGCGCTCGTCGCCGATCCGCAGGTTCGCCAGTTTTATCTCGGCGAGGACTACAAGGCCTGACACCGAGCGTTCAGCGCTGGTTGAGATACTCGGCAAGCGACAGTCCACACTGCGCGAGCCCTTCTTCAAGGTAATCACTGGCAAGTGGGATGCCGATCACAAATCGCGGCACCTTTACGCGGCTGATTTCATCCCAGCCAGCCTGCGCAGACTGCCATTCGGCCAGATCAAAGTCGC
>CAILIO010000106.1 GCA_903834285.1 uncultured Sphingomonadales bacterium | reverse complement strand
CAGTGTTTCGCTATAGCGCGCGATGCCAAGGCGCAGTTCCGTGCCGGCAGAATTCCACGTCGTGCCGACCTGGATCGCGCTGCGCCGCGAGCCGTCGATCAGCGACTGGTCGCGCCACGCGGTCGCGCTCACCAGCCACTTCGGGCTGAGGCGATAGCGGGTATCGACGCCGATCTTGCGGCGGCCGAGTTCGCCGATGCTGACCTGTCCCACGCCGAAATTCGCATCGAGCGAGCGGATATAGGCCAGCACATCGAGCCGCGCGTCGTGGCGCTCGGCCTCGATCATCCACGCTGCCTTGGTGTTGCCGCCCGTCGCGTGGCTCATGGCTGCTTCGGCGCGAAGTTCGGTCTTGGTGCCCAGATAGACTTTGGCATCGACCGCGCCGAGATTGGTGCGCGTCACCGCCGCGCCCGCATTGGCCGAAGCATCGCTGATCGCGGTCGCCCCGAGGCGAACTTTTTCCGACTTGTTGCGCCATTCGGTGCGCGCGCCCGCATTCCACGCCCCGCCGCCGAGCGTATCGATTTCGTAGTCGACCACGATCTGCTGCGGATTGAGGTTGGCATCGCGGCTCAGCACCGGCTGCTTGAAGGTGATCGTGCCCGAGAGGAGATCAATGTCGTAATCGAGGAAGCGCGTCATCACCTGGCTGGAGACGACGACTTCGGAGCGGAAGCGGTCGCGCGCTTCGATCGTCACGGTCTCGCTGTTGGGCACGATCGCGCGGCTGGAGAGGCGATAGGGCCCGCTGATGCCGCCGCCGGGGATCTGGTCGCGGCGGTGCGTTGTCGCTACCTTGGCGGCATAGGCCTCGCCGCGCAGCTTGCCGACGCGCGCCTCGGCCTTCACACCGGTCATCGTGCGCTGGTAGCGGCCGAGCTGGGTGTGATCGAAGCCGGTGTCGAAATCGCCGAACATCGCGCGCACTTTGGCGCTTTCGATGCGGACATAGAGCTTGTTGACGCTGGCGGCATCAAAGCGGCGATCCGAGCCGTCTGCGAAGACGGTGTAATAGGCCTTGGGATCGAGCCCGCCGAGCAGGCGCTGCTCCGCACGCTGCTTGGCGCTGTCGTAGGCGACCGTCGTCAGCCATTTGCCCTTGATCCGGCCCTTGGCATAGAACGCGACGCGAGCATGATCGCCAAGATCGCTGTCGAACTTGCCGCTGCGTTGCATGTGATCGGCAATGGTCTTTGCGCCGACAGCGCCTTCGGCGAGGCCGACGAGCGTCCACTTCGCCTCGCCGGGCACGACCCACGATTCCAGCACCTGCTGGCGCTTCACTTCGCGGTCGGTGAACTGGAACGTGAGGTCGAGACCGCCGCTGACCATGGTCGGCGCAAGCTCGATCAACGCGACGCCGTCATCGCCCTTGACGATCCACGTCGGGGGGGCGCGGTCGAGGCCCGAGAGCACGCGGCTTTGCAGCGCATCGAGCGCCGCCGCGCTTTCGTAGGGGGCGGACAGCGTGATCGGGCCGGAAATGCCGGCATGGACAGGGCGGCCGGTACGATCGAGCACGCGCACCGCAACCACGGGCCGCGTCGCGCCATCGGCGACAAGGTGCGTACGTTCGGGCACGAGCTCGACGCGGGCAGGCGTCGCGCCGAAATGCACGGTGCGGGTCAAAGTCTGCACCACGGTGCCGGCGGCATCGCGGATCTCGGCATCGAAGCGAGTGTCCTCGCCGGGTAGCGGCAGGCCGCGCCAAACGCTCATGGCGAAGCCATCAGGCGAGCTCTGCGCGCCGTCGAAGGCGAGCTTGTCGACCGGCTTGTCGTCGATCTTCAGTGCCACGGTCTGGCCCTTGCGGTGGCGGATGACGACCCGGGTGGTCGGTGCGCGCGGGTTGTAGTCGGCGGCGGGGAAGACGAATTCGGTGGGGCCATCGCCCTTGGCGATCCAGTCGATATCACCGCCAGCCGCCGTCCGGTCGCTGTCCGCCGCAGGCTTGGCGGCTTCGGCGGCGGCCGCCGCAGCGGCGAGCGTTTCGGCGGGCACGGTGGCCGCGAAATTGGCAACGACAAGGCTGCCGCCTTGGCCGATGACGAAGCGGCTGGAGGCGCTGCCCGCGCTGCGGGTGGAGCGCGTGCAATCGACGAACTTGCCGCCCTTGGGCAGGGTAACCGCTTGGGCTTCAACCACATGCGTGCCGGGCATCAGCCCTTCGAAGTGGTAGCGCCCTTCCGCGTCGGTGACCGCGAAGCTGCCATCCTCGAGCCCGAGGCGGACCCCGCCGATGCCCGGCCGCGTCGCTGCCCGGGTGTTTGGCACGTCGCAGCCGCCCAGTGTGATCCGGCCGATCAGGGTCATTGTCGAGGCAAGGTTGTCACGCTCGATGCGCACGGCTGCGCTCGCCGTTGCGGTTAGTCCCCGCGCATCTACGGCATCAACACGGTTAACGGCATTGCCGGCCGAGGCTTCGGGCCGCACCGTCATGGCATAAGTAACGGTGCGCGCGGCGCCAGGGGCAATCGCGCCGACGGCAATGGTCATGGCGCGGCCATCCGGGGCAATCGTCACCGCGTCCGTGGGGGCCTTTACGCCGTCGATGCGGATCGTTCCGGCGCGCAAGCGCAGGTTAGCCGAAGGCGTATCGCTCAGAACAACGCCGCGCTTGGCGCGCGCCGGATCGGTGTTGCGCACGGTAATCGTGTAAAACACCGCATCGCCCGGCTGGGCGACCTGACGTGAGGCGACCTTGCTGAGGCTGACCGCGACCGGTGGCCTGTCGACCGGAATATCGACGCGAACCGGTGAGGGGTTTGAAAGTGCCAGATTTTCACCATAGGAGGCTGGTAAAATAACCAGATCGCCCCCATCGGGGCGTGTGAGTCCGGCGAAATTCTTCGGCGTGAGCGCCGATGGTGCGGTATAGGGATCGGGCGGGACGACGACGAGCCGGTACGTGCCGAGCGGGGCAAGCGGGAAGCGATATTCGCCCTGCGGCATTTGCCAGGTGCGCCCCGCGCCATCGGTAATGATCGATCCGGTGACGATCGTCGAAGGCCAGGTCGTTACCCCGTCGTCGGCGAAGACGTGCGCCGGCTGGCCGGTGGCAGCATCGACCAGCGAGACTCTCGCGCCATCGATCGGGGCGGCGTCTTCGCTATCGAAAACAAGGCCAAAGGGGTCGGCCAGCACATCCACATCGGTCTTGATGACCGAACCGTTGCCGCTCTTGCCGTTGTAGGAGACGGTTACCTTGTCGCCGCCGGACACGCTGAGCCGACAATCGCCATCTTTGGGCTGCGGCGGGATCGCGCTGGTCGGGATCGCGCCATAGAACACGCCGCTGTCGACGGCGGTTTCGGTGACGGTAACCTGCTCTTTGTCACCGCTTGCGGAGGTGATCGTCACGTTGACGGTGTCGATTTTCCCGGGATCGAGCCCGCCGCGCGCCAGCACGAGGCGGAAAACCACCGGCTGGCCGACGATGATGCTCGAAATGCTCGCCGGTTCGGTCGGGTCGGCGCCCTTGGGGTCGATATTGACTGCGGGCAGGGCCGCACCGCCGCAATCACCGGCGTTGATTGCCAGCGTCTCGCTGCCATTGGGCAGGGGCAGGACGAAAATCTTGGTGTCATCGCGCACAACATCGAACGTGACCTCGTTGGAATCTGTGGTCAGTTCGGCCTCGCCCTGGTTCCAGTGCGCATGCGCGGTGTTGGTGATGGTGTTCGCCGCGGCGGGAACGCTGGTCGCGAAAAGCAGCGCTGCGAAGAGCAGCGCGGCAATTGCCCAGATCCTGTTCCATAATGCCGTCATGGCGCTATTTCTTTGTTTTCAAAGCAAAAGAAGGGTGGGGCGGCGGCATAGCCCCCAGGTTTCCCAAGGGTCTGCCGCCGCCTGACCGTCCAGAAGCCTCGATGTCCTGAGAGGTGGCCGCCTAGGCCCCGCTCAATTAATCGTGGCCTGGAACACCACCGTCTTGGTCTCGCCGCCGGCCACCGAAGCCAGCGTTCCGGTCACCGTGTTGGACGCCATCGTGCCCGTGCCGGTCGTGTCGGTGGCGCAAGTCGCGACGCCGCTCACGATCGTGGCGGTGCCGTTGGTCTTCACGCCGAACGCCGAATCGTAGGTGAGGTTCGTCGGGATGGGATCGTTCACGGTGATCGATGTTGCCGCGGCGCTGCCCGAGGCATTGCTGATGGCGATGCAGTACTGGATCGTCGCACCCGGGATCATCTTCGGGTTGGTCGCCCCGTTGATCGGATCGCTGATCACGCGCGAGGACTTGATCGCGCTGAGCGTCGCGGCCGAGACGGTATAGTCGTCCTTGGCCGAGAACGAGGCGTCACGCGCCGAATCCGTCGCACCCGCGCCGTCGGCGAAGACCGTATCCATGCCCGAGGTGTTGGCACCCGTGGTCTGGACCAGCGCTGCACCGAGGCTGCCCGACGCACCCGCCTCGCGGCCGGTCGCGGTCAACGTCACTGCGGCAACCGAACCGTTGGCCTGGCCCAGCGGCACGTCGGAAACGACAAGCACCTGAACCGAAGCATCGGCGGCCACTTCGTCGAGGTAGGTCACCAACGTATCGGTGCCGGCCTCGTAGGTGCCGTTGTTGTTCACGTCGCGGAAGATGCGCACGTTGGTCACGTCGAACGTATCCGTGTTCGAGTGCGCACCGGCGCCGCCCACCTGCTGGGCCGCGGCGAGCGCGAGGTCGAGCGGGGCGTTCGAGGTGTTGACCACCGTGAAGGCCGTCACCTGGTTGACCGAACCGGGCGTGACCGTCGTCGTGGTTGAGCCGACTTCGGCGACGGTGAGGTTGATACGGCGGTCGACCGTGAGCGTGTCGGACGCGCTCGTGCCGGTCTGGCTGATGCCGCCGACCTGGAAGGCCACCGACACCGTGTTGGTGATTGTCGAGCCGGCGGTCGTGCCGGCCGCATGGGCGGGATTGGCGCCGAGGACGGCGAGGGCGCAAATGCCCGCCGCACCCAGCAGTTTGCTGCGATACGTCATTTTCTTATGCTCCACTGGGTTGCCTGCGAATATTCCGGTCGCTCACAGGCGAGGCGACCCCCCGTTCCGCCATTTCAGCGAACGATTCCATGGTATTGGACCTCTCCCGAAGCGCCCGGGGCGATTGCAGGAATGGTCCAGCGAACGTGCGTCACGTCGGTCGCGGTGGCTGTGCGCTCACCGCCCTCCTTGGCCGGCACCTTTAGCGAACCGAGCTGGCCCCAGGTCTTGCCGCCATCGACCGAAACCTCGGTGCCTGGCGCAGCATCGCTCGAAAGCGCGACGGCCGAAGGCAGCGGGTTGGTGACGACGAAATTGGTCACCGCCTGCTTGCCTTCGTTGTGATAGCGCGTGGTGAACAGTAGGTGGTCGCCGGGAATGACGACCTTGGGCTCGACCAGCTCGACTTTGCTCACGCCGTTTTCAGTCACGGTCTTCTCGAGCATGACATCGCCCTTGAGCGAGACCGGAGACGGCGCCGACTGCGCGGCTGCAAGCGCCGGACCGGCCATGGCGACCATGGCCGCCGCGCCGGCGAGGGACTTGACAATGAAGGAGAGTTTCATGGTTGGCTTCCCTGGCTAATCAGTTGATCTTGACGGCGAAAACGACATTGCGGGTGGTGCCGCCGCTCACTTTGCCCAGCGCGACGTCGATCCCGCTGGCGCCGCCGGTGCCGGCATCGCCATCGGCCGCATCGGTGAGCGCGGCGCTATCGAGCTTGAGCGAGCCGGGCACGTAAGTGGTCCCGGCCGGGATAGTGTCGACGACATGAAGCCCGTCGAGCGAGCCGCTGCCGGTCACCTTGGCCGCGAGCGAGTAGGTGACGACCGCGCCGGGCACGGGCTTGGCCGTGCCGAAGGGGTCGAGGATCGTGGCCGATTTGGTCAGCGTGATATTGGCAAGACTGGCGATCAGCGCGGCGAGCGAGTTGGCCGAAGCGGTGGTCAGGCCGACAACCGCATCGCCGCCGCCTTCGCCCTTGCCGGCAAAGCTGGTGCCGGGCGTGCCCGAGCCGGTCTGGGCCGTGGCGGTGAGCCGCACCTGGCTGGTCTGCGCATCGGTCGCACCAACCGGAAGCGTGACGAGGACGAAGACCTTGACGCTCTTGTCGGGCGCGAGCAGCGGCGTTGCGAGTGAACCCGTAGTGAGCACCGTATCAACGCCGGGATCGTACACGCCGTTGTTGTTGCTATCGAGCACGACCGACTTGATCGTGCCATCGAAGGCGTTGCCCGAAACCTTGGGATCGGCAGCGAGGTTGAACGCCTCGGGGCCGTTGCCGCTGTTCGTGACGGAGTAGATCAGCACCGCCGGCTCGCTGTTCGCCGTGGCGGGCGCCGTGCTCAGCGTCGCGACCGCGACATCGAGCAGCTCGTCGACTTTCACCGTGACCTTGTTCGACACGACAGTGCCGGTGGTCGTGCCCGTCTGGTAGGTCGCGGTCGCGGTGTTCTCGATCAGGGTACCCGCGAGCACGCCTGTGGCATGCGCGCTGTCCGCGAAGGGAGCGGTGACAGACAGGGCGACAAGCGAGCATCCAGCGATGCCCGCAGCCCGGCGTAGGGGGGTGATGTACGTATTCATACGTGGGTCTTTCCACTGAGCGTGGTTAATATCGGGTAAGAGCGAAGCGGCGGTGGGCCGTGGAGAGAGGCCGGATCGCGCCTATGTCCTTCGCTGTAGCGTTAACCAACATTGGGTAGGGCGCTGAGGCAGGGCTCAACGTAAGATCCTAAAAGAATTATGGAATTTTCCGGCTCGGCGCGCCGCTGGCCGCCAAGTCTTACCGTGCCGGTGGCTAGGGGAAGCCCCGGATACCCTTGAAAATATTTTTGAAATTGGTCCGGAACGGTCAAGGTTTCGGCCATTTTATGCTGAATTTTACGATGTCCGGCAGCAAGACGTTACCAAACCCGGGGTGATGGTTAAGAGTCGGAGCGCGGGGTCGCTGCTCGCGGGCCGCCGTTCTGCTGGGTGCTTGTCCGCGCGCGCGCTGGGGCCTAGAGGGTCAGGATGCCGGGAGAAATTCTAGATAATCGTGGACGCGGTACGGCCGGGTTCACTTGGCCCGCCATCCATCCGGAGGGGCGCAAGTTCGGCGCGATCGCCGGGGTGCTGTGCATCGTGGGTGCCTTGCTGGGCGGATCGCTGCTGGGTTGGCCGCTGGTCGTGCTGACCTTCGGAGTGCTCGCCTTCTTCCGCGATCCGGAACGCGTGACCCCGCGTGATGACAGCATGATCGTGGCGCCGGCGGACGGCCTGATCACCCTTATCTGCACGGTGGTTCCCCCGCGCGAGATGACCGCGGATGATGGCAGCGGCCAGGCGGCCCTTGCCGATACGCCGGTCACGCGCGTGTCGATCTTCATGTCGGTGTTCGACGTGCATGTGAACCGCACCCCGATCGGCGGCACGATCCGGCGCGTGGTCTATATCCCCGGCAAGTTCCTCAATGCCGATCTCGACAAGGCGAGCGAGGAAAACGAGCGCCAGCACTTCGTGGTCGAGCGCGGCGATGGCGTGCGCATAGGGTTCACCCAGATCGCGGGCCTCGTGGCGCGGCGCATCGTGCCCTTCGTCAAGGCGGGGGATATTGTTGCGGGCGGCCAGCGGGTCGGCCTGATCCGCTTTGGCAGCCGCGTCGATGTCTACCTACCAGCCGGCACCGAGCCGCGCGTTCTGATCGGGCAGCGCGTCGTCGCAGGCGAGACAGTGCTGGCGCTGATCGGCCAGAGCCCGATGATCGAGGGCGTGCGCCAATGAGCGAGCTGCCCCCGACGGGCAAGCGCAAGGCGGCGAGGGAAGCGGACGATCGGGTGTACTCGGGCGAGGACTTCGGTCGTCGCCGCCTGCCGCGCGGGCTTACCCTGCGCGCGCTGGTGCCCAATGCCATAACATCGGCGGCGCTTTGCAGCGGCCTCACGGGCATCCGGTTCGCGATCGGCGGCGATTTTCATGCGGCGGTGCTCGCGGTTATGCTCGCAGGCGTGCTCGACGGGATCGATGGGCGGGTCGCGCGGCTGATGAAGGCACAGTCGCGCTTCGGGGCCGAGCTCGACAGTCTCTCCGATGCGATTGCCTTCGGAGTGGCTCCAGCGCTGATCCTCTATCTCTGGTCGCTGAGTGCAGTACCGCGCTTCGGCTGGTACGCCGCGCTTGCGCTTGCGGTGTGCTGTGCACTGCGGCTCGCGCGTTTCAACGCCTCGATCGATCTGCCCGGCCAGCCGCACAAGTCCGCTGGCTTCATGACCGGAGTGCCCGCGCCCGTCGGGGCTGGCCTTGCCTTCCTGCCGCTCTACTTGTGGTTTTCCAGCGGGCTCGATCTGCTGCGCGCGCCCATCGTGGTGGGGCCCTGGGCGCTGCTGATTGCGTTCCTGATGATCTCGAACCTGCCAACGCTGGGCTGGGCTTCCTTGCGTCCGCGCCGGGCGATCCGGCTCGAGGTCATTGCACTGGCGGGAATGCTCACCGTCGCCTTGCTGACCGAGCCCTGGCTGACGCTCGTCGGGCTTTGCGGGATGTATCTTGCGCTGATGCCGGTGGGCGTCTGGCGCTATCGCCGGATCAGGCAGCAGCGCGCCAGCGCGGGCCAGCCGAAGCCGGGGCAGGCCTGACAAGGCGCACTGGCGCCCGGCGGGGACGCAAGGCGGCGCGGGGCGCGGCAGGCGCCGTGCTCGTGGTGATCTGCACGAGGAACTCCCGGTCTGCGGCCAGCGCACGCGAATCCGCCAGCAGGCGGCGCACGGCGGGAAGCTGCGCCCGCACCGTGACAGCGATTGCCGCAAAGGCCACGCAGCCAGCGCCGGCCATGACGAGCGAGGCGAGGAGGGAGACCATGGACATCGAAACGCTGCCTTTCAAACCGGGACCGTCCGCTTGACACGCGGTGGATACCCTGTGGATAAGATGGGGAGAGAATCGGAAGTTCCAAGTCTTTCCCTTCGATGGCTTGATTGTTCTCTTTTTGTTCCATTCCGTCAAGCCGATTCGATGTGGGCCTTCAAAATTTTCAGCAAGGGATGGCAAGGCTCGCAGGCGCGAACCGCGCGCCTGAGGGTATTCGCCTGAGGATAGCTTGTGGTTACACGCCGATTGCCGTGTGGCGGTCCCCGCACACGGGGAGCGCGGGGACCGCTGCGGCGGTCTGGGAGGGCGCCTGGTCAGGGCGCGACCGCCAGGGCCGCGTTAGTGTGCGGCCGGCATGGCCGCCCGGGTGTGCGGCCAAACTCTTTGGCATCACGCAATCATGCGGCACGACGGGATCGTACCTGGAGCGAACGGCAAGGGCATTCCCGGCACGGGGCCGGTCGGCACTCCGCAGGATCCGCTTGCAGGAGTTGTAAGCCAGTGAAGCCGCGATTGATCCGAATTGTTCTGAAAACGCGGGATTATTTCGCGACTGGCGGATTTGCCCGTCGGCTCAATTTCTACATATGTCCATTTATTTTGACAACTAGTACTCACTACGTATTGGACAGTTGCCAGCCATGATTGACGGGCGGTTTGCAGCTTCTCCGCCTGACAGCAAGGCACTTGCCTGTAGACGCCGGGCCTTCGCGGCGCTAACCGCGCCAACGCTACGGCATGATTCGGACAGGGTGTCCGCGTCGGGCGCGGCAATCCACATGGGATGCGCACATACCGGTGCCGCGCTGGGGTTTCTCCCGACAAGCGGTTCCTGCATTCCAGAGGCTTAACCGGAAAGGAATGACCTATGGCGGCTCCCGTCGTCACCATGCAGCAATTGATCGAGGCCGGCGCACACTTCGGCCACCAGACCCACCGCTGGAACCCGCGGATGAAGCCGTACATCTTCGGCGCCCGCAACGGCATCCACATCCTTGACCTCTCGCAGACCGTGCCGCTCTTCGCCCGCGCGCTCGAGTTCGTCTCGTCCACCGTGCAGGGCGGCGGCAAGGTCCTGTTCGTCGGCACCAAGCGCCAGGCGCAGGAGCCGATCGCCCAGGCCGCGCGCGCTTCGGGCCAGCACTATGTCAACCACCGCTGGCTG
>CAILIO010000105.1 GCA_903834285.1 uncultured Sphingomonadales bacterium | reverse complement strand
CCTGCACCTCGGCGCGCCGCCGCCGGAGCTCGGCCTCGATCTCGCGCCCTATGCGGTCATACTGCCACGTGCCGGCCACCTGGTGGTCTTCCCGTCGATCCTGTGGCATGGCACGTATCCGTTCGCGGCGGGAGAACGGCTCAACATCGCCTTCGATGTGGTTCCCACCTCTGCCTGAAGAAACGCCTTTGCCATGACTGCGCCCAAGACCCTCAAGGAACTCGCGGAAATCGCCGGTGTCACCAGCGGCACCGTGTCGCGCGCGCTGTCAGGTTCGAACCTTGTTACTCCGGCCACGCGCGACATGATCGTCGCGCTCGCGCGGCAGCACGGCTTCACGCCCAATGCCACTGCGCGCAATTTGCGGATGCGCAAGACAAACACGATCGGCGTGGTCATCCCGCTCGGCCACGAAGTGCGGCAGAACATCTCCGATCCGTTCTTTATCACCATGCTTGGCCTGCTTGCGGACAAGCTCACCAATCGCGGCTACAGCCTGCTCCTCTCGCGCGTCGTGCCGACGGACGAGGACTGGCTGCTCAAGCTCGCGCGCTCGGGCCAGTCGGACGGGATCATCGTGATCGGCCAATCGGACCAGTCCGCGGTGCTTGACCGCGTGGCGGAGCTATACCGGCCGCTGGTGGTGTGGGGCTCGCATATCGCGGGGCAAGCGCATTGCTCGGTGGGGTCTGACAACTTCCGCGGCGGCGCGCTCGCTGCGCAGCACCTGATCGAGCGCGGCTGCCGCAACATCGTGTTTTTCGGCGATCCCCGTGCGATCGAGATTGGCCAGCGGCTCGAAGGCTGCCGCTCAGTTGTGGCGCGGGCAGGCGGCAGCGTGCAGTTCAGCGTGGTGCCCACCCATCTCGTAGCGGACGAAGCACAGGGCGAGATCGCCAAATACTTCCGCGCGAAGTCCAACCGGCCGGATGGCGTCGTCGCCGCGTCGGACGTCATTGCCGTCACCGCCATGCGTGTGCTGGCCGAACAGGGGCTCTCCGTTCCCGGCCAGGTCAAGGTGATCGGCTACGACGGGTTGCCGCTGGGCGAACACACGATGCCCCCGCTCACCACGATCGCGCAGGATCTGGAACAGGGTGCGGAGAACCTCGTCAATATCGCGGTCCAGCGCATCGCCGGGGAGGAGATCCACTCGGTCATCCTCCAGCCGCGCCTCTTGATCCGCGAATCTACCTGAGCGCGAGAGCCAGCGCGCCCAGCAGGCCCGCGTTATCGCCAAGCCCCGGCGGCACGATCAGGTCGTCAATCTTGCCCACGGTATAGCCCCCGTTCGCCGCCAGCGCCTCGGCGCGGATCAGCTTGAGCAGGCCCTCGGTTGCCGTCACGCCGCCGCCCAGCACGATCCGCGCGGGCTCCATCACCGTCTGGAACGTCGCCAGCGCGCGGCCGATATACCAGGCGATGATACGTTTGCCCGGATGCCCTTCCGGCAGCTCCGAAAGCGACTGGCCCCAGCGCGCGATCACCGCCGGTCCGCAAGCAAGGCCTTCGAGGCAATCGCCGTGGAACGGGCAGGTGCCGGCAAAGTCGAGGTCCTCCGAATGGCGCGGCATGTGGATATGGCCCATCTCCGGGTGAGAAAGCCCGTGCAGCAGCTGGCCATGGCTGCAGAACCCGCCGCCGATCCCGGTGCCGATGGTGAGGTAAAGCACCGAACCATGGCCTTCACCTGCGCCCCAGCGTGCTTCCGAAAGCGCCGCGCCGTTGACATCGGTATCGATCGCGACTGGCACGCCAAAGCGCTCAAGGAATGGATCGATCAGGCTAGCCCCGCTCCAGTGCGGCTTGGGTGTAGGGCGTACGCAACCAAAGCCGGGCGAGGCGGGATCGAGATCGAGCGGGCCGAACGAGGCAATGCCGAACGCGGTATAGACCGTCCCCTGCGCCGCAAACCACTCCACCGCCGCACCCAGCGTTTCCGCGGGCGTGGTGGTCGGGATACGTTCGCGGGCATAAATGGTGCGTCCGGCGTCGGACAAGCCCAGCACGAACTTCGTGCCACCCGCCTCGATCAGGCCGTAGCGCGCCGCCGTCACGCCGAAACCTCCGCGCGGATCCCGTCGAGCAGGAGGTGGAACGGCTCGGCCGGCACGCCGGCGAAATGCGCCCGCCGCCATGCCGCATCGCCGTAATCGTTGCCCTTCAGCGAATTGGGGTAATCGACAAAGCCATGCACGGTGAGCTCATGCGTCACCCACCAGCTATAGGTCTGCACCGGCGCCTCGGGTGGATTGCCCGCGACCAGCCCGCTGCCATTGAGAGGCAGCCACGGCCCCTCCATGCGCTCCGCGACCATGCCGTAGAGCCCATTAGGACCGTTCGGCTGATCCGGTGCGAAGACCTTCCGCTGCGTCGACCAGAACAGGTAATACTGCCCCGCGTGGAACACTATATGCGGCCGCTCCTGCTCGTTGTTGAGCCCGTCCGCGCTCAGCAGCGGCGGCAGCACCGCCCAATCATCGCCCTCGCGCCGCAGCAGGCCGATGCAGCCGTTCCACGGGCTCGCCGATTCCTTCAGAGATCCGGTGAACAGCAGATAGTCCGCGCCATCCGCAGGGTCGCGGAAATGCGCCGGATCGCGAAAACCCTTGATCATGCCGGGCACGCCCTCGGCTGCGGTCACCAGCACATAATGCGGGATCGGCCCGCCAGCGATTTCGCGCGGGCTGCTCCAGCCCTCGATGGTGAAGCCGCCCGCGGTGCCAGTCAGCGTGCCGGTGGTCTCGAACATGCGCTGCGTGAACGTGCGCGGCGCTTCCCCGCGCAGCCCTGATGCGGTCCAGTACAGCGTCACCGCGCCGGTCTCGGGATCGAACAGCGCCGAGCCAGCCCATTCGCGGCTGCCGGGATTGAGGTCGTCGGGCAGAGCATTGCCGTGGTCGCGCCATTCGCTGCCGCGCAAGGCCATCAGGCGGATGCGAACGATATCGTGCCGCGCCTCGGGGTCCTCGCCAGCGGGAGCGGAAAGCACGAACCACAGCGTCCAGCCTTCCACCACCGCCGTGCTGCCATCCGCAAGCTGCAGCGGCCAGAGGTCCCACAAGTCCATGCCCGGCAGCGGGTGCGGCAAGTTCCTGCCATCGACCAGTGGGATCTCGTGGCAGGGCTCGTGTCGCAGCGCGCGGAGATGCTCGCTGGTCCAGAGCGCGGTCGGGGAAGTGAGTACGGGCATGAAAACTCGGTCCTGAAACAAATTAGGGGCGGCAGCGTGTGCAGCCCGGAAAACTGAACAACTACGGCGGTTACCTCATGACGGGCCGTCCAAGACGAGATTGGCCCCGTCACAGGCGGTTTCGCGCAGGACCAGCGGCGCGCTGCCGTCGGGCTTGCGGTAGGTCAGGTCGGCCAGCACGGCATCGGCGCGGCTGGCCGGGCACAGCGCGACGACCGCGCCGCCAAAGCCGCCGCCGGTCATCCGCGCGCCGCCCTCGGGTCCGATCAGTGCGCCAAGTTCGGCGACGAGCGCATCGACGCGCGGGACGGTGATGGCGAAGTCGTCGCGCATCGATCGGTGCGAAGCGGCCATCAGCGCGCCCATTGCCACCAGATCGCCGGCGGCGAGCGCCTCTGTCGCTGCCAGCACGCGGGCATTTTCGGTCACCACGTGGCGCGCGCGGGCCAAGGTCAGCGGATCAAGCCCGGCCCCTTCCAGCATCGCCACATCCGCATCGCGCAAGGCCGGAACGCCCACCGCCGCCGCCGCTGCCTCGCACTGCGCGCGGCGTTCGTTGTAGGCGCCCTCGACCAACCCGCGCTCGACACCCGAATGGACGATCAGGATCTCCACCCCCTTCGGCAGCATGACCGGGCGCACCGCCAGCGAGCGGCAGTCGATCATCAGTGCATGGCCCTTGACCCCGCAGGCGGAGGCCAGCTGGTCCATGATCCCGCAGCGCATGCCGACATGGTCGCACTCGCCCGCCTGAGCCATGAGCGCGATCTCGGCAGGCGGAATGGCCGCCCCTGCAAGTTCTGCCAGCGCCCGGCCGATCCCGACCATCAGCGAGGCGGAGGAGGACAGTCCCGCGCCCTTGGGCACCGTTCCGCTCACTGCGAGGTCCGCGCCCGTCAACTTGTGGCCGCTCGCCATCATCGCGCAAGTCATGCCGCGGATATAGTCGGCCCAGGGCGCGGCACTGCTCCCGGCATAGGGTGCATCGAGATCCCACTCCGCCACGGCCCCGCCGAAGTCGCTCGCCATCACGCGGATCCGCCGGTCGCTGCGCGGCGAGGCAGCGACGCGTGTTTCGACGCTGATCGCCACCGGCAGCACGAAGCCGTCGTTGTAGTCGGTGTGCTCGCCGATCAGGTTCACCCGGCCGGGCGCACGGACCAGCAGAGCGGGCCGTGCTCCGAACATGCGCGCAAAGTGCTCTGCGATCATGCGAGGTTCCGGTAGTGCGGACCGCCGCAGGCGCGGAGCCGTTCGGCGGCCTGCTCGGCTGTCAGATCGCGCTGCGTCTCGGCCAGAATCTCGAACCCTGCCATGAACTTGCGCACTGAGGCGGAGCGCAGCAGCGGCGGATAGAAATGCGCATGGAGCCTCCAGTGCGCGCTGGGCTCCTGCCCAAAGGGTGCCCCGTGCCAGCCCATCGAATAGGGGAAGGGGCACTGGAACAGGTTGTCATAGCGCGTGGTGAGGTCACCCAGGATCCCTGCCAGATCGTCGCGCTGATCCGCCGGAAGGTCCGGCAGCCGCGCGACTGCTCCGCGCGCCAGCAACAGCGTCTCGAACGGCCAGACCGCCCAGAACGGCACGATCGCCAGCCAGTGCTCGCTCGCGCAGACCACGCGCGGGCCATCGGCTTCCGCTTCTACGAGATCCGCCAACATCGGCCGGCCCTTCTCGGCAAGCCACGCCGCCTGCGTGCGGTTCTCGGTCGCGATCAGCTGCGGCACATGGCTCGTCGCCCAGACCTGCCCGTGCGGATGGGGGTTGGAGCACCCCATCATCGCGCCCTTGTTCTCGAAGACTGAAACCACGGCATAGCGCTCGCCGAGGCCCGCCGCCTCGGCGCACCAGGTGTCGATCACAGCGCGACGTTCTTCGGGCGAAAGCTCGGGCAGAGTACGGCCATGATCGGGTGAGAAGCAGATCACCCGCGCTTCGCCGGTTGCCTGCTCGGCGCGAAACAGGCCCCCATCCATTCCGGCTCCCGCATCCGGCGCGGGGGTATCGGGCAGCAGTGCGGCAAAATCATTCTGAAACACGTAGGGCCCGGTGTAGTCCGGGTTGCGCTCCCCGTTCACGCGCGTGTTGCCAGCGCAGAGGTAGCAGCCGGGATCGTGCGCGGGTGGGCGTGTCACGTCGGGCACTTCTTCCGCCCCTTGCCACGGCCGCTTGGCGCGGTGGGGGGAAACGAGCAGCCAGGTGTCGCTGAGCGGGTCGTAGCGCCGGTGCGGATGTTCGGCGGGATCGAAGCTCATGAGCGGACCTCGAGCACCAGCACCGCTTCGCCGGGCAGCGGCGGCATTGCAAAGCCCACGCGGCTGAGCCAGCCGCCGTCCATTGTCATCGGGTCGCCCTTATCGGAGGTGATCGTGTAGCGCCGCCCCGCCAAGGCCATCGGCAGCCTGAGGTTCGGCTGGTGGCGCATCGTGGTGGGCTGGGTGCGCGTAACGAGCACGACCATGTCCTCGGCCGAGCCATGCGCCTGCCACACCACGCCGTCGCCGACTTCACCCATCCACACGCGCCCGGCATGCAGCCGCTCGCGCAGCGCCTTGTAGCGCGCGATGCCCGCCATCAGCTCGGTGCGCTCGGTCTCGCCAAGCTTGCGCGCATCAAGCTCCACGCCGAAGTGCCCCGGCAGCGCCACCCCGCAGCGAAACGCCATGGACTGCGAACGCCCGGTCGAATGCGCCGGGCTGGCGCCCACGTGGCTGCCCATCACTTCGGGCGGCATGAACTGGAGGAAGCCGCGCTGCATCTGCGCGCGCGAGACCGCATCGATGCAGTCGCTGGTCCAGAACCGGTGCGTGCGCTTGATGATCCCGGCATCGATCCGCCCGCCGCCGCCGGCACAGGCCTCGATCTCCACCGCTGGAAATGCCGCGCGCAGGCGGTCCATTAGGGCATAGGTCGCCAGCACTTGCGCGCGGTAGTGCGGCAGGTTTCCGGCATGGACCAGATCGCGGTTGTGGTCCCACTTGAGGTAGCCGATCGGCAGCTCGCGCAGCAGCGCGGCAATCGCATCGAACAGATAGGCGCTGATTTCGGGCCGCGCGAGATCGAGCACCAGCTGGTGGCGCGCTTCCAGTAGCGGGCGCCCGTCCACATGCAGTGCCCAGTCGGGATGGCGGCGATAGAGATCGCTGTTGCGATTCACCATCTCGGGCTCGACCCAGAGGCCGAACTCCATGCCGAGGTCGGTTACCGACTTCGCCAGTGGCCCCAGCCCGCGCGGGTACTTGCGCTTGTCGACGGTCCAGTCGGCGAGCGAGGAGGTGTCGTCGTCGCGCTTGCCGAACCAGCCGTCATCCAGCACGAAACGCTCGATCCCGATGCTCGCCGCTGCCCGCGCCAGATCCATCAGCGCGGCTTCGTCGTGCTTGAAGTAGAAACCTTCCCAGGTGTTGATGTGCACCGGGCGCCTGGCCGCGCCTGCCGCGCCGCCAGGCCATGTCATGCGCGCGCGAATGCTGCGGTGGAAGGCATGCGCCACCCCGTTCGGTCCTTCGGCTGACGCCGTCGCCAGCACTTCGGGGCTCTGCAGCACCGCGCCCGGCGCAAGGATCGCCTCGCCCGGCGCGAGCCATTCGCCCAGCTGCCACTGCCAGCGCCCGTCGTCGATCCACTCGATCGTCTGCGCGTGATTGCCCGACCATGCGATCTGTGCGCCATAGGCGCTGCCATCGGCACAGGTCACCACTGCGCCGGGAAAGCAATCGTGCGAGGTCAGCCCGCGCCGGTTCTCGCGCCGCCAGATGCTGCGGGTGAGGGGATCGCGCACGGGCACGAATTCCGAATTGTGCCGTCCGGCCAGCGAATGGACTTCCGCGGCATCCGCAGGCAGCGGCAGCGCAGCGGCGGCCAGCCAGTGCACATGGAGCGGCGCGTCGCCTTCGTTGGAAAGCGCGGACCGCACGGTCATCACGTCGGTCGCGGGATCGAGCGAAAAGCTCGTCGTCACCGCAATCCGCGCGACCGCATCGTGCAGCACGAAGCGCACGGTCTGCGCATCCGGCCGCTCGACCTTGCATTCACCCGCCTGAAACGACCAGTCACGCCCGGCCCTGTCCGCCAGCAGCGCGCTCTGCCCGAACCAGCCCATGCCAAAGCCGGGAAATACCGTCAGTGGCTGATCGAAGTGCAGCGAGAAGCTCGGTTCGGGCCGCTCGCTGCGCAGGCTCGCGGAAGGCCGAGCGCCATCGGGCAAGCGCGGGCCCCAATAACGCCACAGCGGCGTCTCGCCGGGCGGCAATTCCCACACGGCGCTGCATCCCGGACTTTCGAGCGAAATGATTTCTGGCACGCTGATCTCAGGCATGCGCCAGCCCCGTCGCCGCGCGCGGATCGCGCACGCGCAGCATGGTCAACGCCGCGGCCAGCAACAGCACGCCCGCAAAGCTCAGCGCATTGCGAGGGTCCGCGCCAAGCACATGGTTGTAGATCCATCCGAAGGTGACACCGTTGAGCAGCATCGGGATCACGATCATCATGTTGAAGATGCCCATGTAAACCCCTGTCCGCTCCGGCGGGATCGAGCCTGCGAGAATGATATAGGGGTTGCCCATGATGCTCGCCCAGGCAAGGCCCAAGGTCACCGCGATCAGCAGCAGCGGTGTGTGGCTGCCAAGGTCGGGCATCGCCAGCGCCGCAAACACCGGTCCCGGCGCAGACGGCGTGCTTGCGACATGGGCGAGGGCCAGCATGCCGATCCCGCCCGCAGCAAGGCAGGCCATGTGCACGCGCGAAGCTCCCAGCGCGCGAGAGATCGGTACCATCATGAGCGCGGCGGCAAATCCGACCAGATTGTAGAACGCGCCCAATTGCTGCGTCGTCAGCACCGCCGCGCGAAACGCTTCGCTGGATTTGTCGGCGGTCCCGTAAAGCGACCGCCCGATCGAAAGCGCGCTGTAGGACCAGTAGATCGAGAACCCGTACCACTGGAACAGGCTCATCCACGCCATCGAGCGCATCGCCTGCGGCATGTCGAGAATGGCATGCCATATCTCGCGCAGCGTTGCGCCCGCAGACTTGGGCGCGGCGGCGATGCGCGCCTTTTCGTCGTCGCTCAGCGGCAGTTCGGGCACGCGCCAGATCGACCACAGGATCGTGGTGATCGAAAGCACCGCGCCGATCAGGAACGAGATGTGCGTGATCGTCGGGATATTGTGCGCATCCACCGCATTGCGGTCGATCCCCACCCAGTAGACGAGGATCGAGGGCGAGAGGAACGCAAGGCACTGCGCAAGGCCGGTGAACGCGCTCTGGCTCAGATAGCCGATCTCGTGCTGGCGTGGATCGAGCCGGTCGCTGACATAAGCGCGGTAGGGCTCCATCGTGATGTTGTTGCCCGCATCGAGCAGCCACAGCAGGCTCGCCGCCATCAGGATGCTCGCCGAAAAGGGCATGAATAGCAGGCCCAGGCTACACATCACCGCGCCGATCAGGAAATAAGGCGTGCGGCGGCCGAAGCGCGAATTGGTCCGGTCTGACAGCGCGCCGACCAGCGGCTGGATGAGGAGGCCGGTGACGGGCCCGGCCAGTTGCAGAATCGGCAGCGTGGATTCATCCGCGCCGAGCCATGAATAGATCGGCACCATGTTGCCCTGCTGCAGGCCGAAGCTGAATTGCAGGCCGAGGAACCCCAGGTTCATTTCGATCACGCGGACCAGCGGCAGGATCGGCTTGTGCTTTACCGCTCCTTGCACGCTTCCTTGGGGCTTGGTCAGATCCAACGGTTCTCTCTCCCGCACGACTCTCGAAGGAGCCTTTGCATACCCGCTTACTCCAAGGTTTCGCTTGATTCAATCGAGTGAATCAAAATGTCGCGAAGTCGTATTCATGCATGACCCAGGCCCGTGGCGGGCCGGAGCGCCTGCTTGCTGACAGCCGTATCCGCAATTGCCATCCGCGCGCCCCTCGCTACGAAGGGTGGATAAGAGCCAAGGCGAGGGGGAACCGCATGGATAAGACTGCGAAACCGGGCGTCTGCCTCGTGATCGGCGCGGGCGACGGGCTGGGCGGCGCCACTGCGCTGGCCTTCGCGCGCGCCGGGCTCACGGTCTGTGTCACGCGCCGCGCACGCCATCTCGATCAGCTTGAAGCGCTCTGCGCCGAAATCCGCGCTGAAGGCGGTGCAGCGCACGCGTTCGGCGTCGATGCCCGCTCGGAAGAGGAAACCACTGCGATGTTTGACCGGATCGAGCGCGAGATCGGCCCGATCGCGGTCACGGTGTTCAACATCGGCGCCAATGTCCGCTTCGGCATCCGCGAGACCACCGCGCGCGTCTTTACCAAGGTCTGGGAAATGGCCTGCTTCGCCGGCTTTCTGGCGGGGCGCGAAGCCGCGCGCGTGATGGCACCGCGCGGAGAGGGGACGATCCTCTTCACCGGCGCGACCGGCTCGCTGCGCGGCGGAGCCGGCTTCGCAGCCTTCGCTGCCGCCAAGCACGGGCTGCGCGCGATTGCCCAGTCGATGGCGCGCGAACTCGGGCCGGAAGGCATCCATGTCGCCCACGTTGTCTGCGATGGCGCGATCGATGGTACATTCCTGCGCTCGCGCGTCGAGGACGTGACGCCGCTGCTTGCGGAGGATTCGGTGCTCAAACCCGAAGATGCCGCGCAGGCCTTCGTCTGGCTGCACCAGCAACCCCGCTCGTCATGGACGCACGAGCTTGATCTTCGCCCCTGGCAGGAGCGTTTCTGACATGACCAAGACCATCGAGTTCATCTTCGATTTCGTCAGCCCCAACGGCTATCTCGTGTGGTGGCCATTGAAGGCCATCGCCGCGCGCAAGGGCGCCACGATCACTATCACGCCCACACTGCTCGGCGGCATGCACAAGCTCACCGGCAATGCCCCGCCCTTCATTCGTGATGCCGAAGTGAAGGGCAAAAACGCCTACGCACAGCTGGAAATGCAGCGGTTCATCGCCCGCCATGGCCTCACCAAATTCCGCATGAACCCGGCGTTCCCGTTCCGCTCGCTCGAACTTCTGCGGTCGTTACTCGCCGCCATCGATCTGGGCTGCGGCGAGCAGTGCGCCGACGCGTTCCTGCGCGCGGTATGGGAAGATGGGCTCGATCCTTCCGATACCGCAGCCGTCGAAGCGGTTATCGCCGCTGCCGGTCTCCCCGCCGCCGCACTCGCCGAGGGCGCCCAGTCCGCCTCGGTGCGCGAACGCCTCGCCGCCAACACGCAGAACGCCGCTGATCGCGGCGCCTTCGGGATCCCCACCTTCTTTGTCGAAGGCGAGATGTTCTTCGGCAAGGAACGCCTTGCCCAGGTCGAGGACATGCTCGGCTGAGCAGCCTCAGCGGATTGCGTTGGTAATGCCAACAATCGAGAACGTCGCCGACGAGACGATCCCGATGAACTTCTGGAAGTCCGCCACCGGCGCGTTGGAGACGTAGATCACATCCTTGTCGTGGATCGGAAAGTTCTGCGAGACAAGCAGGCTGGATGGTGCGCTCAGGTCCAGCCGGTAGACCGTCGGGATCGTGCCATCTGACCGTGCCGGTCGGCCTGCGGCCGCCGATCCCAACACTGCGGGGTCTTCGTAGCGGAAGATGAACACCCCGCGCACATTGGCACGCTCGTCGCGCAGGCCGCCGATCCGGCCGAGCGCCTGGGAGAGCGACATGCCGGTTGCCTCGAACGGCACTTCGGCGTTGAGGTTGCTCGCCCCCAGCGCAATGAAGCTGAATGGCTGGAACAGCACGGCCACCACGTCGTCGGGGCGCAACCGGATATTCTGGCGGGGATCGCGGATGACCGAATCAAGCGGCATCGAAAGGGT
>CAILIO010000104.1 GCA_903834285.1 uncultured Sphingomonadales bacterium | reverse complement strand
GGCCTTGGCTGGCACACTCCGGCCGGCCCACGGCAAGACGGCTACGATAACACACCGCGTTGCGGCCAAGACCACCCGCTCTGAGCGGGGCGACAGCGTTTTTGCTGCCATTTTGCGTCTATTCGGGCCTTACCAAGCGCGGGCCCCGACGGCTCTCAGGCCTGATGCTCCAGCGCGCTGCGGGTGGCGCGGGTCCAGGTCTGGCTGCCGGTGAGGAAGGCGTACCAGCCGAGCAGCGCGCCGGTGTGGCGCAGGAGCTGAAAGCTGAACGGCTCCGCCAGCGCGGCGATCAGCGCAGGGCCGAAGCGCAGGCCTTCGCTGCGGCCGGTCCAGCGCTTGTAGATGCCGAGCGACCAGAGGTGGAAAGTAAGATCGATCACGATCTTGGCCACCATCACAAGGAGGATCGGGAAAGCAAGGTAGAAGCGGCCCGTCGCAACAAGGAAGATGAGGATAGCGAAGGCGGCAAGGCCGTAGATCGGCTGCAGCGTATCGAGCGCCTTCACAGGGAGCATGCGTGTGCCAACGAGGCCGTAGTGGCTGTTGCCCACCATGTCGCGGTTCCAGTGCTGGGTCTGGAGGAAGCCGCCGAACCAGCGCTGGCGCTGCTTGAGAAAGCCGCGGATCGTGGCCGGGGCATCGGTGCGGGCGAGCGCGCCGCCAACGACGCCAACCTGCCAGCCAAGGCCGTGGTCGTTCGAATGGCGGTGAAGGCGGTGGATCAGCTCGTAATCCTCGACCATACAATCGGGATCGAAGCCGCCGACGGCGAGCACCGCCTCACGCCGGAAGGCCGCGAAGGCGCCCGAGATCAGTAGCAGGCCGTTGAGTTGCATCCAGGCATGGCGCGAGAGGAAGTTGCGCACATATTCGTAGGACTGGAACCACTCGAACAGGCGGCCCGAAAGCGAGGGGCCGCAGATTGGCTGGAGCACGCCGGTGGCGGCGACCAGCGCGGGATCGCGCAAGAAGGCGGTGCGCATCGCGGCAATCGCGCCGGGTTCCAGCAGGGTATCAGCATCGACTGTGAGCACGACATCGGTGGGCGCGTGCTGCAGCGCCTGATTGAGGGCGCGCGCCTTGCCGCCATGGGGCAGGCGCAGCCATTGCAGGCGGGTAGCGCCGATCACCGTTTCAGCCATGCCGCCAATGCAAGGGACGGCCATGCCATAGGCTTCAAGCATGGCGGCTGGGGTTTCATCGCTGGAGCCATCATCGGCAATCAAAATCGCCTCGGGCGGCTGGGCCTGCGCGAGGAGCCGGCCCACCGTGAGGCGGATGACGCTGGCTTCGTTGTGCGCGGCGACGATCACGCCCAAAGTCGTCCGGGGCGTCGGCATATCGGTGGTGTGGGGCACCGGCCGGCTGGTATCGGCGACCAGCTTGCGGATCTGCCATGCGGTGAACAGCAGCAGCGCGGTATCATAAAGGATATAGACCACGCCGACCGACCACATGCCGAGGCCCTGCCGATAGAACGCCTGCGCGGTGAGCGCCAAGAACAGAAGCGGCGCGGCGATTCCGATGAGGCGGCTGACCAGCGGGATGGGGCGCGGCGTGAAGCGCGGGGACTCGGCGAACAGAACAGCGTTAAGTGACGGCATGGGAACGGGGCATAGCCTTGCCAAGCTGAACCGGCTATTGCGATTGAGGGGCAGGCACGTGAACAATCGGCAATAGTTCGACCGGAGCACAGAAGATCATGGTCAAGAAATACAGCGGCATAGCGATAGCCCTTCACTGGATCATCGCGCTCGGCGTTTTCGTGAATTTGTTGCTGCCCAATATCTGGGAAGCGGTAGGCGATGAAAACGTCCGGCCGCTGATCGATGCCCATAAATCGATCGGCGTGACCGTGCTGGGCCTTGCGGTGATGCGGCTGCTGTGGCGGCTGACGCACACGCCCCCTGCCCTTCCTGCCAGCTACAAGCCCTGGGAAATCAAGGCGAGCCATGTGGCGCACTGGTCGCTCTATGCCTTCATCTTTGCCATGCCGCTGACGGGATGGATTATGGATTCGGCATGGAAGGACGCCGCGACGCATCCGATGCACTGGTTCGGCCTGTTCGAATGGCCGCGCATCAGCATGGTAATGGCGCTTGATGCTGCGACCAAGAAGAGCGTGCACGACAACTTTGGCGCGGCGCACGAGATCCTGGGCTATGCGCTGTGGGCGCTGTTTGCGGCGCATGTGATCGGCGCGCTGAAGCACCAGTGGATCGACGGCGAGAAGGAATTGCAGCGCATGCTGCCGTGAGTCGCTAGGCGAAGGCCGCGGCGGCGGCATCGAAGGCAGCTTCGAGCGCGGGGTTCGTGCCGCGCAGCCCCGCCACGACTTCGCCGGCCCAGCGGACATAACCGGCCTTGCGCGCGTGGTCCCAGTCAGCCGGCGGCGATACCGCGAGATCGCGCAAGTTGGCGATCTTGTCCGCAAGCTTGACCAGCTTTGCCCCCGGCGAGGCTTGCGCCGCATGGGTGACCTGCCGGGCCTTGCGCTCCTGCTTGGGGAGCGCCTTGTCATCGGTCACTTCGGCCACGATCTCGGCCACACCGGCTCCGAAGCGGGCCGCGATCTCGGCCGGGGTGGTTTCGGTATCCTCGACGGTATCGTGCAGCAGCGCGGCCGCGATCACCTCGGCATCGGCGACTCCGCCCTCGCGCGCGAGGATCGTGGCAAGCGCGAGCGGATGATTGATATAGGGCGTTGCCTCGGCATCCTTGCGGCGCTGGCGCCGGTGCTTGTCCGCCGCAAACGCGGCGGCATCGAGGATGAGCACAAGATCGGGGTTCATGGTGGTCTCCTTTGCAGGATGGGCGGGCGCACGGCCGGCATGAACCGGGTGCGGCCCTAGGGGACTGTACTGGCATGGTGGACATTGAAAGCGGCAGGACAGGCCGGAAGCGGCGCGCTGCGACTTGACAGCAAAGGCCCTGCGCTTACCCCTTGGTATTTAAGGGTAGCTGAGGGGCATTGCAATGAGGAAACTGGCTGTTTCGGGCGCGCTGGCGCTGGTTTTGGCGGCGGTGCCGGCGGGGGCGAAAGCCCCGGTGCCGGCGGATACGGTGCTGCACGGCGGCACGATCCTGACGGTGGATGCAAAGGACCGCGTGGTCTCGGCCATGGCGATCCGCGGCGGGCGGATTGTCGCGCTCGGGAGCGACAAGGCGATTGCCGCCTATATCGGCAAGCGCACCAAGGTGATCGACCTTGCGGGCAAAACCGCGACGCCGGGGATGATCGATGCCCATGCCCATGCGCTCGAAGGGGGGATCGACGAGGTCGCGAACTTGCAATTGGGCGAGGCTTCGAGCGTCGCCGATTTTCTCGCTCGGGTGAAGGCGCGCGCAGCGGAACTGCCGGCAGGCGCGTGGGTGACGGGTTCGGGCTGGAACGAGAGCCGCATTGCCGAACATCACCCGCCATCGCTGGCTGAGCTGGACGCGGTATCGGACGGCCATCCGGTCGCGCTGGGGAACACGACCGGGCACTATACGCTGGTCAACAGTGCGGTGCTGAAGCTGGCAGGAGTTGACGCGAAGACGCCCGATCCCGCGGGTGGGCGCTTCGACAAGGATGCGAGCGGCGCGCTCAATGGCGTGCTTTATGACAGCGCGCAGGACGTGCTGGAAAAGCTGGTGCCGCCGGTGGACGCGGCGACGCGTGCCAAGGGGCTGACCCACGTGATCGAAGGTGCGTTGTCCGAAGGGCTGACGGGCTTCAAGGACCCGCGCACCGACCGGCGTGAGTGGGATGTCTATACTGATGCGGCAAAGAAGGCACCGCTCACCATGCATGTCTGCACGTTGACCTTCGCGCGGACTGACATGACGGCAGCACGCGCAGCAGTCGATGATTATCGCCAGCGCAAGCGGGAAATCGCGGCGATGCCCGGAAGCAATCTTGATGTCTGCGGGGTGAAGATCTTCCTTGACGGATCGGGTGCGGGGCGCACAGCGTGGGTCTACAAGCCGTTCGAGGCGGATGCGACCCATGCCAATCCCGGCACCGGGCTGCCGCAAATGGCGCCCGAGATCTTCCGCGAGATGGTCATGCTGTTCACCAAGGAAGGCATGCCGATCGGCACCCATGCGATCGGCGACAGGGCGATCGACACGGTGGTCGATGCCTATGCAGAGGCGCTGAAGAAGTGGCCGAAGCAGGGCCTGCGCCACAGCCTGATACATGCCAATTTGCCGACGGAGCATGCTATCGACGTGATGGCGGACCTCCAGAAGACATACGATTCCGGCTATCCTGAAGCGCAGGCGGAGTTCCTCTGGTTCCTCGGCGATGCGCTGGCGGCGGGATGGGGACCGCAGCGCAGCGTGAAGATGATGCCCTACGCGACTTATGTGAAGCGCGGGATCATCTACAGCGACGGATCGGACTATCCGGTGACGCCTTATGCACCGCGCTACGGCCTGTGGTCATCGGTCGCGCGTGAACCCGATGGCGACCGCTTCGGCAAGGCGCCCTTCGGCACGGCGGAGGCGGTGGACATCCACATCGCGATGAAAAGCCACACGATCTGGGCGGCGCGGCAGCTGTTCCTCGAGAAGCAGACAGGCTCGCTCGAGGTGGGCAAGCTGGCCGACGTGGCGGTGTGGGACCGCAATCCTTATGCGGTACCCACGGCCGATCTCAAGGACATGCGCTGCATGATGACGCTGTTGGGCGGCAAGCTGGTGTTTGTGAGGAAGTGAGCCGCCTCACCTCCGCGCCTTGAGCCAGGCCTTGCCCGCTTTCTGGATGCTGAGCAGCGCCGAGAACGGCGAAATGCCGATATTGGCCTTGCCGGTGCGGGCGATGGAATCGATCTGGGCGTAATACCAGTAGGTGACAGCAAAGCCTTCGACCGCGCGCAGCATCTTGAGGCCGCCGAGGAACGAGAGCCAGGGCGGCAGGAGCTTGAGCTTGTTTTCCCAGCGGTCGAGTTCCTCGGCGCCCGCGAGCAGCTTGGCGGGGCCGGCGGTATCGACGCAGAGCGGGCGGCCGAGGCCGATGACGTCCGCCCCGCCGGTTTCCAGCGCGGTGTTCATCGCGCGGCGGGTGCGGAAGCCCCCGGTGACGAGGAGCGGCATGGTCAGCGAGGCGCGCATGGTCTTGGCGAAATCGACGAAGTAGGCCTCGCGCGCGGCGGTTGAGGCCTTTTGCGGAGGCGCGTCCGGCGCTTCCATGCCCTGGATGTCCATCATCGCGGGCTGTTCGTAGGAGCCGCCCGAGATTTCGAGCAGATCGACGCCTGCTGACTGGAGCCAGCCCGCGACAATCACGCTATCTTCGAAAGCGAAGCCGCCCTTCTGGAAGTCGGCAGAGTTGAGCTTCACGCCGATGGGAAACTCGGGGCCGACCCCGGCGCGGACGCGCGCGACAACCGCCATGAGCATGCGGGCGCGGTTCTCGAGCGTGCCGCCCCACTGGTCGGTGCGCAAGTTGGCGCGCGGGCTGAGGAACTGGGATAGCAGGTAACCGTGCGCGGCGTGGATCTGGACGCCGGTGTATCCGGTGGCCTTGGCCACTTCGGCGGCGTGACCGAAGCGTTCGATCAGATCGAGGATTTCCGGCTCGGTCAGCGCCTCGGGCAGGCCGAACTGCTTGCCGGGGAGGCCCACGGCGACGGCGGAGGGCGCCTTGGGATGCGGGTTGACGGTAACCTGCGTCTGGCGGCCGGCGTGGCTGATCTGCATCCAGATATGTCCGCCTGCGCGCGTTCCGGCGCTCGCCATGGCGCGCAGGCCCGCGAGTGCGGCGTCATCCTGCGCGCCCTGGATGATGACATTGCCCGGGCGTTCGAGGTGATCGCGGTCGATCTGGACATTGCCGGTGATGAGCAGGCCCGAGCCGCCATCGGACCAGAGACCATATAGCCGCGCGAGTTCGGCCGTTGCGCGGCCTTGCGGATCGGCGAGCCCTTCGGTCATCGCGGCCTTGGCGAGGCGGTTGGGCAGGACAGCGCCGCAGGGAAGGACGAGGGGATCGGCGATGGACGGCATGGGTGAGCACTCCCGTTGGGTCTTGCTGGCGAAGACCTTGTTGGCGTCTATAAGCCCGCAGACACGCGCAGTTGCAAGCACACGGTAAATCGCGTTTGCTGTGCGTGACACGTTTCGGGGGAATGATGGTGCGGCAGCTCAAGGCCGATGTACTGGTTATCGGCGGGGGGACAGCAGGCTTTGGCGCCGCGCTGGGCGCGGCGCGGCAAGGCGCAAACGTGCGGTTGATCGAGGGAACGAGCAAGATTGGCGGGGTCATGGCGTTCTGCCCGGGGATGCCCTGGGGTGGCGGCTACCCTACCGGACGGAGCATCGGCGGGGTGTTTGGCGAGCTGACCGACCAGCTTCTCGCGATGGAGCCGCCGATGGCGGAGGTGCGACCTTCGACCCTGGAGAACTTCGGCTGCGAAGTAATCTATGACCACGAAGCGGCTGTTTTTGCGATGTTCCAGATGCTGGAGGATGCCGGCGTCGAGGTGCATCTGAACACCTTTGCCGGCGCGCCGGTGCTGGAGGACGGACGGATCGCGCGGGTGGAGTGCACCGACCGCACCGGGCCGATGGTGATCGAGGCCGGGATGGTGATCGACTGTTCGGGCGATGGCGATACCTCGGCGCGGGCTCGCGTTCCCTTCATGGTGGGCGACGGGCGCGGCAACATGATGGGGGTGACGCTCTCGTTCTCGATGGTCGGCGCGGACTGGACCCGCGTATTTGCGCACGACGATCCCTATTTCGAGGAGGAGGCCGCCATGGGGATCGCGGCCGGGCTGCTCCATCCCGATCTGGCCAAGCTCTATCTTATGCGCGGGTTTCACCGCGACATGGTGTTCTGCAATTCGGTGCATATCCGCGGGGTGGACGGCACCGACCCGCAGGCCGTGGCGCGGGCGACGCAGGAGGGGCGGCGGCGGTGCCACCAGCTGGCGCGGTTCCTGATCAGCCACGTGCCGGGCTTCGAGCGCGCGCGAATGAGCGAGCTGGGGCCGACGGTTGGCGTGCGCGAGACGCGCAAGCTGGAGGCGGTGCACCGCATTCTGGCACGAGATCTGCGCGCAGGGGCCAAGCCCGAGGACGGCATCGTGGCCTGCGACAATCCGATCGATGATGTGATGCGCGGCGATGCGGACATGACCCACGATGCAATCGTCAGCGCGGGGGATTATTACACGATCCCGTTCCGCGCGATGGTGCCGGAACGGCCCGCCAACCTGCTCTTCGCCGGGCGGCTGGTCTGCGCTGATCCGGCGGCCTTCGCCTCTGTGCGCGGAATGCCGCAGTGCATGGCGATGGGACAGGCGGCGGGGACGGCGGCGGCCATGGCGCTCAGCGAGGGGCTGGCGGTGCAGGCGCTTGATCCGGCGCGTGTTGTGGCTTCGCTTGCCGCGCAGGGGATGCGCGGGATCGGCGGGGATGCGCTTGGGCGGCATGTGCGAGCGCTGGAGAGTGTGGAGGGCTGAGGCCATGAACAGGCGGCGGTTAATACTTGCGCTAGTGGTGGCAGGGTTGCCGGCGGGGGCACAGGCCGGCGAGGCGCCTTCCCCTTCCCAGACCGTGCGGATAGACCGCGATAGCTTTGGCGTGCCGCATGTGTTTGGCGAGACGTCGGAGGGCGTGCTCTACGGCGTGGGCTATGCCGAGGCGCAGGACCGGCTGGCCGATATGGAGCAATCGCGGCGGCGGGCGCTGGGGCGGCTGGCCGAAGTGCTGGGGCCGTCGGCGGTGGAATCGGATGTGGTCTCGCGCCAGCGGTTGCCGGACAAGGCCGAGCTCCTGCGGATGTACGGCACGCTGGGCGCTGAATATCAACGGATGATCGTGGCCTATGTCGCGGGCGTGAACCGGGCGATTGCGGAGATCGAGGCGGACCCGGCGCACAAGACGCCGTATGAATTCACCCACTGGGGCGTGAAGCCCGAACGCTGGGTGCTGACCGATTTCCTCGCGATGATCGCGAGTTTTCCGCGCGGGCGCGGCGGTTCGGAAGTGACCAACCTCGCCTTCCTGCAGGCGATGATCGCCAAGCATGGCGAGGCCAAGGCGCGGCAGCTGTTCAATGATCTGGTGCCGGTGCACGATCCCGAGACGCCAACGGTGATTCCGCCGGGCGAGGACCTGGCCCCTGCCCAGCCCCTCCCGCAGGCGACGTTTCTCACGCTGCTGCCGCGCGCCAAAGCCGCCGAGCCGATCCCAGCGCCGGGGAGAGATCACAGCCGCTGCCTCGTGCTCGGGCCGCAGCGCACAGCGAGCGGGCGCGTGCTGATGATGGAGGCGACGGCGGACGGGCCGGAAATCCATCTCCAAGGCGGCGGGTTTGACAGCGCGGGGTTCACGATCCCGGCGTTCGGCGTGCCGATCATGGGCCGCGCGGCGCATCATGGCTGGCTGGTGACATCGGGCCATGGCGACACTACCGACACCTTTGCTGAGAAGCTCGATCCGAAGAACCCCGATCTCTACTGGTTCAAGGGCCAGTGGCGACCGATGGTGCGGCAGGCGCAGACGATCCTGGTCAAGGGCGCCTCGCCGGTGGTGCGGGAGCTGCGCTGGACGGTCCACGGCGCGGTGGTGAGCGAGGACAAGGCTGGCGGGATTGCCTACAGCCAGCGCTTTGCGATGCGCGGGCATGAGCTCGAGAACTGGGCGGCGTTCGTCGACATGCAGCGGGCGCAGTCCATGGCCGAGTTCGATGCGGCGATGGGCAAGGTCTCGACCAATTTCGGGATTTGCTACGGGAATGAGAGCGGCGAGATCGGGTTCTGGGAGACGGGGCTGATGCCGCGCCGGGCGCCCGGCACCGATCCGCGTCTGCCCACCCCCGGCACCGGCGCATACGAGTGGCAGGGCTTCCTCTCACCCGCCGAGCGGCCGCACATGGTGAACCCGAGGCAGGGCTGGATCCACGCATGGAACAGCAAGGCAACGACGTGGAGCCGCGAGGGCGACGACGCGCGGATGGGGGCGACGTTCCGCACCTGGCTGGGCGCCAAGCTGGCGGGGGGTTCACACGGCGCGACGCTGGCGGATATGGCGGACTACAACCGCCAGATCTGGAACGGCTTTGGCGCGCGCGACCGGGCAAATGCGCCGCCTTATATGTTCGCCCCGTTCTTGCGCGCAGCGGCGGCGAGCGCGCATGATCCCGAAGTGTCGCAGGCGGTGGAGCTGATGACATCATGGAACGGGCTCTATGAGGACCGTGATGGCGATGAGCGTTACGACTCTGCGGGGCTGACGCTGTTTCGCGCCTGGCTGGAAACGGCGCCCGAGGTGCTGTTGGCGCCGGTCATGGGAACGTGGTGGAAGGATATCGATGCGAAGCGCTATCAGAAATACCGCACGGCGCTGCTTTACCGAGTGTTGCAGGGACCGGCGGCGGGGCTTCCGGTAGAGTTTGACTACAGTGCGGGGCGGCCGCGCGATGCGGTGGTGGCCGAAACAATCCGGCGCGCAATTGCGGCGGTACGGCCGCAGTTCGGCTCGGCCGCGATGGACGCGTGGAAGCGGCCCGTGTTCTGGAAATACTTCACCGAGGAGGCCGAGGACCCGGCGCGCCCGCCGCTGCCCGACGATGACGAACGCGCCAAAGCGCTGTGGAGCGAGCTCGGTCTGGGGCCGAAAATGGTGCCGCTCAATGGCGGCGAGGAGTGGGTGGGCATGATGGAGCTAACCCCCGGCGCGCCGGCAATCTACACAATCACCGAAGCGGGCGGGCAGAACCAGTTCATCGACCCGGCCAGGCACGGCACGGTGCACCTGACCGATCAGGTGCAGATGCATGCTCAGAACCGGTTCAAGCGGATCGATCTGGCGCCCGAAGCGATTGCGGCGGAACGGGAATC
Source organism: uncultured Sphingomonadales bacterium (assembly GCA_903834285.1). Classification (GTDB taxonomy): domain Bacteria; phylum Pseudomonadota; class Alphaproteobacteria; order Sphingomonadales; family Sphingomonadaceae; genus Novosphingobium. Next base: position 5,175 of record CAILIO010000104.1, on the reverse strand, counting down.
GAGCGTGACGCTGATCTACGCGCCCTAGAAGATCACGTGCTCCTCACCCAGCCACAGCGGGGAGCGCGGCAGATCGATGAATTTGCGCTCGTCTTCGAGGAGAAGCGCGCCTGCAGCAATGGCTTCGGGGCTGGAGCTGGCAAGATCTTCGAGGTTGTCCCACCACAATTGCGCAACGCCGTCGTAGGCTTCGGGCGCGCCGCGGGCCACGGCGAAGGGCGCGCCCTCTGTATCGGCAAGCGAATGGAGCTGGACGTAGCGCCGGATCTTGAGCGCATCGCGCACGCTCGCGACGAGCGGCGCGTGTTTGTTCCGCCAATAGTCCTGGAATTCCGCGCGGCTCAGCTGCGGCAGACGGTGGAGGCAGAAAGTGAGCTTTATCATTGTTCTCTCCCGGATGTGCTGGGCGGCAATCAGACTGGCGGCAGCGGCAGGCTGGTGGTGTGCTTGATCCGGTCGAGCACCACGCTGGAACGCACGCTGGCGACATCGCCGTGGCCGAGCAGCTGCTCGTTCATCAGCCGCGAGTAGCTGGCGAGATCGCGCGCGACGATGCGCAGGAGATAATCGGAATCGCCGGTGGTGGCTCTGCAATCGAGCACTTCTTCGAGCGCGGAGATGCGCGCATGGAAGCCGCTCACGACATCGGGCGCATAGCTCGCCATGGCGACCGCGACATAGGCTTCGACCTGTAGGCCGAGCGCGGCTTCGCTGAGCAAGGCGACGGTGCCGCGGATATAGCCATCGGCTTCGAGCCGGGCGATGCGGCGCGAGACCTGGCTGGAAGAGAGATTGACCAGCTTGGCCAGATCGGCGTGGGCGCGCGAGGCATCGACCTGCAGCAAGGCGAGCAGCTGGCGATCGAGCTTGTCCATGCGGGCGTTATCCGGTGTGGTGGGGATTTATGCGGGTTCGCCGCAGGTTGTGCCTATAATTGTGCGGCGTTTGTGCGCCTGGAGCAAGGCCTTTGCTCCGGGGCTTGCTCGCCCCCTACTCCGACGGCAAGTGCCGTTCTAGGAAGGCGATCACCGCTTCGTTGAAGGCATCGTTGCGATCGCCTGCGACCATGTGCCCAGCCCCGCCGACATCGGCCACTTCCAGATCGGGCACGAGGGCGCGGAAGGCGGCCACTCCGGCATCGCTGACGACATCGCTCTTGAGGCCGCGGACCAGCAAGACTGGCACGCCGGTCTGCGGCAACGTGGCCGCAGACTGCCGCACCGTTTCATGAAAGTCCTGCGGGCGGGGCGCGACGATCCGGGGATCCCAGTGCCAGTAGAGCCGGCCATCCTCGCGCTGGCGCAGATTGCGCATCAGGCCAGCCGGATCGCGCGGACGCGGGCGCTCCGGATTGTATGCGGCGACGGCATCGACCGCCTCGTCGAGCGTGGCAAACCCGTCCGGATGCGCGCGCATGAACGTGACGATGCGGTTGATCCCCTCAGGCTCCGGATGGGGCACGATATCGACCAACACGAGCGCGCCCGGCCGCATCACTTGCGCAGTCGCGTGGATCGAAGTTGCCCCGCCGAGCGAGGCCCCGACCAGCGCGAAAGGCCGGCCGAGCTGCATGACAATCGCTTCGAGATCAGCAACGCGGTCGTCGAGCGAATAGGCCCCTACAGCGGACCACTCGCTCTCACCGTGCCCACGCGCATCAAAATTGATCACGCGGTAGCCGCGCCGGGCCAACGCTTTGGCAGCACCGGACCAGCTGTGCCGCGTCTGCCCGCCGCCGTGGAGGAGGATAACGACCGGGGCATCGAGCGGCCCCAGATCATCGGCAGCGAGCACAAGGTCATCATGCGAGGTGATGCGGTGCAGCCGCAGCAGCGATTCTTCAGCGGAGGAAACGGGAGTATCAGCGCTCATGCGTGGCAGCCTTCGGTCAGGATGGTGAGCGCAGGGCCTCGCCTGCGGGCGGGCGGCAGCGTCATCGCGGCAGGAACCCTTGCGCGAGAATGTCGACCAAGTGCCGGGCAATAACCTCGCCCGGCAGCGCGCCCTGCGGTTCGTGCCAGCGGGCGGGCCAGTTGAGTGCGCCGGCGAGCGTGAAGGCGGTGAGCTTGATATCGCAAGGGGCAATCGAGCCATCGGCCACGGCCGCTTCGATCAGCCCGCGCAAGTCCGTATCGATCTGGCGCTTGAGCGCGCGGAAACGCTCGCGGCTTTCGGGTGCGAGCGCTTCATCGCCGGTGCGGATCACGCAGCGGCCGAAATCGTCCATGTTGACCTCACCGTAGCGGATGAGGAACGCGATCAGGCGGTCCGCGCCGGTGCCTTCGCGAGCGCGCGATTGCTCGGCGGCTTCGATAAGCTGGCCAAGGCCGATCGAGACGCATTCGAGCAGGACCTGATCCTTGTTGCCGAGGTAGTGGTAGATCGTCGGCTTCGAGATGCCGAGCCGCGCCGCAACGTCGTCGAGCGAGGTCATGTGGAAGCCGCGTTCGTTGAACATCTGCACCGCCGCGCGCAGCACAGCGGCGCGCTTCGCCTCACGGGCGGCGCGCTTTTCTTCCTGTGTAGGGAAAGGCGATGGGGCGGGCTGCATCGTGCGGTTCAAGTTGACGGAAAACTTGTGCGCATGCAATCTACTCATGCGTAAAAAATTATCAGGGAAGCTGCCCGTGATTCGTGGCAAATGCCCCCGTATCCACCACTCCAGACGAAGGCTTGAGGCATGACGATCAGCAGCGAAGCGCTGGAAATGGCCGCGAAGGTCGAGGCATTCGTGCGGGACAAGATCTTTGCCTACGAGCAGGACCCGCGCCGCGACCACCACGGGGCGCCGACCGATGAACTCGTCATGGAAATGCGCGATCTGGCGCGCGAAGCGGGCGTGCTGACCCCGCATATCCGGCCCGATGGCAGCCACTTCAACCAGCGCGAGACGGCGGTCATCCTGATCAAGTCTGGCCTCACGCCGCTCGGCATGCTGGCCTGCAACACGCAGGCGCCGGACGAGGGCAACATGTACCTCATCGGCCATGTCGGCAGCCCCGAGCTCAAGGAGCGTTTCCTGAAACCGCTCGTCGAGGGCCGCGCGCGTTCGGCCTTCCTGATGACCGAGCCGGCCGAACTGAACGGCGCTGGCGCGGACCCTTCGATGATGCTCACCACCTGCCGCAAGGACGGCAACCACTGGGTGGTGAACGGCAAGAAGTGCTTCATCACGGGAGCCGAGGGCGCCAAAGTCGGTATCGTGATGGCCAAGTCCGAGGATCCGGACAGCAAGGGCGGCGCCTGCATGTTCCTTGTAGACCTGCCCGATCCCGCCATCCAGATCACCGGCGTGCCCAACACGATCGACAGCTCGATGCCGGGCAGCCACGCCGAGATCACCATCGACAACCTGCGCATTCCGGCGGACCAGATGCTGGGCGATGCCGGCGAAGGCTTCAAGTATGCGCAAATCCGCCTCAGCCCGGCGCGGCTTTCGCACTGCATGCGCTGGCTGGGCGGCTGCATGCGCGCGCAGGAAATCGCGACCGATTATGCCAACCGCCGCATGGCCTTCGGCAAGACGCTGATCGATCACGAAGGCGTGGGCTTCATGCTCGCGGAGAACATGATCGACATCAAGCAGTGCGAACTGATGATCGACTGGTGCGCAAGCGTGCTCGATACCGGCTCGCTTGGCACCGTCGAAAGCTCGATGACCAAGGTCGCGGTCTCCGAGGCCTTGATGCGGATTGCCGACAAGTGCGTGCAGGTGATGGGCGGGCTTGGCGTGACCGACAAGACGATTGTCGAGACGATGTTCCGCGAAGTCCGCGCGTTCCGCATCTATGACGGCCCGACCGAGGTCCACAAGTGGAGCCTCGCCAAGAAGCTGCGGCGTGACTGGAAGGCCGCGCAGTGAGTGCAGACCTCGCGGCGGCGAACAGCGGCGCGGGCAAGGTCCGCGTCGCGTTTGATGAAGCAGCGCTGACCGCATGGATGGCAGGGCATGTCGAAGGGTTTGCCGGGCCACTCACGGTCGAGCAGTTCAATGGCGGCCAGTCCAACCCGACCTACCGGCTGACCACGCCAGGCCAGCGCTATGTGCTGCGCCGCAAGCCGCCGGGCCCACTGCTCAAGGGTGCGCATGATGTGCTGCGAGAGGCGCGGGTGCAGCAGGCGCTGGCGGAGACTGAGGTTCCCACGGCGCGCATTTTCGCGGTGTGCGAGGATGAAAGCGTGATCGGCAGCGCGTTCTACGTGATGGACATGGTCGAGGGGCGGATCTTCTGGGACGCCTCTTTCGGCGAGGTGTCCAAGCCCGAGCGTGCAGCCTATTTCGATGCAATGAACCGCGTGATTGCGGCGCTGCATGCGGTCGATGTCGAGGCGGTAGGCCTTGGCGACTATGGCCGGCCGGGCAATTACTTCGCGCGCCAGATCGGGCGGTGGTCGAAGCAATACCTTGAGGACGAGCTCGCCGGGCGACTGCCTGACATGGATGCGCTGGTCGAATGGCTCCCCACAGCAATCCCCGCAGGCGACGAGACCGGAATCGTCCACGGCGATTTCCGCTGCGACAACATGATCTTCCACCCCACCGAGCCGCGCGTGCTCGCCGTGCTTGACTGGGAGCTTTCGACGCTGGGCCATCCGCTGGCGGACTTTGCCTATCACGCGATGATGTACCGCATGCCGGGCGATATCGTGGCGGGGCTTGGCGGGGCGGACCCGGTCCCGCTGGGGCTGCCGACCGAGGCCGAATATATCGCTGCCTATTGCGCACGCACGGGGCGCGAAGGCATCGCCAACTGGGACTATTACCTCGCGTTCAACTTCTTCCGCCTCGCCGCCATCATGCACGGCATCAAGGGCCGGGTGCTGCGCGGCACGGCCAGCAACGCACAGGCGCGCGAACGGGCGGAGTCCCTCCCCCGGCTGGCGGCCCTAGCGCGGGCGGCGATGGAGAACGTGCGCTGACCATCGGGCCTGCGCGCCAACCGCTCGGTCAGCACGGGTTCAGGTGCTGGCGCCCTTTGTGATCTTCCTGGACAAACTCCGCCCGGCTGCAATCGACAAGCCGGGTCCGCTTATGTAACTCGGAACGCATGGTAACCACTTCACATACGCCGCTGCTCGATACGGTCGATACGCCTGACGACCTTCGCAAGCTTCATCCTTCGCAATTGCGCCAGCTGGCGGATGAGCTGCGTCATGAGATGATTGCCACGGTCG
>CAILIO010000103.1 GCA_903834285.1 uncultured Sphingomonadales bacterium | reverse complement strand
GTGGACACCATCGAGATCTACGGCGTGGCCGATTTCTTCACGGCACAGGAATGCGCACGGCTGATCAAGATGGTTGATGCGGTGGCGCGGCCGTCCCCCACCTATCATGGGAATGCCGACAGCGGCCGCACCAGCTACAGCGGGGATGTCGATCCGGGCGATCCATTCATCAAAATGCTGGAACGGCGGATCGACGATCTGATGGGCATCGATCACGCGCATGGCGAGGTCATCCAGGGCCAGCGCTATGAGCCCGGCCAGCAATTCCGCGCGCACTTCGATTACTTCGATACGTCAGCCAGCTATTGGCCGACCGAGGAAGGCCGCGGCGGGCAGCGGACATGGACGGCTATGGGCTATCTCTCAGCCGTGGAAGCGGGCGGCGCGACCGAGTTTCCCAAAGTGCCGATCTCGGTCCCGCCACAAAAGGGTGCGCTGCTGGTGTGGAACAATATGGGGCGCGACGGGAAACCGAACCCGCTGACGCTCCACGCGGGGCGGCCGGTGGAGCAAGGCGTCAAGTATATCGTGACGAAGTGGTACCGCGCGCGGCCCTGGTACTAAGGTCAGGACCCTAGCGCGGTCATCTGCCGACGCGCTGCGCTAGGTCCGGATGCGCTCTGCGTCGCGGAACGAAACCATGCTTCGACTGTCTTCATCCCATAAGGTCAGACGAAACGTGCTGCAGGCCTGCACGGCATTGAGCCGGTTCAGATCGCGCAAGGTGGGATGCTGCTCCAGCACTTCGGGCAAGCGATAGAACGGAATCCGGCTCATCAGATGATGGACGTGATGGACGCCGATGTATCCGGTGAACCAGGCCAGTATCGGCGGCAAATCGAGGTACGAGCTTCCCTGCAAGGCCGCATCATGGAACGACCAATCGGACGCACGATCCCAATGCGCGTCCTCGAATTGATGCTGGACGTAGAACAGCCAGACACCGATCGACGCCGCTGTCAGCAGCACGGGGAAGAACACGAGCGCGGTGACGCCGAAGCCCACACAGTAGAGCGGAATGGCGAGGATCAGCGCCGTCATCAGATTGGTGGCGAGGGCGCTGAGCCAGTAGATCCTGCCTTCCTTCATCAGGCCGATGGGAAGCCGGTGGCGCAGCAGGAACAGGTAGGCCGGACCAAGGCCGAGCAGAACCAGCGGATGGCGATAAAGGCGATAGGAAAACCGCCCCAGAAGAGTGCGCGCCTGGTATTCGCGCACGGTGAGCATGTCGACATCACCGGAGCCGCGCGAGTCCAGATTGCCGGTGGCGGCGTGATGCCGCGCGTGCGAACGGCGCCAGCAGTCATAAGGGGTCAGCGTCAGCACGCCGAGGGCCCTGCCGATCCAGTCATTGCTCCCCCGTCTCCGCAGGAACGCGCCGTGGCCGCAATCATGCTGGATAATGAACAGCCGGAGCAGAAACAGACCCGCCAGCGGGGTTGCCGCCAGCGCCAGCAGGTAGCCTGCCTTTACTGCGACCAGCATCAGCGCGAACAGGGTCAGGAACGGAAGCAACGTGATGGCCAGTTCCCAGCCGCTCCGGATCGGCTGCGGATCGCGAAACGCCTGCAAATCGCGCACGAGCTTGCGGGGATGAATGAGCGCGGGCGCCCCGGCTTGGAAGCTTTCGATGCCGGGCTTCTGGAGTTCAGGTGCGTTCACGCAAAGTCCGCTAGCTTTCTCCGCCAGGTTTGTCACGCCGGGTCGAAGGGCATCCAGAAGCCGGGTTCGATGATGGTGCTCATTGGCCTGCAGATATGACCGATTTGTTTCGTGTGGGAGGCCGGATGTTCTGGCCTGGGGCGGCCCGAGAGAAGCTGTAGGTACAATTGGCGAGGCCGGAAATATTGCCCGATGCAGAAGGATGGTGCGACGGCGAAATCGACTATTAAGGCACACCCATCTGCCCCATCATCACTCCGCTGGCAGTTCCACGCCATCCAGCGCTTCCGCGATCAACCGCCGCGTGCCTGCAATCCCGTAAAGCGCTATGAAGCTGCCCATGCGGGGGCCTTGGGCCGAGCCGAGCAGGGTTTCATAGAGCGCCTTGAACCAATCGCGCAGCGCGCCGATGCCGTAGTGCGGGTCCTTGCCGATCTCGTAAACCAAGGTCTGGAGGTCTTCGGCGCTGGCGTTGTCATCGGTGGCCGCAAGTTCGGCATCGAGCGCGGCGAGGGCTGCGGCTTCGTTGGGTTCAGGCTTGCGGCGCTTCAATGTCGGGGCGACGAAATCGCGGTTGTAGGCCAGCGCCGAAGTGACCAGCACATCGAGCGCGGGATGCGCGGCGGGATCAGCGTTTGCGACGTAGTTGGCGAGGTAGGACCAGACCTGCGCGCGCGTCGCCTGCGCGCCGAGCACACCGACGAGGTTGAGCAGGAGGCCGTAAGTGACGGGAAGGGTATCCCCTGCCCCGCTGGTGTCGCCGTTGGCGCGCAGCAGGTGCCAGACCGGGTTGCCGAGCTGCTGCTCGGTGGGCTGGCTGGGCAGCTTTTCACGGAACTGCCAGTATTCATCGACCGCGCGCGGGATGATCCCGGCGTGGAGCGACTTGGCGCTCTTGGGCTCACGGAAGAGGTAGAAGCCGAGGCTTTCCTCGCTGCCGTATTCCAGCCACTGCTCGATGGTGAGGCCGTTGCCCTTGGACTTGGAGATCTTCTCGCCGTTCTCATCGAGGAACAGCTCGTAGATCAGGCCTTCGGGGCGCTTGCCGCCGAGGACCTGCGTGATGCGGGCCGACTGGGTGACGCTGTCGGTCAGGTCCTTGCCGCACATCTCGTAATCGACGCCGAGCGCGCACCAGCGCATCGCCCAATCGACCTTCCACTGCAGCTTGGACTTGCCGCCGAGGATCGACTGGACGACCATCTCGCCCTGATCCTCGAAGCGCACGAGGCCGGCCTCGGCATCGACGACTTCGACGGGCACCTGCAGCACTTCGCCGGTCTTCTCGCTGATCGGCAGGACCGGCGAATAGGTGCGGCGGCGCTCTTCGCGCAGCGTGGGGAGCATGATGTCCATGATCGCATCGAACTTGGCGAGGACGTTCTTGAGCGCCTCGTCAAACTCGCCGGAGTTGTAGCGGTCGCTCGCTGAGACGAATTCGTACTCGAAGCCGAAACGGTCAAGAAACGCGCACAGCATCGCGTTGTTGTGGTGCGCGAAGCTTTCGTGCGTGCCGAAGGGATCGGGAATGCGCGTGAGCGGGTGGCCGAGCTTGGCGGTGAGCACGGCCTTGTTGGGCACGTTGTCCGGCACCTTGCGCAGGCCGTCCATGTCGTCGGAGAAAGCGATCAGGCGGGTGGGGTGGCCGCCAGTGAGAGTCTCATAGGCGCGGCGCACGAGCGTGGTGCGCAGGACTTCCTGGAAGGTGCCGATATGCGGGAGGCCCGAGGGGCCGTAGCCTGTCTCAAACACCACAGGGATGAGTTCGCCGCCAGCATCGCGCTTGCCGCCGGGGAAGCGTTTGACCAGCTTGCGCGCTTCCTCGAACGGCCAGGCCTTCGAGGTCTGGGCGGCGGTGAAGACATCAAGCGGTGCGGCGGTTTCGGGGTTTTCCATAGTGGGCTCCCTTTTGCGGATGGCCCCCATCTGCGCAAGGAAAAGCTTGTGCGCAGGGCTGCGGGGTCGCTACCGGATGGGGAAAGATCCTTGGGGGAGCGATACATGGAATACGATGAGGTCATGCTCGGGCGCCGCAGCATCCGCGGCTACAAGCCCGATCCGGTGCCGCAGAAGCTGATCGAGGAAGTGCTCACGATCGCGATGCGCGCGCCGACTTCGATGAACACGCAGCCCTGGAATTTCTACGTGATCACCGGCGAGCCGCTGGCGCGCATCCGGCAGGGCAACACCGAGCGCATTTTGGCAGGCGTGCCGGATTCGCGTGAATTCCGCCGGGGTGAGGCTTTTGCCGGCGTGCACCGCGAGCGGCAGATCGGCGTCGCCAAGCAGCTGTTTTCCGCAATGGGCATCGCCCGCGACAATGCCGAGCAGCGGCAGGACTGGGTGCTGCGCGGCTTCCGCCAGTTCGACGCCCCGGTCTGCGTCATCGTGACTTACGACAAGGTACTTTCAGGCAGCGACGACACGCCGTTCGATTGCGGCGGGGTGGTGAATGCGCTGGTCAATGCGGCGTGGTCGCGCGGGCTCGGCACAGTGATCAACAGCCAGGGCATCATGCAATCGCCCGTGGTGCGCGAGCATGCCGGGATCGCCGAGGATCAGGTGATCATGAAAAGCATCGCGCTCGGCTGGCCGGACCACAGCTTCCCCGCCAATGCGGTGATCTCGGAGCGCAAGCCGGTGTCCGAAGCGGCGACCTTTGTGGGGTTTGCGGACTAGGCCTCACACGCCCTCCCCGGCCCCTCCCGCACGCGGGATGGGCCGAGCGGTTACTTCAGCAGCGAGAGTACATTCTGCTGGGCCTGGTTGGCCTGCGCGATCATCGCGGTCGAGGCCTGGCTCAGGATCTGGGCCTTGGCCATCATCGTCGTTTCCGCCGAATAGTCGGTATCGAGGATGCGGCTGCGTGCGTCCGACAGGTTGGTTACGTTGTCGGTGAGGTTGTTGATCACCGATTCGAGGCGGTTCTGGCCCGAGCCGAATTCGGCGCGCGCGACGTTGATCGCGGTGAGCGAGGCATCGACGTTGTCCATCGTCGTGCCGGCCAGCGTGGCTGTGCTGACGTCGATCGCCTGCGGGGTCGTCGCCGGATTGTAGGTTGTGTTGGCGGCGCCAAACAGCTTGGTGCCGTCGATCGCCTTGCTGCGCAGGTCCACGGTGTCGGTGGTATTGCTGCCCGTCTGGATCGAGAAGGTCGCATCGTCCGCTCCGTTGGCTGCGGGGGCCGCGCCAATCACGGTGAACAGCTTGGTGCCGTTGAACGTGGTCTTTTCGAGCACTTCGCTGATCTGCGAGGTGAGATTGGCGACCTCGGACTGCATCGATGTGCGGTCGGTATCGGTATAGGTCGCCGACTTTGCCTGGATCGCCAGCTCGCGGATGCGCTGCAGCATGGCGGTGACTTCGTTGAGCGCGCCGTCGGCGGTCTGCGCGAAGCTGATGCCGTCGTTGGCGTTGCGGATCCCCTGGCTCATACCCTTGATCTGCGAGGTCATGGTGGTGGTGATCGCAAGGCCGGCGGCATCGTCCTTGGCGCCGTTGATGCGCTTACCGGTTGAAAGGCGCTCCATCGCG
>CAILIO010000102.1 GCA_903834285.1 uncultured Sphingomonadales bacterium | reverse complement strand
GCCGCCTTACTTCTTCTTGCCGGCGATCGCCTTGGCCTTGCCCTTGCGGGTGCGGGCGTTGGTGTGGGTGCGCTGGCCGCGAACGGGCAGACCCTTGCGGTGACGAAGGCCGCGGTAGCAGGCCAGGTCCATCAGGCGCTTGATGTTCATCGCGGTTTCGCGGCGAAGATCGCCTTCCACGGTGTGGTCCGCGTCGATCGCTTCACGGATCTGGAGCACTTCGGCGTCCGACAGATCCTGCACGCGGCGGGCGTGATCGATCCCGAGCTTATCGGCGATCTGCTTCGCCTTGTGCGCACCGATACCGTGAATGTAGGTCAGCGCAATGATTACGCGCTTGTTGGTGGGGATATTGACCCCGGCAATACGAGCCACTTGTTTCTCCATGCTCCACAGGGTGATGACAGCAACGCTGAAAGCGCCGGGCCACACCCCATCTCATCGCGAACACCCGATCCACGAAAGAAGCCCCGCAAGAAGAAACCCCGAAAAATCCAGGATTCCCAACCGACGCAATGACCCTTGTCGTATCGAGTGAATGGCGCGCTTAGGACGATTCGAATCAAGCGTCAACCATTAACACGCGCCAAAGCATAGCCCTCTCGCCTCAGGGGCACGGCCGCTTTTGCTGCAGCTCGGTTATACCGTATCGCCGGGGCAAGGTCAAAGGTCTCCGCCGCATTGGGCCTATCGAATTGGCGGGTCTGCTTGTCGTTTTGCCCTGCCCTGCTAGCATGCAGATGGGGAACGGGGAATGACGACGCATGGCTGCTGGGGTGAATGAGCGTACGCTGATCCGCAAAATCGCTTGGCGCACGTTACCCCTGATCCTGCTCAGCTATTTCGTGGCGGTGGTCGATCGCGGCAACATCAGCTTTGCCGCCGCGACGATGAACGCCAACCTGGGTTTCAGCGAGACGATCTATGGTTTCGGCGCGTCGGCGTTCTTCCTCGGCTATTCGCTGCTCGAAGTGCCATCCAACCTGCTCCTCGCGCGGTTCGGGGCGCGGGTCTGGCTGGCGCGGATCATGCTGACCTGGGGGGTAATCTCGATCCTCACCGCATTCGTACACACACCTTGGCAGTTCTATACAATGCGCTTTGCGCTCGGTGTGGCGGAAGCGGGCTTTTACCCGGGCGTGATCCTTTATCTTTCCAGCTGGTTTCCCGGCGAGCACCGCGCGTGGGCGATCAGTCGGTTCTATGTCGCGCTTCCGTTGTCATTCATCGTGATGGGCTCGCTCGCAGCGCCGCTGCTGGCGCTGGACGGGCACATCGGCCTCCGGGGCTGGCAGTGGCTGCTGATTGCCGAAGGACTGCCATCAGTGGTGCTGGCGCTGGTGCTGCTGCTCGCCCTGCCCGACCGGCCCGAGACCGTGCGCTGGCTGGGCGAGGCGGAACGCGGCTGGCTGAAGGGTGCGCTGGCGGCGGAGACGGCCGCGACCGGAGATCACGGACACAGCTTGCTGCGCGCGCTGACCAACCGCTATGTCCTGCTGCTGGGTTTGGCAAACGCCTGCAACTTCGTGGCGATCAACGCGATCAT
>CAILIO010000101.1 GCA_903834285.1 uncultured Sphingomonadales bacterium | reverse complement strand
GCGCACAACGATTTTCCCGACAACCTCGCCTGCTGCGCCGCCGGACGCCGCCGCTTCACGCTATTCCCGCCCGAACAGTTCGCCAATCTGCACTTGGGCCCCATCGACAACACCCCTGCCGGCCGCGCGGTCTCGATGGTCGATTTCCATGCGCCAGACCTCCACGTCCACCCCCGCTTCGCCGAAGCGCTGGCCCACGCGCAAGTCGCCGTGCTGGAACCGGGCGATGCGCTCTTCATTCCCTCGATGTGGTGGCACCATGTCGAAGGCCTCGCCCCGTTCAATATCCTGATGAACTACTGGTGGCGCGACACCCCGCGCTGGCTTGGCCAGCCGCAGGATGCGCTCAACCACGCGATCCTCTCGATCCGCGACCTGCCGCCCGAAGACAAGGCAATCTGGCGCGCGCTGTTCGATTACTATGTCTTCGAAAACGGCCCCGATGTCACCGGCCATATCCCCGAAGGCGGACGCGGCATTCTGGACCCGCTCGATCCCGCCGCCGCCGACCGCCTCCGCTCCTTCCTGCTAAGGACCCTCAGCAAATGACCCAAGCAAGCCCCAAGCGCCGCATCGTCGTCGCCGGTGGCGGTACCGCCGGCTGGATGGCCGCCGCCGCGCTCGCCCGCACCATGGGCGATGCGATCGAGCTGATCCTTGTCGAATCCGATGCCATCGGCACGATCGGCGTGGGGGAAAGCACCATCCCTCCGCTCGTCACCTACAACCGCCTGCTCGGCATTGCCGAAGCCGATTTCATGCGCGCGACGCAGGCCACCTTCAAGCTCGGCATCAATTTCGAGAACTGGCGCGTGCCGGGTGAAAACTACTTCCACTCCTTCGGCAATACTGGGCGCGATCACTGGAGCGCAGGGTTCCAGCACTTCTGGATGCACGGCCGCACCAAGGGACACGAAGCGAGCTACGACGATTACTGCATCGAACTGCAGGCGGCCAGAAGCTCCAAGTTCGCGCATCTGCCGGACAACCGCATCAACTACGCCTATCAGCTCGATTCCGGGCTCTACGCGGTGTTCCTGCGCAAGCTGGCAGAGGCTGACGGCTGCCGCCGTGTCGAAGGCAAGATCGCGGATGTCGAGCTCCATCCCGAAACCGGGGACATCGCCGCCTTGCGTCTCGAGTCCGGTCAGCGCCTCGAAGGCGATCTCTTCCTCGATTGCACCGGCTTCCGCGCGCTCCTGATGGAAGGCGCGTTGCACGTCGGCTATGACGACTGGTCGCACTGGCTTCCCTGCGATTCCGCCATCGCGGTGCAGACCGCCAGCGTGCGCCCGCCCGTCCCCTATACCCGCGCCATCGCGCATGATGCCGGCTGGCAGTGGCGCATCCCGCTCCAGCACCGGCAGGGCAACGGCATCGTCTATTGCAGCCGCTACCTTTCGAAGGACGCGGCGCAAGAGCGCCTGTTCTCAACGGTCGAGGGCGAACGGCTGACCGAGCCCAACGTGATCCGCTTCACCACCGGCGCGCGGCGCAAGCAGTGGCACCGCAACTGCGTCGCCATCGGTCTTTCGGGCGGCTTCATGGAACCCTTGGAATCAACCAGCATCCACCTCATCCAGCGCGCGATCCTGCGCGTGATTCGCATGCTTCCGGCGGGCGAAATCAGCGCGCGCGACGTCGCCGAATTCAACGACCAGCAGATGACCGACATGGAGCAGATCCGCGATTTCCTGATCCTCCACTACAAGGCGACCGACCGGCGCGACAGCCCGTTTTGGCGCCAGTGCGCGGCAATGGATATCCCCGACAGCCTCACCCACAAGATCGAGTTGTTCCGCGAAACCGGCCGCGTCTTCCGCAAGAACGAGGAGCTTTTCGTCGAGAACAGCTGGGTACAGGTGATGATGGGCCAGGGCATCATGCCGCAGGCCTATCACCCCGTGGCGACCAAATTGTCGGACGCTGAACTCGATCACTTGCTCAAGGGCCTTCGCGAAAGCGTGACAAAGACCGTGGCCGGCCTGCCCGATCACCAGGCCTATGTTGCGCAATATTGCGGCGCTCAAGAGGCCCGCGCGGCCTGATGCGCGCTCTTCTCACCCTCGCATTGCTGGCCATGCCGCTGCCGGCCTCAGCGGCGCCCGATTGGCAGCTCGTATGGTCGGATGAATTCACCGGCCCGGCCATCGACAAGGCCAAATGGAGCATCGATGTCGATTGCTGGGGCGGCGGAAACAACGAGCGGCAGTGCTACAGCGACAGTCCGAACAACGCCCGGGTCGTCGATGGCGCGCTGGTGATCACCGCGCTCCATGAACATGCCACCGGGCCCGCACTTCCCGCCAGCTTGCGCGCCCATCCGGCCAAGCCCGGCGAACTTGTCAGTCGCGAATACTCGTCCGCCCACCTCACCACACGGGGCAAGGCCTCGTGGCGCTATGGCCGCATCGAAGTGCGCGCCAGCCTGCCGCAGGGCCAGGGCACCTGGCCGGCGATCTGGATGCTGCCGGACCGCGACACCTATGGCCGATGGGCGGCCTCGGGCGAGATCGACATTCTGGAAACCGTCAACCTCGGCACCCCCTGCAAGGATTGCCCGGGCGGTAAGGAAGACACAATCCTCGGCACGCTGCACTTCGGCAGGCCTTCGCCCGGCAACACACACAAGGGCACAGAAGTCCATCGCCCCACCGTACTCGCAGGCTTCCACACATACGCGATCGAGTGGCAGCCGGATCGGATCACATGGCAGTTCGACGGCGAGACTTATGCCGTGCGTGAGCGCAGTGAATGGTTCACCTCGGGCTCCGCCACGCCCGGTGCGCCGTTCGATCAGCCCTTCCATCTCATCCTCAATCTCGCTTTCGGCGGCGGCCTTGCTGAAGGTCGCGGGCTCAAGGGTGTGTCGAACAACAATTTTCCCAAGCGCTTCTTGATCGATTGGGTGCGCGTCTGGCAAAAGCATGTTGAGACCGCCAGCACACCGCCGGCCGGACAAGCAGGGGGCCAATAACGCATGGCGAGGCGTCGTCAGGCGGTCACAATCAGGCACGTAGCGGCAGACGTCGGGGTTTCGCTCCAGACGGTCAGCCGCGTCATCAACAACGAGCCCAACGTCCGTCCCGAACTCAAGGAGCGCGTGCAGGAGGCCATAACGCGCCTTGGCTACGTGCCATCAATCGCCGCACAGCGGATGAGCGGCTCGCGCTCCTACCTGATCCTCGCGCTTAATGACCGTGATCGCACCATTGCCGACTGGCGCGCGCGGCAGGGCACAGACTGGGTCGACCAGATGCTGCTCGGCGGCATGCTCAAGTGCGCCGAACACGGCTACCGCATGATCGTCGAACTCGTCGATACCCATAGCGACCACGTCGAACGCGAACTGCTTGCCGCCATCGCCGCGCTTCAGCCAGACGGGATCATCCTCACCCCGCCGCACTCGGACAATCCGCAGATCGTGCGCTGCCTCGCGCAGCAGCAGATCCCCTTCGCGCGGATCGGCTCCAAGGCGGGTGATGCGGGCATGCCGATCCTGATGGACGATGAAGGTGCCGCCGCCACCGCCACGCGCTATCTGGTGGCGCACGGCCACAGGCGTATCGGCTTCATCGCGGGCGCGGCGGAGTACAATCTCAGCGGCTGGCGCGTCGACGGCTGGCAGGCAGCGATGGCCGAAGCCGGGCTCCCCACCGAGGGCCTGCTCCACGCGGGCGATTTCACCTATGCGGCGGGCGAGCGCGCCGCACGCGCACTGCTCGCGCTGCCGCAGCCGCCGACCGCAATCATTGCAAGCAGCGACCAGATGGCACTCGCCACGCTCGAAGTGGCCCGTCAGGCAGGGCTTGCCGTGCCGCACGATCTCTCGCTGATCAGCTTCGACAACACGCCGATGATGCAGTTCACCCAGCCCCAGCTAACCGCCATCGACCAGCCCATTGCAGCGACGGCCTCCAAGGCGGTCGAGCTCATCATCGCCGCGCAGAAGGGCGATGTGCTGCCCGATGCGCTTACCGTGATCCCGGCCAGCCTGGTCGAGCGCGGCTCGGTCGCCAGTGCCAGGCAAACCGTGAGTGTCTGACAGACCCGGCGCGCCCGGCGAACCCTCCGGGCGCCTGCTTCCATCACACCAGCCCCTGTCGTTTCTGATCCTCTATGCACTGGCATGGGCGGGCGGATCGATCGCCTATGTGCCCTTCCTCACCATCCTGCTGCCCGTCCGCGTCGCGGCGCTTGTGCCGGGGCAGCAAGCGGTGCTCTGGCTTTCGGCGATTGCGTTCTGCGGCGCCATTTCGGCCAGCGTGGGCCATATTCTGTTCGGCTGGCTGAGCGACGTGACCGGCATGCGCCGCCCCTGGGCCGCGCTCGGCCTCGCGCTGTCCTGTGTACTGCTGCTCGTCGTTCCCTCGGCGCACAGCTTG
>CAILIO010000100.1 GCA_903834285.1 uncultured Sphingomonadales bacterium | reverse complement strand
CGGCATGCACTGCCGCTCTGGTTTGCTTCGCTAAGCTCGCAATGATGAAGGTAGGTGAGGCCGAAGCCTCAAATAAACTCGATCTTCTCGACCACGTAGAAGCGGTCGCCCGACGGCACCGTCACTTCAATCTCTTCGTCGACCCGGCGGCCGATCAGCGCGCGGCCCAGCGGCGAATTGTAGCTGATCCGCCCGATCTTGGCATCCGCCTCGGCCTGGCCCACAATCTGATAACGCACCGGCTTGTCCGCATCGTCGAGCAGCGTGACGGTTGCGCCGAACACGATACGATCGCCCGAAAGCGTCGTCGGATCGATGATCTGCGCGCGGCTGATCTTGTCTTCCAGGTCGCCAATCGTGGCCTCGACCTGGCCCTGCCGCTCCTTGGCCGCGTGATATTCGGCATTTTCGGAAAGATCACCGTGCGCGCGGGCTTCCTCGATCGCATCGATGATCAGGGGGCGTTCCTCGCGCAGCGCCTTCAGCTCCGCCGTCAGCTTTGCATAGCCTTCAGCCAGCATCGGCAGCTTCTCAACACTTGCCATCCCGATTCCTTTACCCTTTCAATCCCTTGCCACGCCGGACAAGAGGAAAACCGTTCCACCCCAGTCAGCACACTGCCGAACCGGGCCCCAATCGCCGCGATGATGGGGATCACATGGAAGGCTTATAATAATCCTGCAATGAGCGCACCGCAAGTTCGGCGCTGCGCAGGGCTTCGATTGCACCCGCCGCCGCGACCGAAGCCGCCGCCGTGGTGAAATAGGGCACCTTGCCATAGAGCGCCGAGCCCCGGATCGATTGCGAATCCTTGTGGCTCTGCCAGCCTTCGGTGGTGTTGAAAATCAACGCGATCTCACCATCGATGATGAGGTCGACGATATGCGGCCGGCCTTCCGCCACTTTGTTGACCCGCTCGACTTTCACGCCCGACGCGGTCAGGAACGTCGCCGTCCCGCCCGTCGCGCAGATGCGGAAGCCCAGCGCATCGAGCTTCTGCACCGCCGGCAGGATCACCGGCTTGTCGCTGTCCTTGACCGAGACGAACACCGTACCGCCTGCCGGCAGCACCATGCCCGCACCCAGCTGCGCCTTGGCAAAGGCCACCGCGAAGCCGGTGTCGATGCCCATGACCTCGCCGGTTGATTTCATCTCGGGCGAAAGCACCGGATCGACGCCGGGGAAGCGCGCAAAAGGGAACACCGCTTCCTTCACCGCCATATAGGGCACGTCGCGCTTGATCGCCGGCAAGTCCCTCAGCTTCTCGCCCGCCATGATCCGCGCGGCATACTTGGCAATCGGCTGGCCGATCGCCTTGGCCACAAACGGCACCGTGCGGCTGGCGCGCGGATTCACCTCGATGAGATAGACCTCGCCGTCCTTTACCGCGAACTGGATGTTCATGAGGCCGCGCACGCCGAGCGCTTTCGCCAGCAGCACGGCCTGCCGCTCCATCTCGGCAATGATCTCGGCCGGCAGGCTATAAGGCGGCAGTGTGCAGGCGCTGTCGCCCGAATGGATGCCCGCTTCTTCGATATGCTGCATCACGCCTGCGATGACGACATCGTCTCCATCCGCCAAGGCATCGACGTCGCACTCGATCGCATCGCGCAAGTATTGGTCGATCAGCACGGGGCTGTCGCCAGATACCTTCACGGCCGTGGCGATGTAGTCATCGAGCTGCGCCTGGCTGTCGACGATCTCCATCGCGCGCCCGCCAAGCACATAGCTCGGGCGGATCAGCACCGGATAGCCAATGCGCGTCGCCACCGCGACCGCCTCGTCGCGGCTGCGCGCCATGCCGCCGAGCGGCTGACGCAAGCCGAGCTTCTCGACCAGATGGTTGAACCGCTCGCGGTCCTCGGCGAGATCGATCGCATCGGGCGAAGTGCCAAGGATCGGAATGCCCGCATCCTCCAGCGCCTGCGCAAGCTTGAGCGGCGTCTGCCCGCCGAACTGCACGATCACCCCCACCAGCGTGCCGTTGGCCTTCTCGGCCTCCAACACCTCGAGCACGTCCTCGGCGGTCAGTGGCTCGAAGTAGAGCCGGTCCGAGGTGTCGTAGTCGGTCGAGACGGTCTCGGGGTTGCAGTTGATCATGATCGTCTCGAAGCCCGCTCCGGCCTCGCCGCTCGCCGGGTCCGTCTCGCCCAGCGCGAAGCAGGCGTGGACGCAGCAGTAGTCGAACTCGATGCCCTGCCCGATGCGGTTCGGCCCGCCGCCCAGGATCACGATCTTCTTCCGGTCGGTCGGCGCCGATTCGCACTCGGGTGCGCCGAACAGTCCGCATTCATAGGTCGAGTACATGTAAGGCGTCACCGCCTCGAACTCGGCCGCGCAGCTGTCGATCCGCTTGAACACCGGACGCACGCCCAATCTGTGGCGCAGCGCGCGCACTTCTTCCTCACTCGTCGCGCCGGCCATCGCGTTCAGCACGTCGTGGATCAGCCCCGAGCGGCGCGCCTGCGTTTCGCCCATGCCGCCTGCCACACCGACCGAACGCACGGCCAGAGTCGCCAGCCGCTTGTCCGAAAAGCCCATCGATTTCAGGCGCCGAAGCCCCGCCGCGTCGATCGGCAGCCCTTCCGCGCTGATGCGCTTTTCCTCAGCGATGATCGCCTCAATCTGGCGCAGGAACCACGGTTCGTACTTGGTGACGGCGTGGATCTCATCGACCGAAAGTCCCTCGCGGAAGGCCTGCCCGATCACCAGCAGCCGCTCCGGCGTCGCCCGGCTCAGCGCCGCCACGATCTGGTCGCGGGTCGCGCCTTCCAACTCCACCACACGGTTGAACCCGTCGAGCCCGGTTTCCAGCCCGCGCAGCGCCTTCTGCACGGATTCCTGGAAATTGCGGCCAATGGCCATTACTTCGCCGACCGACTTCATCGCCGTGCCCAGCAGCGGCACCGCGCCCTTGAACTTCTCGAAGGCAAAGCGCGGGATCTTGGTTACGACATAGTCGAGCGTCGGCTCGAACGCCGCCGGGGTCGCGCCGGTGATGTCGTTCATGATCTCGTCGAGCGTGTAACCCACCGCGAGCTTGGCCGCGACTTTGGCAATCGGGAAACCGGTCGCCTTCGAAGCCAGCGCCGAGGAGCGCGACACGCGCGGGTTCATCTCGATCACGATCAGCCGCCCGTCCTTCGGGTTGACCGCGAACTGCACGTTGGAACCGCCTGTTTCGACACCGATTTCCCGAAGCACCGCGATCGATGCATTGCGCATGATCTGGTATTCCTTGTCGGTCAGCGTCAGCGCCGGGGCGACCGTGATCGAATCGCCGGTGTGCACACCCATCGGATCGATGTTCTCGATCGAGCAGATGATGATGCAGTTGTCGTTCTTGTCGCGAACGACTTCCATCTCGTATTCTTTCCAGCCGAGCAGCGATTCCTCGATCAGCACCTCGGTGGTCGGCGAAGCTTCCAGCCCGCCGCGCACGATCTTGACGAATTCGTCCTTGTTGTAGGCGATCCCGCCGCCGGTGCCGCCCATCGTGAAGCTGGGCCGGATGATCGAAGGCAGCCCGGTGCGCTCCAGCACGGCGAGCGCTTCGTCCACGGTGTGCGCGATGCCGGAACGGGCGGATTCGAGCCCGATCTTGTCCATCGCATCGCGGAACTTCATGCGGTCCTCGGCCTTGTCGATGGCCTCGGCATCCGCGCCGATCATGATGCAGCCGTACTTTTCCAGCGTGCCGTCGTTCGCCAGCGCCAGCGCCGTGTTCAGCGCAGTCTGCCCGCCCATCGTCGGCAGCACCGCATCTGGGCGCTCCTTGGCGATGATCTTGGTCACGATTTCGGGCGTGATCGGCTCGACATAAGTCGCGTCCGCCATGTCCGGGTCGGTCATGATCGTCGCCGGGTTCGAATTGACGAGGACCACGCGGTAGCCCTCCTCCTTCAGCGCCTTGACCGCCTGCGTGCCCGAATAGTCGAACTCGCAAGCCTGGCCGATGACAATCGGCCCGGCGCCGATAATCAGGATCGAGGAGATGTCAGTGCGTTTGGGCATGAACCGGCCTTAGTATACTAAAGCCCTCCCCCGGTCGGGGGAGGGTTGGGTGGGGGTGCACGACGCATGAGCGATAAACGCCTGACGCCGGTAGCGCGCAAACTGCGCAAAAATCCTACGGAGGCCGAACAGCGCCTTTGGTCGCGGCTCAGAGGCCAGCAACTTGGGGCGTGCTTCACCCGGCAATATCCCATCGGCAATGCTGTCATCGATTTCGAGTGCCGCAGCTTGCGTCTGGCCATCGAACTCGACGGCGGCCAGCACGCCGACTGCGAGGTCGATGCAGCGCGCACGCGCATGATCGAGGCCCGAGGATACCGCGTCATCCGTTTCGGGAACAATGATGTTCTGGCCAACACGGATGGTGTGCTGACGGTGATTGCGCATGAATTGGCCTTGGCCCGGAACCGAAGCGATCCGTTCGAGGACGACCCATTTTAGCTGACCGGCAAGCGCCGAGCACCCCCACCCAGCCTCCCCCGAACGGGGGAGGGGCAGGTTGCGCACTACGCCAATGTCCCGCCCAACCGAAAAAGCCCTCCCCCGGTCGGGGGAGGGTTGGGTGGGGGTGGCAAGGCTATCAAGCAGCCAAGTCACCCCAGCATCCCCACAAACTTCTCGAACAGATAGAAGCTGTCCTGCGGCCCCGGGCTCGCCTCGGGGTGGTACTGCACGCCGAACGCCTTCTTGCCGACAATCGCAATCCCGCAGTTCGAACCATCGAACAGCGAGACATGCGTTTCCTCCACGCCCTCGGGCAGCGACGAATTATCGACCGCAAAGCCGTGGTTCATCGAGGTGATCTCGACCACGCCGTCGGCATGGCGCTTCACCGGGTGGTTCGCGCCGCGGTGGCCCTGGTGCATCTTGATCGTCTTCGCGCCCGCCGCGAGGCCGAGCATCTGGTGGCCAAGGCAGATGCCGAACACCGGCACATCGCGCTCCAGCAGCCCCTCGATCACCGGCACCGCATAAGTGCCCGTCGCCGCGGGATCGCCCGGCCCGTTGGAGAGGAACACGCCCGCCGGCTCCAGCGCGAGCACGGTCTCCAGCGAAGTCTCGGCGGGAACCACCGTCACTTGCGCACCGGCCCGCACCAGATTGCGGAAGATATTGTCCTTGGCGCCATAGTCGATCGCCACGACATGCGGCCGCGGATCATGCGGCGAGCGGGCAAAGCCCTGCCCCAGCCGCCAGATGCCGCCTTCCCAGTCCGCCTGCTCGTCGCGGCTCACCACGCGGGCAAGGTCCATGCCTTCAAGGCCGGGCCAGGCCTTTGCCTCGGCGATCAGCGCCGGAATGTCGAAATCGCCATCCGGATCATGCGCGATCACCGCGTTGGGCGCGCCCAACATCCGGATCCGCCGCGTCAGCGCGCGCGTGTCGATGCCGGAAAGGCCGATCTTGCCCCGCGCCGCGAGCCAAGCCTGCAGCGGCTCCACGCTGCGGAAATTGGCGGGCTCGGTCACATCTTCGCGCACCACGAGGCCGATAGCGCCGGGCACGTCGTGGCTTTCCATGTCCTCGGGATTGGTGCCGACATTGCCGATATGCGGGAAGGTGAAGGTCACCACCTGCCCGGCATAGGAGGGGTCGGTCAGCACTTCCTGATAGCCCGACATCGCGGTGTTGAAGCACACTTCGCCCACCGCCTTGCCTTCCGCGCCAAAGCCGCGGCCCCAGGCGACCGAACCGTCTGCGAGCACAAGAACACCCGTGGCTCCAGCTGGTTTTGGCGCGTGCGTGTAGGCGGGGTCGGCCATTGTAGGGGGCGCTCCGTGGGCATTGTTCTGGCGATGTCGCTAAGGCTCGGTCGCTAGGCCCCTCGCCCCCTTCCGTCAACCTAGCGAAGGCAGAAAGTTTCGCCTAAGTGACAGCCTTTAGCGCCGTGTCCGTGCGCTCCCATCCACAGGAATACGAATCCCATGATCCGCGATACGATCAAGGCCGCCCAGATCAGCGCCATGAAATCAGGCGACAAGCCCCGCCTCGCCGCAGTGCGCCTCATTCTTGCCAAGCTAAAGGACAAGGATATCGAACTGCGCACCGCCACCACGGCGCCGGATGACGACGTGCTCGTGGTTGATGTCCTCCAGAAAATGGCCAAGCAGCGCCGCGAATCGATCACGCTTTATCTGGAAGGCGGCCGCCAGGAACTCGCCGATATCGAGCAGGCCGAACTTGCCGTGATCGAGGAATTCCTGCCCCAGCAGCTCGGCGATGACGAGGTGAAAGCCGCGATCGAAGCAATCAAGGCCGAACTCGGCGCGACCAGCATGAAGGACATGGGCAAAGTCGTCGCCGCGCTCAAGTCCCGCCATGGCAGCCAGCTCGACATGAGCAAGGCCAGCGGGCTGGTGAAGGCGGCGCTGGCGTGACTTCCCCCCTCCCGCCTGCGGGAGGGGTCGGGGGTGGGCCGTTGAAGGTGCGCGCCCTCCGGCCCACCCTCAGCCCCTCCCGCAGGTGGGAGCGGGGCCGTTGAGCCTAACCCCCCAGTGGCTCGATGAACTGCGCACGCGCGTCTCGCTTTCGGCGCTGATCGGGCGGAGCGTGCGCGTCCAGAAGGCGGGGCGCGAGTTCAAGGCCTGCTGCCCGTTCCACAACGAAAAGACGCCCAGCTTTACCATCAACGACGAGAAGGGCTTCTACCACTGCTTCGGCTGCGGGGCGCATGGCGATGCCATCCGCTGGATGACCGACCATCAGGGCCTCCCCTTCCTTGATGCGGTAAAGGAACTCGCCGCGCAGGCGGGCATGGAAGTCCCCGCCCCCGATCCCCGCGCCGCAAAACGCGCGGAGGAGCAGAAGTCGCTCCACGATGTCATGGCGGCGGCGCAGGCCTTCTTCGTGCAAAGCCTCGCCGAGGATCAGGGCGCGCAGGCCCGCGCCTACCTCGCCTCGCGCGGGTTTCCGGCCAATGTCGTGAAGGACTTCGGCTTCGGCTACGCGCCCGACAGCCGCACCGCACTCAAGGACGCGCTGTCCCAGTTCCCGGAAGCCATGCTGATCGAAGCCGGGCTCAGGATCGTCGTCGAGGGCCGCGATCCCTACGACCGCTTCCGCGGCCGCCTGATGCTCCCGATCTGCGATCCGCGCGGCCGTGTCATCGCATTCGGCGGGCGCATCCTCGACAAGACCAAAACCGACGCGCCCAAGTACCTGAACTCGCCGGACACGCCGCTCTTCGACAAGGGCCGCACGGTCTACAACCTGCACCGGGCCTCCCCTGCAAGCCGCCAGTCCGGTCGTGTCGTCGTGGTCGAGGGCTATATGGACGTCGTCGCGCTGGCCGCGGCGGGCATCAGCGAGGCGGTTGCCCCTCTGGGCACAGCGCTCACCGAAGACCAGATCGAGCGGCTCTGGCGCATGACCGAAAGCCCCACACTGTGCTTCGATGGCGACGCCGCCGGCCAGCGCGCCGCCGCGCGGGCCATCGTTCGCGCGCTGCCATTGTTGCGTCCCGGTCATTCGTTCCGGATCGCGGTGCTTCCCGCCGGGCTCGACCCGGATGACCTCATCAAGCAGCGCGGGGCCGCTGCCATGGAGGAAGTCCTCGCCGCCGCGCGCCCGATGGTCGAAGTGCTCTGGGATATCGAGCGCTTGGCCGCCCCCTTCGCCACGCCCGAAGACAAAGCTGGTCTCAAGGCCCGCCTCATGGCCCATGTCGAGACAATCGGCGATGGCGATATCAAGGGGCTCTACCGCCGCGACTTGCTCGACCGGTTCGGCGCGCTCGCCTACCCTCAGCGTGAGCGCCCGGCGTTTCAACCATCATTTCAAGGTGGCCAGCGCGGCTCGACTCCCGGCCGCAAGGGGCCCTGGAAGCCCGCCCCGCCGCCGCTCTCCGCCGCCGTCACCGCGCGGATGCAGGCCGTCGGCGAAGGCCGTCCCCTGCTCGCCGCCGTGCTCATCGGCCTCATCGAACAGCCGCAGCAGATTGCGCGGCATGCCGAAACGCTCGCCCGCCTCGAGGTCGCCGATGCCAGCCTTGCCGCGCTGCTCGATGGCCTGATCGATGTGGTGCAGAGCGGGGTGCAGCCGCTTGAAAGCGGCGAGGTTCTTACCATATTGGCAAAGCGGGGCCTCAGGGCACCGCTGGCGAATGATTACGCCGGAATGCGATTCGGTTTTCTGGACGGCAAGGCACCCGATGCAGCGGAAGAACTCGCTGAAGCGGTTGATCTGCTGGTCGGATTGCCGGCCGTCGAAGCCGCGCTGGCAGAAGCCACGCGGCGGCACGAGGCGGAGTTTTCCGACGAAACATTCACCGAACAACAACGTTTGCTGCAACGAAGGCTGGCGCTGCTGGCCCGGTTGGGGCAAATGGGCCGCACCCGCGCCGGGCTGTGACAGGGGAGTTGCAGACCGCGCGCGCACAGATGGTACCGGGATTAGATGGCTTCCAACGACACGACTGACACCGGCGATGCTCCGCTGATCGATCTCAACGATGCTTCCGTGAGGAAGCTGATAGCCCGTGCCAAGCGGCGCGGGATCATCACGGTAGACGAGCTCAACGAGGCCCTGCCGCAGGACCAGATGTCCGCCGACCAGATCGAGGACATCATGGCCGCGATCTCGGAGATGGGCGTCAATATCGTCGAGAGCGACGAGGACGCCGTCGATCCCGAGGACAAGGCTGCCGACGAGGAGGTCGAGGATCAGGATCCGGTCGACGAACGGCCGGACCTCGTCTCCAAGCGCAAGGAAACCATCGAGCGTACCGATGATCCGGTGCGCATGTACTTGCGCGAGATGGGCGCGGTCGAGCTTCTGAGCCGCGAGGGCGAAATCGCCATCGCCAAGCGCATCGAGGCCGGTCGTGACACCATGATCCTGGGCCTGTGCGAAAGCCCGATCACCTTCCACGCGATCATCCAGTGGTCCGAAGCACTCAACGCCGGCGAGATGCAGCTGCGCGAGATCCTCGATCTCGATGCGATGCTTTCAAAGGAGCCGCAGCCCGAAAACCTTTCCGAAGACGGCGAGGAAACCGGTGACGGTGAAATCAGCGAAGCCACCGCCGGCCCCTCCTTCAAGGAAGAAGAGGACGTCGAGGAGGAAGAGGCCGCCGAAGATGAGGACGACGAGCTCACCGAACGCCGCGCCAAGCGCCCGGTCGAGGAAGAGGAAGAGGACAACACCCTCAGCCTCGCGCAAATGGAAGCGCAGCTCAAGCCCGAGGCTCTGGAGAAGTTCGCCCACATTACCAGCCTGTTCCGCGCCTTCGAAAAGATTCAGGCGGCGCGGCTTGACGCGCTGGGCGCGGGCAATGATTTTCCCGCCGCCAAGGAAACCGACTACCAGCAGCTGCGCGAGGATCTCACCGCGCAAGTCGAAAGCGTGCAGTTCCACGCGACCAAGATCGAATATCTGGTCGACAATCTCTACGCGTTCAACCGCCGCCTCACCACGCTCGGCGGCCAGATGCTCCGCCTTGCAGAGCGCCACAAGGTGCCGCGCAAGGACTTCCTCGATCACTACGTCGGGCGCGAGCTCGATGAAGGCTGGCTGCAGACGCTGGCAAACCGAGACAAGAAGTGGGCTGCCTTCGCGCTGAACGAGGCCGAACCGGTCGAGCGCATCCGCGCCGAAATCGCCGATATCGCGGCAGCCACCGGCATGTCGCTGGGCGAGTTCCGCCGCATCGTGAATATGGTCCAGAAGGGCGAGCGCGAGG
>CAILIO010000099.1 GCA_903834285.1 uncultured Sphingomonadales bacterium | reverse complement strand
CGTTGCGGAATTCGGCAGAGAGCACGCGCAGCGCCGAGGCGAGCGGCGTACCGTAGCGCTCGGTCTGGATCATCGTGGTCACCACGCCCTTCACCGAATCGAGATTGACGCGGTAGGCGAGGTTTTCGAAGGCCATGCGCCGCTCGGTCAGGAACGAGAGCTCGATCGCGGTGAGCGCGAATTCATCGCCGAGTTCGGGATAGGCGCGGCCCAGTTCGCGCGCGACGCGGCCGAAGGCGGCATCGACGGTGAGGCCCGCTTCGGCGCAGATCACCAGCAGGTCGAGCGCGTCGGGCAGGCCCTTGCGGATTTCCTTGGTGCGCTTGTTGATGAGGTTCTTGATCCACAGGTCCGGGCCCTTGTAACCTAGGAGCACCGCACCCGCGAACAGGCCGAACTTCTTGTAGGCCGGCCAGAGCGGGAAATAGTTCACAGCGTAGATCAGCACACCGAACAGCAAGCCCAGCACGATCGGGCCGATCATCCGGCCCAACACGACCGCGACCGCCCATTCCTTCTTGCGGATGCCGGCCTGCGCCAGCTTCTGCTGGATGTCCTTGAGCTGGCTGTCCTGCAGGACCTTGAGCGATTCAAGGAAGCTCCGGATGTTGTCGGTCGTCTCGTTGCGGCGGACGATGCTCTGGCGCTTCTTGGCGTTGACGGTGACGATGCCGGCCTTGAGCTGGTCACGCCGCTCGTTGAGCGCCTTGACGCGCTTGGCCATCGGATCGCGCACCGTGATCGCGGCGTAGATCGCCAGCAGCATTGCGGCGGCAGCGATGCCGAGGAGGATCGAACCGAC
The DNA here is from genome assembly GCA_903834285.1 of uncultured Sphingomonadales bacterium. Lineage (GTDB taxonomy): Bacteria > Pseudomonadota > Alphaproteobacteria > Sphingomonadales > Sphingomonadaceae > Novosphingobium. Next base: position 2,007 of record CAILIO010000099.1, on the reverse strand, counting down.
GTAGATGACGTCGACGCCGAGAAGCGTGGGGCCGTGTGGAGGAGGGTTGACTGGCATGGTTTTTCTCAGATCTCGAAGTTGACCATCTGCGCCATGATCCAGGCGCCGATGCCAAGCCAGACAAGGCCGCCGATACCGGCGATGATGAGCCGTTCATCAACGAAGAACTGCCCGAGGTAGCGGGGGTTGATCGAGTAGATCAGCGCGAACACGATGAACGGCAGCGAGCCGACAATATAGGCCGAAGCCTTGGATTCAGAGCTCATCGCCGAGATCTTGAGCTTCATCTGCGCGCGCTTGCGCAGCACGTCGGCAAGGTTCGCCAGCGTTTCGGCCAGGTTGCCGCCGGTTTCGCGCTGGATGGCGAGTGTGATGCAGAAGAAGCTGAATTCGGCCATGTCGAGCCGGTTGGCGGTTTCCTGGAGCGCTTCCTCCATGGTGCGGCCAACCTTGATGCGATCGGTGACGAGCTTGAATTCCTCACCCACCGGGCCGGGCAGTTCGGACGCGACGACGCTCAACGTCTCGGTGATCGGCAGACCCGAACGCAGGCCGCGAACGAGCAGTTCGAGCGCATCGGGGAACTTGGCTACGAAGTTCTTCTTGCGCTTGTTGATTGCGCGGCCAACCATCCAGTGCGGCACGCCGGCGCCCACCAGCACGCCCGCACCAAGGCCGAGCAGCAGCGCGCCGGACTTGATGAAGATGAGCAATGTGACGCCGAGCGCGAGCCCGATCGAGACGTAGAGATACTGCGTGAGGGTCCAGCCCTTGCCGGTCTTGTGCAGGCGCAGCGCCAGCGCCTCGATGCGCGAGCCCGAGCCGGCCTTCCGGTACGCCGTCGGCCTGCGGTTCGCGACGGCCTTGCGGTACTGCGCCTCGACTTTGTCCAGCGCGCTTTCCGAGTGGCGGAAGCGCACGGATTGCAGGCGGCGCGAGGCTTCCCGGCTTGCCGAGGGACCGCTCAGCGCGATGCCCATCAGCACGAGCACAAGCGAAGCTCCGACGCCAAGGATCACGAGTTGCATCACGTTCATCGCCGGGTCCTGCCAATTCTCTCAGTGCTTGCGGGCCGGTGCAGAGCGCCCTTGCGGGGCGGCTCGCGCCGGCGGCCGATCACGCGGGGGTTCCGGCCTTGGCCTTGCCGGAGGGAAGGATCTTCTTGAAAGCGAACTTGCCGAGGAGCGAAGTCTTGGCTTCCTGTGCGCCGCTGTTCTTATCGGCAGATTTGTTGGGCTTGCCCTTGGCCTTCACCTCGACCATTTCACCATCGCTTCCGGTGGCGATGATCGCGGTGCCCAGATCGCGCAGCGCGGCGCCCGCCTTGCTTGCGCGGTTGGCGGCAACGAACGTCTGGCCGAGCTTGGCCGCGTTGGCGGCGGCCTTGATGTCATAGGGCACGACGTAGTTGATCTTGCGCTCGATCGAGGCCTCGAAGTCCGAGCGGCTGATCTCGCCCACGCCCGAGTGGACCTTGTTGGCCACCACGATCGTCTCGGCATGCTTGGCATTGGACTTGAGCCACGAGAGCAGGCGGATCGCATCGCGCGCACCGGCTAGGGTGAGCTCGGTGACCACGACCACAACGTTCACGTCCGCCAGCAGATGCGGGAAGTTGATCAACATGTTGCGCGGCAGATCGATCATCGTCATTTCGAACGCGTGGCGGAATTCCTCCTCCAGCTGAACGAACGCGCTGCCGTCGGTCATCAGCGGGGCGCTGATGGGGGCCTCGGCCGAAAGAATCGCCAGATTGTCGTTGGCGCGGATCATCGCGCGTTCGATGAACAGTCCGTCGATGCGGCTGGGATTGTCGATCGCGTCGGTCAGGCCGCGGCCGGGTTCGAGATCGAGCGTCAGCGCACCGGTGCCGAAATGCACGTCGAGATCGAGCAGCGCGGTCGGCATGCGGTGATCGCTGCTGAACAGCCACGCCAGCGAGGTCGCCACAGTCGAGGCGCCGACACCGCCGCGCGTGCCGACCACGGCGGTCGAGACATGGCGCTT
>CAILIO010000098.1 GCA_903834285.1 uncultured Sphingomonadales bacterium | reverse complement strand
CGTTCTCGCCGCCGAAGCCGCGATGGACACGAGCCCATGGAACTACTGGCAGCCGGGCACACGGCAGCCGCGGCCGCGCATCGACAAGGCGGTGGCGCTTGTCGAGGGCGTGCTGGCGCGCCACCCCGGTCATCAGGAGGCGGCGCACCTCTATATCCACATCATGGAATACGTCGATCCGGCGCGCGCGGAGAAGGCGGCGGATGCGCTGGCGCTGAGCGCGATGCCCGAGGCGGGGCACCTCGTGCATATGCCGGGGCACATCTATTACCGCGTCGGGCGCTACAAAGATTCGATTCGGGCGAACATCATCGCCGCCCGGTCGGACGAGGCCTATCTTGCGCGGGTGCCCGATGACGGGTTCTATCGCTACAGCTACTATCCGCACAACGTTCACTTCATCGTGGCGTCCGCGCAGCAGGCGGGCGATCTGGGGCTCGCGGTGGCGCAGGCGCGCAAGCTTCTGAGGATCATTCCCGAAGGGAAGGCGGTCGAGCTCGGCTGGGTGCAGGCCGTCGTCGCCGCGCCCTCATTCGCCTTCGCGCAAGGCGGGAGCCCCGCGCAGATCTTGGCGCTTCCGAAGCCGGACGCGCGCCTGCCCTATGTGCTGGCGATGTGGCACTATGCGCGGGGGGTGGCCTATGCGCGGCTGAAGCAGCCGCGCGCACTGGACGCGGAACTGGCGGCGATGGACCGGCTCACCGCCGATCCGGGAATCAAGGTGCTGGAAGGGACAGGGACGCCGGGGACGGACCTTATCCACCTGGCGCAGCACGTGATGCGCGGGCGCATGGCTTATGCTGAAGGCGATTTTGCAGCGGCGGCGGAGCACTACCGCAAGGCGCAGGCGATCGAGGGGACGATCCCCTATCAGGAGCCGCCATACTGGTATTACCCCGTCGGCCAGTCGCTGGGCGCGGCGCTGCTCGCGGGCGGAAAGCCCGCCGAGGCGCGCGATGCGTTCCATCAGGCGCTACTGGTGGCGCCGGGGAACGGCTGGGCGCTGTGGGGCCTAGCGCAGAGCGAGGCTGCGCTGGGACACAAGCTGGAAGCGCGCGCGGCTGAGGCAGCGCTCGGGCGGGCGTGGCTGGGAGATCGGCGGTTGCTGACGCTGGAGAGGTTGTAAGCCCCTCCGACGCGCCTGCGGCGGGCCACCTCCCCATTTGGGCTTCGCAAAAATGGGGAGGGCCAGCAGTCTCTAACCGTCCTTGTAGTAGTAACTGTAGCCGTTGATCGCAGGCGCGCCGCCGAGGTGGGCGTAGAGGACGCGGCTGCCTTCAGGGAAGAAGCCCTTGGCGCAAAGGTCGATCATGCCTTGCATCGATTTGCCCTCGTAGACCGGGTCGGTGATCATGGCCTCGGTGCGGGCGGCGAGGCGGATGGCTTCGTTGGTTTCCTCTGACGGCACGCCGTAGGCCGGATAGGCGTAGTCCGGGTTGATCACGATCTCGTCCTCTCGGATCCGGCGGCCGAGGCCTACGAGCTCGGCGGTGTTATCGACGATGGAGCGGACTTGCGCACGCGTCTGTTCGAGCGTGCCGGAAGCGTCGATGCCGATAACCGTGTGGGCGCGGTCCTGCGCTGCGAAGCCGACGATCATGCCGCCCTGGGTCGAGCCGGTGACGACGCAGACGACGATATAATCGAACTGGAAGCCAAGCTCAGCCTCCTGCGCGGCGACTTCTTCGGCAAAGCCGACGTAGCCCAGCGCGCCGAACTTGTGGACCGAGGCGCCGGCGGGGATCGGATAGGGCTTGCCGCCCGCGGCCTTGACGCTTTCGATTGCGTCTTCCCAGCTCTGGCGGATGCCGATGTCGAAGCCATCATCGACGAGGCGGCTGTCCGCGCCCATCAGTCGGGTAAGCAGGATATTGCCGACGCGGTCGTAGACGGCGTCATGATGCGGCACCCACTTTTCCTGCACGACAACGCACTTCATGCCGAGCTTGGCGGCGGTGGCGGCGACCATGCGGGTGTGGTTCGATTGGACACCGCCGATGGAAACCAGCGTGTCCGCGCCGGAGGCGATAGCATCGGGGACGATATATTCCAGCTTGCGCAGCTTGTTGCCGCCGAAGGCGAGGCCCGAGTTGCAATCATCGCGCTTGGCCCAGATCTCGACCTTGCCGCCGAGTGCTTCACTGAGGCGGGGGAGGTGTTCGATAGGGGTGGGGCCATAAGTGAGCGGGTAGCGTTCGAACGGGGCGAGGAGAGACTTCAGTTTGGACACGGGCGGCTCCGGATGGGGTGTGATTCGGAGCGAAAGCTAATGCAAAGTGCGTGGAAGGTGTTTGCAAAGTTGGGGGCTTTATTGGTTGCAATCGGGATCTTGTAACTTTTTATCTCCCATTTTTTCCGTTAAAACTGCTTCATATGAATGATCCTTCCATAGAGCTCGACCGGATCGACCGCAACCTGCTGCGGCTGCTGCAGGCGGACGGGCGGCGGTCCAACGCAGAGCTGGCCGAGGCCGCGAACGTGAGCCCGGCGACCTGCCACCGGCGCGTGGCGCGGCTGGTGGAGCTGGGCGCGATCACCGGTTTTCGGGGGAGCGTCGATCCCGGCGTGGTGGGGCTCGGCACGCTGGTGATGGTGGGCGTGGTGCTGGACCGCTCGACGCCAGAAAGCTTTGCCGCGTTCGAGGGCGCGGTTCTGGGCATGAAGGAAGTGCTCGATTGCAATCTGGTGGCGGGGGACTTCGATTACCTCCTCAAGATCCGCGTGCGCGATATTGCCGATTTCAACGCGCTCCACGGCCAGCGGCTGCTAACCCTGCCGGGGGTGCGCCAGACGCGGACGTTCTTCGTGATGAAGGAAGTGAAGGAAAACGCGCCGCTGGGGTTTTGAGGGTGGGTGCTTGGTCGCTCTGGATTCCCGCCTTCGCCGGAATGACGAAGGTAGGAACGGGAATGAGGAGTAACCTGTCCTCTGTTCGTCATTGCGAGCGTAGCGAAGCAATCCAGAACGTTGGTGTAGGGCG
>CAILIO010000097.1 GCA_903834285.1 uncultured Sphingomonadales bacterium | reverse complement strand
CGCCCTTCATCACCACGTCGCCAGAGCCGGCGCGCAACAGGAACTCGCCGGAAACCGTGGCATGGGCGTCGAACGGGCCGATCTCGGGTTCGGGCAGGCCGTAGTCGCTCATCCGCCCGACCAGCCCCTTGATCAACCGCGCGCCGATCGCATTGCGCACCTTGCGCGGCATCCAGGCCGGGGCGGGGTTCTTGTCGATGGGCTGGCCCTTGTAATACTTCGGCAGTACCCAGACCCCGCGCCTGGTCGAAACGTAGAGGCGCTCGGCAATCGCGCGCTGCGCAAGCTCGGAGGCGATGTCCATCGCCGAATTGCCCATGCCGACAACCAGCACGCGCTTGCCGCGGCAGTCCACCGGCTCGAATGCGCTGCGATAGGCATGGCTGTGCAGCTGCTCGCCCTCGAACGTGCCCGGATACTCGGGAATCCGCGCCGCCCAGTGGTGTCCGTTCGCCACCACCAGCGCCTCGTAGGTCCGGGTTTCGCCGCTCGAAAGCCCAACCTCCCAGCCGCCGCCCGGTAGCCGCGTCGCCTTCTCGACCCGGGTGTTGAACGTGATGCCTGCAAGCAGGCCGAAGTGGTCGGCATAGTCGCGGAAGTACTGCAGGAGCTGCGAGTGGTGCGGGAAATCCGGCCAGTCCGCCGGGACCGGATAGTCCTCGAACGCGAGCCGCCACTTCGAGGTATCGATATGCAAGCTCTGGTAACAGGCCGAAAGGCCGTTGGGATTGTTGTAGTACCAGTTCCCGCCGATATCGTCCGAGGCATCGAACTCGTCGTAGCTGATGCCATGGTCCTTCAGCCGCTTGGCGACAGTGATCCCCGAGCAGCCCGCCCCGATCACGCAGACCCGTGCGCTGGCCATCGCCCCGGTCAGTCCTGCTCGAGCCGCACCGGCATGGCGCTGAAGCCATGCAGGAAGGGGCTCGCCAGCCGCGTCGGCGGCGCTACCGGCACCACCCGCAGCCGCCGCGCCACGATCTCGTCGATCACCGCCGCGATCTGCACTTCGGCCAGCTTTGCTCCCACACAGCGGTGGATGCCGTGGCCGAAACCGATATGCCGCCGCGCATTCTCGCGGCCCACGTCAAACCGCTCGGCATTCGGGAACACGCTCTCGTCGCGGTTGCCGGATATGTACCACATCACGATCTTCTCGCCCTCGCGGATCAGTTGCCCGCCCACCTCGACATCGCGCGTCGCGGTGCGGCGCATATGCGTCACCGGCGATTGCCAGCGGATGATTTCCTGCGCGGCGTTCGCGCTCAGCGTCGGGTCCGCGCGCAGCTTTTCGAGCTCCTCGGGATAGAGCTGCCACGCCTCGACCAATCCGCTGATCGAATTGCGCGTCGTATCGTTCCCCGCCACGATCAAGAGCGCGATATTGGCGAGCCGCTCGAGCGGCGGCAGTTGCCCCATCGCTTCGGAATGCACCATCCGGCTGAGGAGATCGTCCGAGGGCGGCAGCGCGCGCCGCGCATCGAGCTCGCGGTCGAAGCGCTGGAGCATTTCGCCGAGCTGCTTCATCCATTCGGCGCGGTATTCCGGCGTCAGGTTGTCCGCCGAAACCCCGCTTGCATAGTCCGACCAGCGCTTGAGATCGCGCCATTCCTCGAACGGAAAGTCGAACAGACTGCACAGCATGCCCATCGTCTGCGGGATGGCGAGGCTGTCGACCCAGTCGAACGTCTCGCCCACCGGCAGCGCGTCGATCAGGCTCTTGGCCCGCGCGCGCACTTGCGTCTCCAGCTTGATCATCTGCCCGGGGCTGAACGCCGGCGCGATCACCTTGCGCTGCGCGGTGTGGATCGGCGGATCCTGCGCGATGAAGTTGGGGAACTCGCTCTCGTTGATGGATTCGGCGATCGTGATGTTCCCCCGCTTCCACGAAGAGGAGAACACCTCCGGCATGAGCTCGATTTCCTGGATGTGCTCGTGCGTTACCGCCGACCAGTATCCGCCAAACGGACTCTCCGGCCGCCAGCTCACCGGCATCTCGCGGCGCAGGGCCGCAAACGGCTCGCGCCAGGTGTCCATGGTGTAGAGCGCGTCCGCGCTCACGTCGTAAGGGTTGATCGCCCGTTTGCGCTCAAGGGTCTGGCTCGCCATTTCCTGCTCCGTTGGCCCGAGCCTGCTGCGCCGGGTCCATTCCGGCCAAGTATGTTTAAGCGCCTGATTAAAGTCCAGCCCCCAAAGCATGTGGACGGAGCCGTTCAAGCGTTCTAGAACGCGTTCATCCCCGGGGAGCCGCTGGGCCGGAGCGATGTTTCGCGAAGGCTTACAAAAATGGCTGAGAGGGGCGGTTAGCATCGCCCGACCCGTCGAACCTGAACCCGTTAGCACGGGCGGAGGGAGCGGTCGGCATCAGCAGCCCAGCGCCCGCCATCCGCCCGCCCAAGGAGCGCGCAAGATGGCCGATATCAACTCCCGCCTCGAAAATGGTCCGCAGGCCACGCCCATCGGCGTCACCACCGGCCCGATCCGCGGCAGCCGCAAGATCCACGTCGAAAGCCCGCGCTTTCCCGGCATGACGGTCGCCATGCGCGAGATTTCACTCGAGCCCAGCGCGAACGAGCCTCCGCTGCGCGTCTACGACACCTCGGGCCCCTACACCGACAGCAACGCCGCAATCGACATCGGCAAGGGCCTGCCCCAGCTGCGCCGCGATTGGATCACGGGCCGCGGCGATGTCGAGGAATACGATGCGCGCGAAGTGAAGCCCGAAGACAACGGCCAGCTTGGTCCCGATCGCTCGGGCGGCGTTCCCCCGTTCCCGATGCCGGTCAAGCGCCCGCTGCGCGCCAAGCCCGGCGCCAATGTCAGCCAGATGCACTACGCCCGCCAGGGGATCATCACCCGCGAGATGGAATATGTCGCCATCCGCGAAAACCTCGGCCGCCGTCAGCTCAAGGAAGCCCTCGTGCGCGACGGGCAGGATTGGGGCGCCAGCATCCCCGATTACGTCACCGCCGAATTCGTGCGCGAGGAAGTCGCGCGCGGCCGTGCGATCATCCCCAACAACATCAACCACCCCGAGAGCGAGCCGATGGCGATCGGGCGCAATTTCCTCGTCAAGATCAACGCGAATATCGGCAACTCCGCGGTCGCCTCCGATGTCGCCAACGAAGTCGACAAGATGGTCTGGTCAATACGCTGGGGCGCGGACACCGTGATGGACCTCTCGACGGGCCGCAATATCCACGACACGCGCGAATGGATCGTGCGCAATGCCCCCGTGCCCATCGGCACCGTGCCGATCTACCAGGCGCTCGAAAAGGTCGGCGGCATCGCCGAGGACCTCACCTGGGAGGTGTTCCGCGATACCCTGATCGAGCAGGCCGAGCAGGGCGTCGATTACTTCACGATCCACGCCGGCGTGCGCCTGCCCTACATCCCGCTCACCGCCAAGCGCGTCACCGGCATCGTCAGCCGCGGCGGTTCGATCATGGCCAAGTGGTGCCTCGCGCATCACAAGGAATCGTTCCTCTACGAACACTTCGACGACATCACCGAGATCATGAAGGCCTACGACATTGCCTATTCGCTGGGCGATGGCTTGCGTCCCGGTTCGGTTGCCGATGCCAACGACGAAGCCCAGTTCGCCGAACTCTACACCCTTGGCGAGCTGACCAAGCGCGCCTGGGCGCAGGATGTCCAGGTCATGATCGAAGGCCCCGGCCACGTGCCGATGCACAAGATCAAGGAAAACATGGACAAGCAGCTCGCCGCCTGCGGCGAAGCCCCGTTCTACACGCTCGGGCCGCTCGTGACGGACATTGCGCCGGGCTACGATCACATCACCAGCGGCATTGGCGCTGCGATGATCGGGTGGTTCGGCACCGCGATGCTCTGCTACGTCACCCCCAAGGAGCACCTCGGCCTGCCCGACCGTGATGACGTCAAGGTCGGCGTTGTCACCTACAAGCTCGCCGCCCACGCCGCCGATCTCGCCAAGGGCCACCCCGCCGCCAAGTTCCGCGACGACGCCCTCAGCCGCGCCCGCTTCGATTTCCGCTGGCGCGACCAGTTCAACCTGTCGCTCGATCCGGACACGGCCGAGCAATACCACGACCAGACGCTTCCGGCGGAAGGTGCGAAAACCGCGCACTTCTGCTCGATGTGCGGACCCAAGTTCTGCTCGATGAAGATCACGCAGGAAGTGCGCGAATTCGCCGCCAAGCAGAACGCCGGGATCGAGACTTTCGTTGCAAGCGAAGCCGAAGCCGAAGCGGGCATGGCCGCCATGAGCGAAAAATACCGCGAGGCTGGGAGCGAACTTTATCTGCCAGCAGCGGAGTGAAGCAATTGTTGGCCGGTCAGGAAATAGTTTTTATTTCCGGTTCACCTACAGTGACACTCAGAGAACGTTTGCGTTCTGGATTGAAAGCTGTGATTGTCGGCTTCAATCCTTCCCCGATTTCAGTGGCAGCTGGCCATTACTTTCAAGGCAAGCTTGGCAAACGCCTCTGGAACCGACTGCAAGAGGCGGGGATCTTGCAAAACTTGCAAGGCGGTAAAGAGGACGATTTTGCTTTTGATCAGGGTTTTGGTTTCGCCGATCTGATCCGCCGACCTACCTCTCGTGCGGACCAGTTGACTCGCCAAGAGAAGACCCAAGCAGTTGCTGACCTCGTGGATCGACTCAAATTATTACCTGATCGGCCATTGATAATGTTTGTTTTTGCTGAGGTGTCGAAGCTTGCTTCTGACCCGCTCAGACGCGAAGGCTACGATACGCGTGACTTACCACCGCCCTATGCCGCGCGCGCTGTCGTTGACTCGCAAATGGCGGAATTGGCACGGTGTCTTTTAGGGAGAGACTAGCCTGCAAGTCCGGCAGCCTCATCTCGCCACATGATCGCAATTCCTCACCCCGCCTTGCGCGGCCTCCCACCCTTCGCTCCATTCGCCCGCGCTGCCGCAGCCTTCGCGTCCGACGATGTGCGCCCAGCTTTGGCCGCCATCCACTTCGCCGTGCCAAACACGCCGCCCACCAATCCCGGCACGGTGTAATCGAGATCGAGCGTTTCCCAGTGCAGGCCGAACCCTGCCGCGCTAATCTCTACTTCGGCGATCTGTGCAGGCGTCGCCGCATGCAGCCCTTCCACCAACGCGGGGGGAAAGGCGAAGGTTGCGCCGTTGGTCAGGTCCACGATCACCCGGTCGACCTTTGCATCATAGCGCGCCGCGCTGGCATGGGGCTGCGTCTCGCGGATCACGCGCCCGCGCGCATTCGCCGTGTCGATCTGGTCCTGCGTCAGTTCAACCATGGTGTTTGCTCCAAACCTCCAGCAGCATTGCCTGCTGTTCGCCCACAATCCGCATCGCCTTGCGCAAATCGCCTGCCTTAAGCCCGTCGTTGCTCACCAGTTCAGGCTGTCCATCCGCGCCGACCAGATTGATCTTCGCATGTCCGTCGCCCACAACATGAACATGGGCGGGTTCGTGATCATCGGTAAAGATGACAAACCGCAACCCGGCTTCGCGATGGACCGTGACCATATGCGATAATAACCAATCACGTTGGGTTTTTCAACAGAGTTGCCGTCGACTCCGCCAATCTTGCCAAGTTGCGATACGGATGTTATAACCCCGGTATGAACGTCCCACTCAAAATCACCAAGATCGGCAATTCCGCCGGCATCGTCCTGCCCAAGGACCTGCTGGCCCGCCTGCGCGTTGGCGTTGGCGATACGCTCTACGTCACCGAAGCGCCCGATGGCATCCGCATCACCGCAGCCGATCCCGAATTTGCCGAGAAGATGGCCGCTGCCGAACGCGTGATGCGCGAAGACCGCGATATCCTGCGCATTCTCGCACAGTAAGCCCTCTCCACAACCCATGCCCCTCCGTCTCGAACCCGTCTGGCTTGACGCCCGCCTTGCGCTCGCAATCCATGATCGGCAGCTTGCCGAACATGGCGGGCCTAGCGGTGTGCGCGATCCCGGCGCGATGGAATCGGCGCTCGCGCGCCCTCGCAATCGCTCGGAGTATGGCGAGGATGATCTCTGCGCACTCGCAGCAGCCTATGCCTTCGGCGTGGCCCGTAACCATCCGTTCACCGATGGAAACAAGCGCACCGCCTGGGTGCTGGCGCGTGCGTTCCTGCTGCTCAACAGTGTCGAACTCGCGTTTCGGCCGGAAGACGCGGTGACCACGGTACAGTCGCTCGCCGCCGGAGAACTCACCGAAGACGAGCTGACCGACTGGTTCCGCCAGCACGTCCGCGCTGGCTGAACGCGTCCGGACAAGAGCACCTTTCCTACAATGTACCAAATGGGTTATATTGCCAGGCATGGACAAGCCCGAACCCGTGCGCACAACGCGCCCTCCGCGTTCCGATAGCTGGAACAAGCAAAAGATGGCCGGTTTCCTGCGGGAACTTGCCGCCACGCACAGTGTCGCTGCAGCGGCCAAGTCCGTCGGCATGAGCCGCCAGTCGGCTTATCGCCTGCGCGCGCGGCTCAAGGGCGAACCTTTCGATATCGCCTGGGAAACCGCCTTTCAGCACGCCTATGATGCCCTCGCGCAGGCCGCGCTCGAGCGCGCGCTCCACGGCACCGAAGTCCCGCATTTTCACAAGGGCGAACTGATCCACGTCTCGCGCCGCTACGACGAGCGGTTGACCGTGTTCCTCCTTGCTGCGCGCCATGCCGGCGGTGCGCAGAAGCTGTCACGCTATGCGGCGGCCAGCGAATTCTGGTCGGAAAACTGGGACAAGCTGCTCCAGCGCGTCGAAGAAGGCCCGGCCTTGTGGCATTTCGGGAATGAGGCGGAGCCGCCCAGCGATGAGGAGCGCGCGGCGCAGGCGATGAATCGGCAGGCCCCCCGCAAGGATGACAAACTGCCAAGCTGGTGATGCCGCGCACAGTTGCCATCCTGTCACCCCTGAGGCTGAAAAGGATTTTAAATCAACAGTATAGGGACATATCTTGTAGGTGACACCGGTGTAACTTGTGTCACCCCCGGGTTAATGGCGCTTCAGCCGCACCAGTACCGCATCGAGCGCGGAAAGAAACCGCGAGCGGTCGGCCTTGGTGAACGGTGCCGGTCCGCCGATAATATCGCCGCCCGCGCGTAGATCCGCCATGATTGCGCGGGTTGCTATCTGGCTGCCGATGGAATTGGTGGTGAAGGGTTTGCCGGTGGAGGAGAGCACTTGCGCACCCGCCTTCAGGCAGCGATCCGCCAGCAGGATATCGGCAGTTACCACCACACTGCGCGGGCTCGCTTCTCCTGCGATCCAGTCATCCGCCGCATCGAAGCCATCGCTTACCACCACGCGCCGCACCAGCGGATGGATCGGCACGCGGAAGGGCGCATTGCTCACCACCACGACGGGGACTTCATGACGCCAGGCGACCTTGTAGATCTCATCCTTGACCGGGCAGGCATCGCCATCGACGAGGATTCTGATCGGGGCAGGGGCATCGTTCATACGGGGCCCTTGCCACACCACTCCAACGGACGACAGCGCCGATCGTTCAGCTGCTCCGCTTCATGTTGTCGAGCCCGGCAACCACACCCGGCTTCTGGCTGGGGTTGGAAGCGTTCTGTTTCTTTGGTGCTTCAGCCTTGGGCTTGCGCACTTCGCGGCTCGATTTCTTCTGGCTCTTGGCCATGCCGGCTCTCCGTCCGGGCGGCATGCCCGGGAGCCGGGTCTAGGCTTTTGCCGCAGGCTTGGCCAGCAATCCCGGGATGTCGCGAAAAAGCCCTTGCGCGAGGAGCCGAAGGGACCGGCGCAAGGGCTTGTTCAGCAAGGCAGCAGGGCTGGTCGCGCGATCAGTTCGCGGCCACCTGGATACCCAGCGCGCGGGCATCGGCCTGGGTGAATTCGACTGCCTGGTGGTTGAACGTGCCGGTCACGTAGCGGCCGCGCACGTGGAGTTCGAACGGCGCCTTGCCGTTGAAAGCGGTGCCGCGGATCACCCGCTCGCCGGCGGCCACTTGCGTGGTGTAAGTGTAGGTGACACCTTCATGGGTGAACTTGGCAGCTGCTTCGTCTGCATGGGCGAGGGCCGGAGCAGCGATCAGGGCAGCAGCGGCTGCGATCTGGAAGGACTTGAGAAACATGGCAATATCTCCATTGAAAGCGGAAGAAATTGCCTTCGAGCACCCCTGTTTTCTTGTTGAGGTGGATATGGTGCAGCGCACAATGTCTCGCAAATGTAATGAACGCCGGTCCGGTTGCAAAACGCGCAACTGGCTGATGCTGGCCGCGATGGGCGCGCTCGCATCCTGCGCGCCCAAGGCCGCTGTGCCGATTCCGGCACCGGTTGTTGTCGGGGGCTGGCAAGCGGCTGATCCGAAGGACGAGAGCATTCAGGCCGCCGCGCACTATGCCGCCGGCATCCTGCCGCCCGGGCACGGCGCGCTGGCCGAAGTCGCCTCGGCCGAGACGCAAGTCGTCGCCGGCACGAACATCCGCATGGTGCTGCGCCTTGCCGATGGATCGCGGTGGAAGGCCACCGTATGGCACCGGCTCGATGGCGCTTTCGCGCTCACCGACACCGGACAACTGCCCTGAAAATCAGCGCTTCTTGACGAATTCGGCGCGTAGCAAGAGGCCTTTGATCCCGTCGAAGCGGCAGTCGATCTCCTGCGCGTCACCGGGTAGCCGGATCGATTTGATCAACGTCCCGCGCTTCAAGGTCTGGCCCGCGCCTTTGACCTCGAGATCCTTGATCAGCGTGACCTGATCGCCATCGGCCAGGAGGTTCCCCACCGCATCGCGCACCTCGATCGTACCTTCCGCCGCGCGCTTCGCGGCAAGCTCGGACGCCGGCAGCCACTCGCCGCTGTCCTCGTCGTAGACGTACTCTTCATCGCCGCTCATGACTTGTTCGCTTCCCGAAAGGGCAGGACGCCCGAAACCCATAGCGCCAGCCAGACCAGGACCGGCTGCAGAAACATGCGTGGCACATGGTAGCCCAGACCCAAGCCATGGTCGGGCCGCGCCATGTCGCGGATGAAATGCACGATATTCGCCGGGAACACGCAAACTGCATAAGCCGCCAGTCCCCAACCCGCCGCCCGGCGCAGCGCCGGAGACCAGGGCTGCAGCAGCCCGGCCGCGCCAGCGAGTTCGGCAACGCCCGTCAGCATCACCACCAGTTCGGGGGCCGGCACCCAGTCCGGCATGATGCCGAGGAACGGGCGGGGGGCGGCCAGATGCAGCACCCCGGCCAGCGCATAGAGCAGCGCCAGAACCCGGCGCGAGATGGTGCGGGCGGTGCTCAGTCGCGCAGCAATTCGTTGATCCCGGTCTTGCTACGGGTCTGCGCGTCGACGGTCTTCACGATCACCGCGCAATAGAGCGAAGGCCCTGGCGTGCCATCTGGCAGGGGCTTGCCGGGCATCGCGCCGGGGACCACCACCGCGTAGGGCGGCACGCGGCCCATGTGGACTTCGCCCGTCGCGCGGTCGACGATCTTGGTCGAGGCGCCGAGGTACACGCCCATCGACAAGACCGCGCCTTCGCCGACGATCACACCCTCGGCCACTTCGGAGCGCGCGCCGATAAACGCGCCATCCTCGATGATCACCGGGCCGGCCTGCAGCGGCTCGAGCACGCCACCAATCCCGGCACCGCCCGAGATATGCACGTTCTTGCCGATCTGCGCGCAGGAGCCGACCGTGGCCCAGGTGTCGACCATCGTGCCTTCATCCACGCGGGCTCCGATGTTCACAAAGCTCGGCATCAGCACAACGCCCTTGGCGATATGCGCGCCGCGCCGCGCGACCGCGCCCGGCACCACGCGGAAGCCTGCTTCGCGGAAGCGGTTCTCGCCCCAGCCGGCGAATTTCGAAGGCACCTTGTCATAAGCCGGCGCACCGCCCGCGCCGTGCTCGATCACCGCATTGTCATTGAGGCGGAACGAGAGCAGCACGGCCTTCTTGAGCCACTGGTTGACTGTCCATTCCCCGTCCACCTTCTCGGCCACGCGGACTTTGCCGCTGTCCAGCAATTCGAGCGCGGCTTCCACCACTTCGCACACGGCGGTGCTCGCAGGCGTGACGTTGGCGCGGTCCTCCCACGCGGCTTCGATGGCGGCCTGCAGATCAGCGGTCATGATGGGCACTCCCCGGAAAATCAGAGCGCGGGGCCTAACCGAGCGTACGCTCGCGGGCAAGCGAATCGAGCCATTGCGGCAGATCGTCGATCACGAGGTCGATGGCGGCATCGTCCTTGGCGCGGTCACCCCATTCGCTGGCGCAATCGAGCCAGACGGTCTGCATGCCGAGCGCTTTGGCGGGCGGTAGATTTCGCGCCGAGTCCTCGACGAACACCGCACGCTCCGGATCAAAGCCGAAGGCGCAGATCAGCCCGTGATAGGCGGACGGTTCGGGCTTGGGTTTGTAGTCCATCGCAACGACGTCCCACATGCCCTCGAAGCAATCTGCTAGCTCCAGTGCCGCGAGTACCTTCTCCGCATAAGGCTGATCGCCATTGGTGAAGATCAGCCGCCGGCCCGGCAGTGCCTTGATCTGCTCGGCCAGACGCGGCGCCTGCGCCAGCACGCTCATGTCGACATCGTGCACGAAGTCGAGGAATTCGCGCGGGTCGATCGCGTGGTAATGCATGAGGCCGGCCAGCGTCGTACCGTGGTCGTGGAAGTACATCTTCTGCACGCGCCGCGCTTCGGTTGCATCGCAGCCGAGCAGATTGGCAATGAATTGCCCCATGCGCTTGTCGATCTGGCCGAACAGGCCGCAGGCCGGGGGATAAAGTGTGTAATCGAGATCGAAGATCCAGCAATCCACGCGTGAGGGGTCAAAGGCCAAGGTCTTGGCTCCCGGCCTGTGGGGGGGCGAACTTGAGCTTGCTCGCCTTTTCGGTGATGAGGGCCTCGGCAGCGCGCAGCGGGTCGGCGCGCGCAGGAACGGAAAGGATGGATCGCTTCATGTCCCGCACCATGCCAGCGAATGGAGTGGCTGTCAGCGAGGGTCTCACTCTCGGGCAAGGTCTGATCGTTGGCGTCGACGAGGCGGGACGTGGGCCATTGGCCGGGCCGGTGGTAGCGGCAGCAGTCGTTCTGGGAACAGAACCGCCCAAGGGCCTTGCCGATTCCAAAGTGCTGAGTGCGGCGCGCCGCGCGCGTCTGGAACCTTCGATCCGCGAGACCTGCCATTGGGCGCTCGGAATCGCCGAGGTGGAGGAAATCGACCGCCTCAACATATTCGCTGCGACCATGCTGGCGATGACGCGCGCTGTCGCCAAGCTCGCGGTGCAGCTTGAGGGAGGCGGGATCGGCATAGTGCTCATCGATGGCAACATGACCCCGGCGAAGTGGTGCGCGGACTGGGCGTGGCCCGCGCAGGCCATCGTGAAAGGCGATGCGAGCGAGCCGTGCATTTCGGCCGCCTCGATCATCGCCAAGGAGCACCGTGATCGCCTTATGCGCGCGGCGGCGTCGGAGTTTCCGCACTATGGCTGGGAGCGCAATGCGGGCTACGGCACGGCCGAACACCTCTCCGCGCTGCGCCGCCACGGGGCAAGCCCGCACCACCGCCGCAGCTTTGCCCCGGTTGCCGCCGTGATCGGCTGAAGCGCCGAAAACTTTTTTGGCGGTGAATCCGCCCGGTCACACCCACCATATATTGCGTCCAGCTGATTGAGCAGAGTCCAGATATAGACGCGGACTCGTTCCGTTCTCACTGCACAGGGCGTTGCGACTCGCCGGAATTCGGCGAGTCGCGGCTTGACGGCGAGTCCGGGATGATTCACCTGTGCGCTGCATCGGCAGGGGAAACGGCGGCAATGGTGGCACTGGTAAAGGAACGTCTGGCGAAAGGTGCGGCGCGGGCGCTGCGCACGGAACAGGCAGCAGTCGCAACAAGGCTTGCGCTTCCGCTCGGGCAGATCCTGCGCGGTGATTGCATCGAACGGATGCGCGAGCTGCCGACCGGCTCGATCGATCTGATCTTCGCCGATCCGCCTTACAACCTGCAACTCGGCGGCGATCTCGCGCGGCCCGACGGCAGCCATGTTGATGCGGTGACCGACGATTGGGACAAGTTCGACAGTTTCGAGCGCTACGACACCTTCACCCGCGAATGGCTCACCGAAGCGCGCCGCCTGCTGAAGCCCGATGGCGCGCTCTGGGTCATCGGTTCCTATCACAACATCTTTCGCGTCGGGGCGCTGCTGCAGGATCTCGGCTTCTGGATCCTCAACGACATTGTCTGGCGCAAGGCCAACCCGATGCCCAATTTCAAGGGCACGCGCTTTACCAATGCGCATGAAACGCTGATCTGGGCGTCGCGCAGCGAGAAGGCGAAGTACACTTTCAACTACCGTGCGATGAAGACCCTGAATGATGAACTGCAGATGCGTTCGGACTGGGTTCTGCCGATCTGCGGCGGCCCTGAGCGCATCCGCAAGGACGGCGTGAAGGCGCACCCCACGCAGAAGCCTGAGGGCTTGCTCTATCGGGTTATGCTGGCGACGACCAATCCCGGCGATGTCGTGCTCGATCCTTTCTTCGGCACGGGCACGACCGGCGCGGTCGCTCGCCGTCTGGGCCGCGAATGGATCGGCTGCGAGCGCGATGCTGGGTATATCGCCGTGGCGGAAGAACGCATTGCCGCCGCGCTCCCGCTCGACGAAAGCGCGCTCACCACGATGATGAGCAAGCGCAGCGCGCCGCGGGTTGCCTTCGGCCAGCTGGTTGAAAGCGGCATGATCGCACCGGGCGCACAGCTGTTTGATCGCAAGCGCCGCTGGATGGCGAGCGTGCGCGCGGATGGCTCGATCCTCTCGGGCGCAGCATCGGGTTCGATCCACAGCGTCGGCTCGGCGGTTCAGGGCGCACCGGCCTGCAATGGCTGGACCTTCTGGCACATCGAGCAAGAAGGCGAAGTGAAGCCGCTCGACGCGCTGCGCCAGCGCTATTTGCTTGCCGTTGAAGACTGACATGCTGCCGCTGCTGGGCCTGATGCAGGATCCGCTGGTGCTGCGCTGCCATGCGCGATGGACCAAGGTCATGGTCCTGCGCGCTGCAATGCGGCTCGCCGCGCGCCGCCGCACGCGCTAGAACGACGCCATGGCGCAAAAGCTATACATTCGCCCAATCGCGCTGGCTGAAAGCCTCCAGAGTGAGGACGGCGGGGTGATCCGGCTTGCCGGCGGCCTCGTCTGTGCCTCCCGCTTTGCGCTGATCGTGCGCGAGGGCGAGAAGGTCGTCTCCCGCCGCCGGTTTGCAACGGCCGAGGCCAGCGACGCATTCGGCGCGCTGCCCGATCCGCTGGCCGCAGAAGCAACAGCGCAGTGGAGCAATCTCGCGGCCCGGCATGCCCCGCTGGCCTGCGGCGCGCGCACATTGCGGCTCGATCAGCCGCAGGTCATGGGCATTCTCAACGTCACGCCCGACAGCTTTTCGGATGGCGGCAAGTTCCTCGACAAGCCCGAAGCCGCGCTCGAACACGCCGCGGCCATGCTCGAAGCGGGCGCGGCGATCATCGATGTCGGCGGCGAATCCACGCGCCCCGGCGCGCCGGCGGTGTGGGAAGGCGACGAGGCCAAGCGCGTTGTCCCGGTCATTGCCAAGCTCGCCGCAAGCGGCGCTGCCATTTCGATCGACAGCCGCCGCTCCACGGTAATCGCCGAGGCGCTCGCGGCAGGCGCGCATATCGTCAACGATGTGTCCGCGCTCCGTCACGATCCGCGCTCGCTCGAAGTGGTGGCGGCGAGCGGCGTACCGGTCGTCCTGATGCACGCACCCGGCGGCGAGAAGGACCTTCACGCCGATGGCCACTATGTCGACGTGGTGCTCGATGTGTTCGATGCCCTGCGCGAACGGCGCGATGCGGCCGTAGCCGGCGGAATTGCGCGCGCGAAGATCCTGCTCGATCCAGGCATCGGCTTCGGCAAGTCGCTTGCCGAGAACCTGGCGCTGATCAATGCGCTGCCGCTGTTCCACGCGCTCGGCCAGCCGCTGCTGCTGGGAGCGAGCCGCAAGCGGATGATCGGCGCACTTTCCGGCGAGGCCCCCGCGCATCAGCGCCTGGGCGGCTCGCTCCTGCTCGCTGCCAAGGGCTTTGAGGCCGGGGCGCAAATGGTACGCGTCCATGATGTGGCCGAGACGGTGCAGGCCTTGCGCGTCTGGCGCGGCCTGCGCGATGCGGCGTTGACGGACTTCAGCCAGCTCGGCGCTTGATCGGCAGCGGCGGGGCGCCCAGCGCCTCGTTGTCCTCGCCGATACGCGGTGCGGGCTTTACCTCGAAGCTCCCCACCGAGAACGTCACGGGACTCCTCATTTTGAGGTATTCGCCCTCAGTCGGATGTGTGCGCCGCTGGAAGAAATCGACTACCAGAAGGTGCGGATCGCTGATCACATCATCAAGATCACGCACCGGCATCGCCGGGATCTGGTGCTCGGCCATCTTCGCGGCCCATTCCGCCATGGTCAGCTTCGGTGTACGCTTGGCCATCTCCTCGTAGAATTCGCTGATGTTGCGCATACGCGAGGGGTAATCGATGAAGCGCGGGTCCTCGGCCAGTTCGGGCGCCTCGAGAAGCTCGATCACCGTGTCGATGGCGTCGGGCGTATAGGGTACGATCACGACATAGCCATCCTTGGCCGGGAAGGGCTGGCGGAATGGATCGAGCTGGCGCGGATAGCCGGCGGGTTCGCGCGGCGGGACGAGCGTCTGCCCGTAGAGATGCTCTTGCATCATGAAGTGGGTAAATGCCTCGAACATTGGCACTTCGACGAACTGCCCTTCGCCGAAGCGCAGCTTGTGGATCACCGCCGCCATCACCGCGTAGGCGCCGTGAAGCCCCGAGACCTTGTCGGCCATCAGCGTTGGAAGGAAGCGCGGCACCGGGTTGCCGTCGACCCGGCCGAGCAGATTGGTGGTGCCGGTCGCGGCCTGGATGACATCATCATAAGCCTGAAGGTCGCCATAGGGCCCGCCCGAGCCAAAGCCGGTGCAGTGTACGTAGATGATATCCGGCTTGAGCGCCTTGACCGCTTCATAGCCGAAGCCCAGCCGTTCGATCGCCTTGCCGCGTACGTTGTGGATAAACACATCGGCCTCAGCGAGATGCGCGGCGAGCACTGCCTTGGCTTCCTCGCTCTTCAGATCGAGCGCGAGGCTGCGCTTGCCCTTGTTGAGATTGAGGGTGCAAGGCCCCATGCCGGGTGTCGCCGCGGGCTTGCCAGCATGGCGGAAGATATCGCCCCCCGGCACCTCGATCTTGATCACGTCCGCGCCCAGATCGGCCAGCGTTTCGGTCGCATAAGGTCCGAACACTACGCTGGTCAGGTCAACGATCCGAATACCTTCCAGCAGTTTTTGCCCGGCCATCGTGTGCTCTCCTCCCGCCGGCCCCGTGGGCCTGGCGCGCCAAGGCTTACCAGCCCGGCGCGGCAGAGCAACGCTGCCATTATCGAGAGGGGGCCACCGACAGAGGTTTTCAGGCGACGTTGTCGATGCCGAGTTCCGTCAGCTTGCGATACAGCGTCGAGCGTCCGATTCCGAGCCGGCGGGCGACTTCCGTCATGCGGCCGCGGTAATGGCCGATGGCAAGGCGGATGACATCGGCCTCGATCTCTTCGAGCGGGCGGAGATTGCCGTCCGCCGCATAGAGCGTCACGCCAGCGCCTTCGCTCTGGGTTGAAGTGCTGCGCGGCGCTTCGCCGATCATGTTCGAAAGGTTGGGAAAATCCTGCGCGGTCAGCGCTTCGCCGTCGCAGAACACGGCGGCACGGAACAGCGTCGCCTGCAGCTGGCGCACATTGCCCGGCCAGTCATAGGCTGCGAGCAGCGCGAGCGCGCCATCGGTGATGCCCAGCGGCCGGAGACCGGGCTGTTCGCCGATGTGGGT
>CAILIO010000096.1 GCA_903834285.1 uncultured Sphingomonadales bacterium | reverse complement strand
GGGCGGTGCGGAACTGCTGGTGCTGCACGGCACCTGCACCGAGCACGGCGAGGCGATGCAGCGCCTCAGCTGGCTGCGCATTCCCGTGGGCGGCGCGCTGTCTGCCGTGGCGGGCGCCGAGGGCACAGAGGTGTGGATCAAGACCGGCGCGCTGCGCTTTGCCGGACCGCTGCCGGAAAGCGCGGGCTAACCGCAGGGCGTCTTGCCTGACCGGTGCCGGCTCGCATAGTCTCGCGGCGAAAGCAAACGGCGGGAGTGTGCCCATGCGCAAGATGTCGGTCACCGGTCTGGTTCTTATCCTTTCGCTAGCCGCCGCGCCCGTCGCCCACGCCGATGCGCTGGACGATGCCGTAAACAGCGAGCTCAAGCGGCAGACCATTCCGGGCCTTGCCCTCGGGATCGAGCATGACGGCAAGATCACCAGGCTTTCGGGCTATGGCAGCGCCGATCTGGAATGGCAGGCCCCCGTCACCCCCGACTCGCTGTTCCAGACCGGATCGACCGGCAAGCAGTTCGCCAGCCTGGCCATCCTGATGCTGGAGCAGGAGGGCAAGCTCAGCATCGAGGATCCGATCTCCAAGTATTTCCCGGATGTTCCGGCGAGCTGGGCGGACATCAAGCTCAAGCACCTGCTTTCACACAGTTCGGGGCTCGATGACGACTATTCCAAAGTCGATTTGCAGAAGACCATGAAATGGGACGATCTGCGCAAGGCCATCTACACGATGCCCAAGACGCGGCCCGCCGGGGACAAATGGTCCTATTGCAACGCGGCCTACGTGATGCTCGGGCTGGTGATCGAACAGATCACCGAATCGTCCTATCACAACTACTTCACCAGCCACATTTTCAAGCCGTTGGGGATGAACGCCACGCGCGACATTTCGGAGGAGGATATCATCCCCGGGCGCGCTTCGGGCTATGAGCGCAAGGGCGGCGCGCTGGGCGCGCCGCTCAAGAACCAGGCCTGGGTTTCGAAGACGTTCAACCACACGGCCGATGGCAGCACCTATATCAGCGCGCGCGATTTCACGACCTATCTTGCCGCGATGGACGTGCCCAATCCGCCCTTTGCGGCGCTCTGGGCCAAGGCGAAGGCGCCGGTGATCAAGACCGAGGCCGACAAGCCCGCCTATTACGGCATGGGCTGGTTTACAGTGACGGTGGACGACACCCCGATCGAATACCACTCGGGCTCGTGGCAGGGATTCCGCGCCTTCATCATCCATTATCCCAAGCAGAAGAGCGGGTTGGTGGTTCTGGTGAACTCTGACATTCCCCAGCCGGCCGCGCTGTTTGGCAAGATCATGGCCGCAGCCTTGCCGGGGATTCCGGC
The DNA here is from genome assembly GCA_903834285.1 of uncultured Sphingomonadales bacterium. Classification (GTDB taxonomy): domain Bacteria; phylum Pseudomonadota; class Alphaproteobacteria; order Sphingomonadales; family Sphingomonadaceae; genus Novosphingobium. The sequence goes on along the minus strand of CAILIO010000096.1, from coordinate 7,642 downwards.
TCCGCCGCGCTGACGGAGCCAGCAAAGGCCAAGCCTGTGACGGCGTGATCCGCGCTCAGTGTAATCACGCCGTCCGCCCGGTCCGGCAGGTCGGCCAGCAGGTTCCGGGTGATCCGTTCGTAGTGCATCACGAAGCGGTCGACTTCTCCGTCGCTCATCCCCGCTCCGGTGCGGGCGCGCAGCTTTGCCTCCTGCAACTGGCGCCAACCGAGGACTGCCGCGAAGCTCGGGGCGGCAAGCATGATCGTGACGTCGGGCGCATCGAACAGCGCGCGATACGGTCCTGCCAACTGGGCGTTGACGTGGCGGCGCCAGAGGCCATCTGCGTCTTCCTCCGCCTCCAGCCGATTGATCGGCTGGACAAGGCCGGCCTCGGCTTGCGGGTGAGCACCCATGCACCAGCCTTCGAAGAGGAGGACGTCCACGGGCGCGGCGAAGGTTTGCCAGTCGGCTTCGGGCGCGCGGTCATCCTGCGCCTTGTCAAAGCGGGGGAAGCGTATGGCCCCCTGCCCTGCCCGCACCGCCGCGAGCAGCGCGGTGCCAAACGCGACATCATGCGTGCCGGGAACGCCGCGCGTGGCGAAAAGGGGGTGGACCGTGGCGGCAAGATCGGCGCGCTCGGCCCGGGTCAGGTAGAGATCATCGAGCGATAGCGTGGCGGCATGGAGGCCGTGTTCTTCGCGCAAGAGCACCTCAAGCATCCGGCACAGCGTGGTCTTGCCGCTGCCCTGCGAACCGCTCACGCCGACGACAAGCGGGCCGCCCTGCACCGCGGCGCGCGCGGCGATATGGGCCGCGAGCGGGCGCCAGAATGCTACGATGGTGGCGCCGTAGCTGGGGGGAAGGCCTTCGGCTTCGAGCAGCGCTTCGATGGCACCGGGACCCGCTGCTTCCTGCCCTGCCGGATCGTTCGATGACACCAGACGCCTCCCCTGCCTCAAGCTGCTATCACAATGCGGGCAGGCGCGCGACGGAGCCGACGCTGCCCTCTTTCGCTGCCCCCTTTCACCGCGCCGCGGGACATGCCACATCGCTGGGCGGGAGAGCATGAGCGATGACCTGGCAAGCCGAAATCGATGAACTGCGCCGCCGCGAGGGGCTGGCCGAAAAGATGGGCGGGGCCGACAAAGTCGCCCGGCAGCACGGGCGCGGGAAGCTTGATGCGCGTGCGCGGATTGCAGGGCTGGTCGATGCGGGATCGTTCCGCGAGATCGGCAAGATAGCGGGCAAGGGCCACTACGATGCGGCGGGCGAACTGACCGGATTCAGCCCTTCCAACCTGATCTTCGGCCGCGCGAATATCGAGGGACGGCCGGTCGTCGCCTCTGCCGATGATTTCACGGTGCGCGGCGGCGCGGCGGATGCGGCGATCCACCGCAAGTTCACACAGTGCGAGAAGATGGCGCATACCATGGGCATTCCGCTGATCCGCATGATCGACGGGACCGGCGGCGGCGGATCGGTGCGCACGCTGGAGGAAATCGGCGCGACGTATGTGCCGGCGACGCCCGGCTGGTCGGAAGTGGTGTGCAATCTCGATCATGTGCCGGTGGTGGCGCTCGCGCTCGGGCCGACGGCGGGGATGGGCGCGGCGCGGCTGGTGGCGAGCCACTATTCGATCATGGTCAAAGGGCTCTCGCAGGTCTTTGCCGCAGGCCCGGCGGTGGTCGAGGCCATTGGCGAGGCGAGCGACAAGGAAAGCCTTGGCGGCAGCGCGATCCATACCCGCAACGGCGTGGTCGACGAGGAAGTGGCCAGCGAGGCCGAAGCGTTCCAGCGCGCGCGGCGGTTCCTCTCCTATCTGCCCAGCCGCGTCGGTCAGCACGCGCCGCGCAGCGCGCCGCGCGATCCGGTCGACCGGCGCGAGGAATTCCTGCTTTCGGCCGTGCCGCGCGATCCCAAGCAGGTCTATTCGATGCGCAAGGTGGCCGAGGCGCTGGCCGACAAGGGCAGCGTGTTCGAGATGGGGCGCCAGTGGGGGCGTGCCGCGATCACTGCCTTTGCGCGCTTCGACGGCTGGCCGGTGGCGCTGCTCGCGAGCGACCCTACGTTCCTCGGCGGCTCATGGGAGGCGCGCACTTCGGAAAAGGTCGAGCGCTTCGTAAAGCTCGCAGATCAGTTCCGCCTGCCGATCGTCCATCTGGTCGACAATCCGGGCTTCATGATCGGGCTTGCCGCCGAAACCAGCGGGACGATCCGCTACGGCGTGCAAGCGATGAACGCGATCTACCGCGCAACCGTCCCGCTCGCCTCGGTGATCGTGCGGCGGGCCTATGGCATTGCCGGAAGCGCGATGAGCAATGCGGATGCATTCCAGTATCGCTTCGCCTGGCCTTCAGGCGACTGGGGTAGCCTGCCGATCGAGGGCGGGATCGAAGTGGCATACAAGGCCGAGCTCGAAGCGGCCGAGGACCCGGCCGCGCACCTCGCGCTCATCCGCGACCGGCTGAACCGGGTGCGCTCGCCCTTCCGCACCGCCGAACACTACGGCGTGGAGGACATCATCGACCCGCGCGATACGCGCCCGCTGCTGTGTGAGTTTGCCGGACTGGCGTGGGGCAAGCTGGGGGCGGCCTGAGGGCTGTTCCCCAAACCGGGGTGGGGCTCAGATGCCGGACTGCGCGTAAGGCGGCACTGCCCCGCCGAGCACGGCTTGTGCCTGATGGCCGAGCCACTGCATCGCCGCCGCCCAAGGTTGGTGTCCGTGGCTGATCCGCGCGACACCAAGCGCGGCAAGCGCCGAACGGTCGCCACATGGGGGAGACCAGAGGATATTCACCGGCAGCGGTGAGCCGGCGCAGATCGCGGCGATGCAGGCAGTGTCAGACAGGAACGGCACGAACAGCCCGCCCGCCCCCGCATCGGCATAGCGGCGCGCGCGTTCCAGGGTCTCGCTGACCAGAGCGGGGCCATCGGCGGCGACGTCGCGGCCGCGAAAAACGTCGCAGCGGGCGTTGACGAACAAGCCGCCTTGGGCAGCGGCGGCTATGCGCACGGCGGCATCTTCGGCGGGCAGCGGGGTGGCGGTGCCGGGGAGCCGGTCCTCCATGTTGATGCCCGCAGCGCCCATCGCGCGCGCCGCCGCTACCGAGGCGCCGACTTCGTCCGCCGTGGCGCCATAGCCGGCTTCCATATCGATGCTGACGGGCAGATCGGTGACGCAAAGGATCCGCGCGAGGTTGGCGAGCGCATCGGCCAGCGCGAAAGTCTCGCCATCCTTGAAGCCCTGCGATTCGGCGACGCCATAGCTGCCGGTGGCAATGGCCCGAGCGCCGGCAGCGGCGACGACGCGCGCCGAGCCCGCATCCCAGATATTGAACAGCACCAGCGGATCACCGGGCGCATGCAGCGCCCGGAAGGCGGCGATGGTTTCCGCTGAGGCCCCGGTCATCGCCCTCACCCCTCCAGCAGCGCCGCCGCCTGCAGCAGGCGGTTGCCGTGGTCGGTTTCTTCCTTGCCGTTGGCGCGCAGGAGCGCGGCGGCTTCATCGTTGCCGATGCTGGCGGCCCAGCCTTCGTAAAGCGTCTCGCCATCGAACTCGGTCTGCGCGAGCTTGCGCAGTGCGGACGGGGTGAGTTCGCCGATGGGGAAGATCCCGCTGGCGAGATAGGGGTTGGCGTCTGCTTCGGGCGGCGTGAAGTCCTCGCCGGTGAGTACCTTCAAGACGGCGGCGGCGCGGCGGGCGTGGACGAATTCCTCATCGCCATTGGTGCGCAGCAGATCGGCGACGGCGGGGTTCTCGGCCCCTGCGGCGGTGGCGCGGTAGAGCTCGCGGCTCGCCGCTTCGACGAGGCACATGACCTTGATGTCCGTGACCGTGGGCGCGGTAATGGCGCCGATGTGGGCGAAAGCCTCGCCGATGGTCTGCGGCATTCCCGGTTCGAGCGTGACGGTGGGCATGTGGGGTCTCCCTTGGTGTTCTGATTCCAAGGGAAGGTACATCAGGGGCGGGCGGCAAGGGAAGGCGATTTAACCGGCCGGCTAAAGGAGCAGCAGCGCGCCTTCGCGCTGGAGGAGCTTGGCCTTGATATCGAGGCCCCAGGCATAGCCGCCAAGGGTGCCGTCGGTGCGGATCACGCGGTGGCAGGGGATGAGCAGCGAGACGTGGTTGGCGCCATTGGCCGAACCCGCCGCGCGCACCGCGCCGGGGCGGCCGACTTCTGCGGCGAGCTCGGCATAAGTGCGGGTCTCGCCCTTGGGAATGCGGCGCAGCGCCTGCCAGATGGCCTCCTGGAAGGGCGTGCCGGCAACATCGACGGGGATGTGGGTGAAGTCGGTTTCGCCGGGGGCTTCGGCAGCCTTGACGATCTCGGCAAGGAGCGCCGCGAATTGCGCGCCGCCCTGCACGAGTTCGGCATGGGGGAAGCGCTCGGCCAAAGCGGTGGGGTCTTCGCCGAAGGAGAGGCGGCAGACGCCTTTGGCGGTGGCGGCGACGAGCATGGGGCCGAGCGAGGTCGGCGCGACATCCCAGTGGATCACGGCGCCGCGCCCGCCATCGGTCCAGGCGGAAGGGGTGGGTTCGGTCTGGCTCATGGTCGTGCTCCTGCGGCGTTGTCTTGCACGGTCTATAACGCGATTGCGCGAAGAGTGCTTCCCGCTGCTTGCGGTCCAATCGATTCGCGGCGAGAAGCGGCGGCGATGAACCTCCTTGCCCGCATTTTTGCCGCCTGTGCTGCTGTCCTGATCGCCGCGCTGCCGGGTGTCGGATCAGCCGATCCCGCCGATATCGCGGCCGCGAGCCGGGGCGTCGTGCGCGTCGTGCTGATCCGCTATGATGGTGGCACGGCGCAGCTCGTCGGCCACGGCACCGGCTTTGCCATCGCCCCCGATCTCGTGGTGACCAATGCCCATGTGGTGGAAGACCTGCGCGGCAGCGACGGGATCACGGCGGGGGTGGTCCCCTCCGAAGGGCGCGGCGGATACGCCGCGACGATTGCCGCCTATTCCCCTAAGCGCGACCTCGCGCTGCTCAAGCTCAAGCCGGGCGCTTCGCTCAATGCGCTGACGCTGTTTTCGGGCGCGCCGAGCGAGAGCGAGGAGGTTTACGCCGTGGGCTATCCCGGCAATGTCGACATGGCCGAAGGGCTTTCGATGAGCGATCTCGTCAGCCCGCAGGCGGCGGTGAAGACCCGCGGCTATGTTTCTGCGGGCCGCTCCAGCCGCGAGTTCGACACGATCCTGCACACAGCGCCCATCGGGGCGGGCAATTCGGGTGGCCCGCTGCTCGATGCTTGCGGGCGGGTGCTGGGCGTCAACAGCTTCGGCACGGTAAGCGAGAACACGACTGATTCGGCGTTCTACTTCGCGGTTTCGATGCGCGAGCTGGCAGCGTTCCTGCAGGAAGCCGGGGTCACCGCGCATGCCAGCGGCCTGCCCTGCACCTCGCTCGCCGATCTCGACAAGGCGGATGCAGCGCGCGGGGCCGAAGATCAGGCGCGGCTGGCGGCGGAGGCCGAGGCGCGCAAGGCGGCGCAGGCAGAGTTTGTCGCCAAGGCGCAGCATGACGCGGAACTGCAAATCCTCGCCGAGCGTGACAACGGGCTCGCCTTGGCGGCGGTGCTGCTGGTGGCAGCCTTGGCGGCGGGGGCCACGGCCTTTGTCTTTTTGCAGCGCGGCAGGCAGCGCCCGCTGAAGATTGCGGGCGGCGCGGCGGCGCTGCTCGCGCTGACCTCGGTCGGCACATGGCTGCTGCGTCCACCGCTCAGCCTGATCGACGAGCGGGCGAAGGACATCCTCGCCGAGGAGCGCGCAAAGACGCAGGCCGAACCGGCAGCAGACGCCAGCGCGGGTGCGGCGGAGGCACCGGCCAAGCTGCTCTGCGTACTCGATCCGCAGCGCAGCCGGGTGACGGTCTCGGACGTGACCGACGTGCCGCTGACCTGGCAGCCGGGGGGCTGCGTCAACGGGCGGACGCAATATGGCCTGGCCGGGGACGGTTGGAGCAGGTTGCTGGTGCCGCAAGGCGAGGAAACGATTTCGGTGACGCGGTTTGATCCGGACAAGCACGAATACACCGTCGAGCGCTATCTGCTTGGGCTCGATGCGATGACCGCAGCGAGGGCCGCGCGCGCGAAAATGACAGCGCCCGCCTGCGGGGTGGACGAGGCGACGGCGCGCGGGCTGGGCGAGGCGCAAGGGGCGGTGCGCGCACTGCTCCCGGCCGAGCCCAACGAGCGGCTGCGCTACAATTGCAAGCCTGCGCCCTGATCGCTTAGGGCGCCCTAGAGGGCCGCGCACACCTGCCCGTTCGGGCCTGCTTTTCACCCTGTCCCGGGAATCGGCAACTGGCATCTTGTCAGGCAGGGACTTGGTTGCTAGGCGCGCCCCCATTGCAGGCCGCTGTGCTTTGTGCGCGGCACCATGGCCCATGCATACAATTTGCGATCCATATTGGACGAAGGGAACCTGGGCGCGTGGAGATTTCCGGCGGGATTACGGCCAGCTTGGCGGGACGTTATGCGGCCGCGCTCTATGACCTGGCGGGCGAACAGGGCGTTGTGACGGCGGTGGAAACCGACCTCGATACGCTCGGCGCTGCGGTGCGCGAATCGGCTGATCTGGCCGCGCTGCTCAAAAATCCCGAAGTTTCGCGCGATGCCGCGGCCAAGACGATCGACGCGGTGGCCGAGTATCTCAAGCTCTCGGACCTTACCCGCAAGTTCCTCGGCGTGCTCGCGGCGAACCGTCGCCTCGCCTCGCTGCCCGATGTCGTGCGCGCGTTCACCGCGATCGCCGCTGCGGCGCGTGGGCAGGTGACCGCCGACGTGACTACCGCGCACCCGCTCGATGACGCGCAGCTGGCCCAGCTGGCCGAAAAGCTCAAGGCGCGCGAAGGCCGCGCCGTAACGGTCAAGGCGCATGTCGATCCGGCGATCCTTGGCGGCCTTGTCGTCCAGATCGGCAGCCGCGTGATCGACGGCTCGATCCGCACCCGTCTCCATTCGCTGGCCCAGGCCATGAAGGGCTGAAGCCAAGAGCTCACGCTCTCCAAAGATTATACGAAAGGCGTTTCCATGGAAATCCGCGCTGCTGAAATCTCGAAGGTCATCAAGGACCAGATCGCCAGCTTCGGCACCGAGGCCCAGGTCTCGGAAGTCGGCTCTGTGCTCTCGGTCGGTGACGGTATCGCCCGCATCTACGGCCTCGATCAGGTCCAGGCCGGCGAGATGGTCGAATTCTCGAACGGGGTGAAGGGCATGGCGCTCAACCTCGAAGCCGATAACGTCGGCGTCGTGATCTTCGGCTCTGACGCCGAGATCAAGGAAGGCGACCAGGTCAAGCGCACCGGCACCATCGTCGACGTGCCCGTCGGCAAGGGCCTGCTCGGCCGCGTGGTCGACGCGCTGGGCAACCCGATCGACGGCAAGGGCCCGATCGTGGACGCCGTCCGCACCCGTGTCGAGGTCAAGGCCCCCGGCATCATCCCGCGCAAGTCGGTGCACGAGCCCGTGCAGACCGGCCTCAAGGCGATCGACGCGCTCGTTCCCGTCGGCCGCGGCCAGCGCGAACTGATCATCGGTGACCGCCAGACCGGCAAGACCGCCGTCGCGATCGACACTTTCATCAACCAGAAGGCCGCCAACGCGGGTGATGATGAGAGCAAGAAGCTTTACTGCATCTACGTCGCCGTCGGCCAGAAGCG
>CAILIO010000095.1 GCA_903834285.1 uncultured Sphingomonadales bacterium | reverse complement strand
TCTTGGCCGCGAGCGTTACCTGCCTGAATGCTGGCCGATTGACCAGCCAAATTGGAACCTTGCCTCATGCACCCTTATCGTTCCCACACCTGCGGCGCGCTGGCACAGGCGCATGTCGGTCAGAACGTGCGCCTCTCCGGCTGGGTCCACCGCAAGCGCGATCATGGCGGTGTTCTTTTCGTCGACTTGCGCGACCATTACGGCATCACCCAGATCGTGGCGGATAGCGACAGCCCGGCGCTCGCGGTACTCGAATCCATCCGCGTCGAAAGCGTCGTGACGATCGAGGGCGAGGTCAAGGCACGCAGCGCGGGCACCGTGAACCCGAACCTTTCGACCGGCGAGATCGAAGTTTACGCGCGCGCTGCGACGGTGCTTTCGGCGGCGGAAGAACTGCCGATGCCGGTCGCCGGCGAGCAGGAATATCCTGAGGATATCCGCCTGCGCTACCGCTTCCTCGATCTGCGCCGCGAGACGCTGCATGCCAACATCATGACGCGCACCAAGGTGATCCGCGACATGCGCATCCGCATGGAAGGCGCAGGTTTCACCGAATACTCGACGCCGATCCTGACCGCCTCCAGCCCCGAAGGCGCGCGCGACTTCCTCGTGCCGAGCCGTATCCACGCGGGCAAGTTCTATGCGCTGCCGCAGGCGCCGCAGCAGTACAAGCAGCTGCTCATGGTGGCCGGGTTCGACCGCTACTTCCAGATCGCCCCCTGCTTCCGCGACGAGGACCCGCGCGCCGATCGTCTGCCGGGCGAATTCTACCAGCTCGACCTGGAAATGAGCTTCGTGACCCAGGAAGAAGTCTGGGAGACGATGGAGCCGGTGATCGGCGGCGTGTTCGAGACCTTTGCCAATGGCAAGCCGGTGACGCCCTCGGGCAGCTTCCCGCGCATCGCCTATGACGATGCCATGCTGAAGTACGGCTCGGACAAGCCTGACCTGCGCAATCCGCTGATCATCACCGACGTCGCCAGCCACTTCACCACATCGGGCTTCGGCCTGTTCGAGAAGATCGTCGCGGGCGGCGGCACCGTGCGCGCGATCCCGGCGCCCGGGACCGCGGACAAGAGCCGCAAGTTCTTCGACGAGATGAACGAGTGGGCGCGCAGCGAAGGCCACGCCGGCCTCGGCTATGTGACTCGCAAGGCAGGCGAATTTGGCGGTCCTATCGCCAAGAATCACGGCACGGAAGGCATGGAGGCGCTTTATGCAGCGCTGGGCCTCGGTCCCGATGACGGCCTGTTCTTTGCCGCGGGCAAGCCCGAGCAGGCGGCCAAGCTGGCAGGCCTTGCGCGCACACGCGTTGCCGAGCAGCTGAACCTGATCGACAAGGACCGCTTCGAACTGTGCTGGATCGTCGATTTCCCGTTCTACGAAAGGGACGAGGACGCCAAGAAGGTCGAGTTCGCGCACAACCCCTTCTCGATGCCGCAGGGCGGGATGGACGCGCTGACCGGGCAGGACCCGCTGACGATCAAGGCCTTCCAGTATGACCTCGTCTGCAACGGCTATGAAATCGCCTCGGGTTCGATCCGCAACCAGTCGCCCGAGCTGATGGTCAAGGCGTTCGAGCTGGTCGGCCTCTCGAAGGCAGACGTCGAGGAGCGCTTCGGCGGGCTCTATCGTGCCTTCCAGTATGGCGCGCCGCCGCATGGCGGCATGGCGGCGGGCGTTGACCGGATCGTTATGCTGGTCTGCGGCGCGCAGAATCTGCGTGAGATCACGCTGTTCCCGATGAATCAGCGCGCCGAAGACCTGCTGATGGGCGCGCCTTCGCTGGCTGCCACCACGCAGCTGCGCGAATTGCATCTGCGCACGGTGGAGCCGTCGAAGGGGTGACGAGCAAGGCGAAGTGGTGCAAAGCTGCGGTTTGTCTCCGCCTTGCCGCTCCGTTCACCGCTCGTCACGCTTGGCACACACTTCGTCTACATAGCTCCTATGCACTGGGCCACTTGCCAGCCTGCAATCCGGACATTAGGGCGATGCCCAGATTTGATGATATCAACCCAGTTCCTTGAAGGGGCAAAAGAATGAGCGATACCGCCGACCGCGTGAAGAAGATCGTTGTCGAGCACCTCGGGGTAGAGGCCGACAAGGTCACCGAAGACGCGAGCTTCATCGACGATCTCGGTGCCGACAGCCTCGATATCGTCGAGCTGGTCATGGCGTTCGAAGAAGAATTCGGTGTCGAGATCCCTGACGATGCGGCCGAGAAGATCGCCACCGTGTCCGATGCGATCAAGTACATCGACGACAACAAGGGCTGATCCTTTCGGATTGCCAACCCGTCCGCATCTCCCCGTCCGGCCTCTCGTTTTCAGGCCTGACGGGAGCGGCGGTCGTCCCCCGGCACTGAACCGCCGGGGCTTCGACAGGCTCGGTCCCGCGAGGGGTCTGGGCCTGTTGTGCTTCATGGTCCGTTCGCCGGGTGCAGGCGGACGTTTCGGAGACTGCAATGCGTCGTGTCGTTATCACCGGACTTGGCCTCGTTACCCCGCTCGGGGCCGATGTTGAAACCGTTTGGGCCAATCTTCTCGCCGGCAAGTCGGGCGCGGGACGGATCACCCGCTTCGATACCACGGGCCAGAAGTGCCTGATTGCCTGCGAAGTGAAGCCGGCTGATCACCCTTATGGGTTCGACCCCAACAAGCGTGTCGATTTCAAGGTGCAGCGCCAGGTCGATCCGTTCATCGTCTATGGCATCGATGCCGCCGGGCAGGCGCTCGAAGATGCCGGGCTCATCGACATGGACGAGGATCTCAAGCTGCGCACCGGCTGCTCGATCGGTTCGGGAATCGGCGGGTTGCCGGGCATCGAGAGCGAATCAATCGTTCTGCACGAGAAGGGCCCCGGCCGCGTTTCCCCCCACTTCGTCCATGGCCGCCTGATCAACCTGATCTCGGGCCAGGTTTCGATCAAGTATGGCCTCATGGGCCCCAACCATGCTGTCGTTACGGCCTGCTCGACCGGCGCGCACTCGATCGGCGATGCCGCGCGCATGATCCGGGACGACGATGCCGACGTGATGCTGGCGGGCGGTTCGGAAAGCACGATCAACCCGCTTGGCGTTGCCGGCTTCGCGCAGGCGCGCGCGCTCAACTGCAGCTACAATGATCGCCCCGAACAGGCCAGCCGCCCCTATGACAGGGACCGTGATGGCTTCGTGATGGGCGAGGGCGCCGGTGTCGTCGTTCTCGAGGAATTCGAGCACGCCAAGGCGCGCGGCGCGAAGATCTATGCCGAAGTCGTCGGCTACGGCCTCTCGGGCGATGCCTACCACGTCACCGCGCCCCATCCCGAAGGCAAGGGCGCGGAGCTTTCCATGCGCATGGCGCTGCGCAAGGCCGGCATGGTGCCGG
>CAILIO010000094.1 GCA_903834285.1 uncultured Sphingomonadales bacterium | reverse complement strand
GCCGTCTGCTCGACCTTCTTGACCGGCAGCCGACCCAGCAGGTCGCGGACCAGCGTCAGCCGCCCCCGCCGCTGGTCGTTGAAATCGACCAGGGTCCATGGCGCGTGGCTTGTGTGCGTTGCCTTTAGCATCGCCTCGCGTGCCTCGGTATAGGCCTGGTACTTGCCCCGCGCGGCGAGATCGATTGGCGAAATCTTCCAGCGCTTGGTGGGATCGTCATGGCGTTCTGCAAAGCGCTCCTCCTGCTCGGTCTGATCGCAGGTCAGCCAGTATTTGAACAGGAGCAGCCCGTCATCCACGAGCATCCGCTCGAAGGTGGGCACCGCGTCCAGAAATGCAGCGACCTGCTTGTCGGTTGCAAAGCCCATCACTTTCTCGACTCCGGCGCGGTTGTACCAGCTGCGGTCGAACAGGACGATTTCCCCGCCCGCGGGAAGATGCGGCACGTAGCGCTGGAAGTACCACTGCGTCTTCTCGTGCTCGGTCGGGGTGCCGAGCGCGACGGTGCGCACCTGGCGCGGGTTGAGCTTCTGCGAGATAGCGTTGATCGCCCCGGTCTTGCCCGCGGTGTCGCGCCCCTCCAGGATCACCAGAACGCGTGCGCCGCACGCGCTTGCCCAGCCGGCCATCGCGGTGAGTTCGTCCTGCATGGCATCGAGCGCTGCTTCATAGTCCTTGCGGCCCATGGCATCCTTGGGTGCATCCTTGCTCACGCGGTCTCCTCTCGCCGGGGGCGAACAGACTGTCGCACCCCCGCCCGTTTGGCAATCGCGCCTGATTGCGCGGGGCGGGCGGACCTGCTAAAAGTTGCAATTGAAACCATGTCAGGCTTTATCGACCTCGCCGCCGATTTCACCCGGCTCCCCGAACTGCCCGGCGGTGTCTTCACAGCGCCGCTGCAGCGCCCAGGGCATGTCGGCGAAGACTGGCTGGAGCCGCGCCAGACGGATTACTCGGCGGACGAGCACTGCATTTGGGACGAGCTCTTCGCCCGCCAGATGCAGGTGCTTCCCGGCCGCGCCGCCAGCGCTTTCCTCAAGGGGCTGGACCGGCTCGACCTCGGGCGTGGCGGTGTGCCGGATTTCGCCCGCCTCTCCGGCGAACTCGGCGCGCTCACCGGCTGGAGCGTCGTGCCGGTGCCGATGCTGATCCCCGATCACGTGTTCTTCTGGCACCTCGCCAACCGCCGCTTCCCCGCTGGCAACTTCATCCGCACGCGCGAACGGTTCGATTACATCGAGGAGCCCGACGTCTTCCACGATGTGTTCGGCCATGTGCCGATGCTCACCGACACGGTCTTTGCCGACTACATGCAGGAGTATGGCCGCGCCGGGTGGAAGGCGATGCGCTACAACCGTCTCAAGGCGCTCGGCGCGCTCTACTGGTACACGGTGGAATTCGGCCTGATCATGGAGGCAGACGGCCTCAGGGCCTATGGCGCCGGCATCCTCTCCGGCCCAGCCGAGGCGGTCTTCGCGATCGAGGCGCAGTCACCAAATCGCGTGATGCTCCACGTCGACCGGGTGATGCGCACGGACTACGCGATCGACGATCTCCAGCCGACCTACTTCGTCATCGAGAGCTTCGCTGATCTCTACCGCCAGACCGTTGAGCGCGATTTCGACCGGCTTTATCGCGGGTTGGGCGCAGGTTTCACTTATGCCGGCAGCGCGGTGATCGATGTCGACGATGTGCTCCACCGCGGCACGCTGGAGTATCACTTGCGCGGCGGGCGCGGCTCAGGCGCCGCACCGATCTAGGCTACACCCACAGCAGCCAGACCAGCGCCAGGCTGCCGAGCACGATGCGGTAGGCGGCAAACGGCATGAAGCCGCGCTTGCTGACATAGCCGATGAAGAACTTGATCACGACAAGCGAGACCAGGAACGAGACCACCGAGCCGATCGCGATTTCCTTCACGCCGACAGAGCCTGCCCCGGCGGAAAGCTCGTGCCGGTGGTCCCACAGCTGTTTCACCGTCGCGCCCAACATCGTCGGCACCGCGAGAAAGAAGCTGAACTCGGCCGCCGTCTTGCGGTTCTCGCCCATCACCATCGCGCCCATGATCGTCGCGCCCGAGCGTGAGACGCCGGGGATCACGGCGATGCACTGCATCATGCCGATCTTGATGGCCTGGGCGAGCGGCATCTGCCCCACTGGCCGGTAGGTCTGATGCGAGACCAGCCGCTCCACTGCCACGATGGCAAAACCGCCCACGATCAGCGCCACGCAGACCACGATCGGGTTTTCGAGCAGCAGGTCTATCCGCGATTTGAACAGCACGCCGACGATGGCGGCCGGAATGAACGCCGCCAGCACATTGCGCACGAACGCGATCGATTCGCGGGATCCGCGCAGCGCGCCCAGGCCGACATCAAGGAACGTGCGCCAGTAGAGCACCACCACCGCCATGACCGCCGGTAGCTGGATCACCACGTTGAACACCTCCCAGGTTTTCGCGTCATAGCCAAACAGCTCCGACGCCAGGATCAGGTGTCCGGTTGACGAGACGGGAATGAACTCGGTGAGCCCCTCGACGATGCCGAGAAGGACGGCGGTAATGGTCGTATCCATGGGTGTCAGGCCTCGCCGCAGCGCAGCATTCTGTCAAGCCGCCGCCACCTTAAAGTTCTGTCATCCGGTTGCTTTGCCCTAGGCCCACCCCCGACCCCTCCCGCAAGCGGGAGGGGAGCAGAAAAAGCACAATTGCGCCCTCCCGCATGCGGGAGGGCCGCGAGACTTGCCGAGCTGCAGGCGAGGCTAGTCGCAGCGGAGTGGGCATTCCGCCGCGCTGCGCATCACCAGATCCGCACGCGGTCCTTGGGCGCAAGGTAGAGCTTGTCGCCCGGCTTCACCTTGAACGTCGCATACCAGGGGTCGAAGTTGCGCACGACCGCATTGACTCGCGCTTCCGCCAGCGAATGCGGATCGGTCTTGAGCAGCTGCCGCGCCAGCTGTTCGCGCAGCTTCTCGCGCCACGATTGCGCATAGGAGAGCAAGAAGCGCTGGTCCCCGGTCAGCCCATCGATCACGGGCGCGGGCTTGCCGCCCAGCGAGAGCTTGTAGGCGGTATAGGCCATCGAAAGGCCGGCCAGATCGCCGATGTTCTCGCCCAGCGTCAGCCGGCCGTTGTGGCAGGTCTTGCCGCCGTCATAGGGGCAGACCTTGTCGTATTGCGCGGCGAGCTTTGCGCCGAGTGCGTCGAAGGTCTTGCGGTCCGCCTTGGTCCACCAGTCCTTGAGCGCGCCGGTCCCGTCATAACGCGAACCCTCGTCGTCGAAGCCGTGGCCGATCTCGTGTCCGATGGTTGCGCCCACCGCGCCATAATTCACCGCCGGATCGGCGTCCGGGTTGAAGTAGGGCGGCTGGAGATAGGCGGCCGGAAACACGATCTCGTTCGCGGTCGGCTGGTAATAGGCGTTCACCGTCTGCGGTGTCATCAGCCACTTGGTCTTGTCGACGGGCTTGGCGAGCTCGTCCAGACTGTCTTGCCACTTCCAGCGCTGCACCTCGACCGCATTCGCGAGTGGCTGGCCCGGTTTGATGTCCATTCCGGCATACGTCTTGAACTTGTCAGGATAGCCGATCTTCACGGTGAACGCGTCCAGCTTGGCGAGCGCGGCCTTGCGGGTGGCCGGGCTCATCCACGCCAATGTCTTGAGCTTGGAGGCCAGCGCCGCGCGCAGGTTGCCCACCAGCGTGACCATCGCCGCCTTGCTCGAAGGTGGGAAGTGCTTCTCGACATAGGCCTTGCCGATGCCTTCGCCCATCTGGCCCTGCACGGCCGAAAGCGCGCGCTGCCAGCGCTGGCGATCGCGCTCGCGGCCCTGTAGCGTCTTGCCGTAGAACGCAAAGCGCGCGTCATCGACGTCGCTTGGCAGCACCGAGGCGTTGTCGATCAGGAAATGCGCGGCGCTCCACGCCTGCAGCGTGCCGAGGTCTTCCTCGCCCAGCAGCTTGACCAGCGCCGGGAAGCCGCCGCCGAGCTTTGCGAGGTCCTCCTTGGTGAGGCCGAGCTTGGCCGCCTTGTCCGCGCTCGGCAGGATCTCGGCCACGAACACCGAATCCGCCTTGCCCAGCCCCGAACCCTCGAGCAGCGGCAAGACCGGGAACGCCCCGCCCATCGCGACGAGGTCATCGTGCGAGACGCGGTTGGTCGTCAGCAGCGGGTTGCGCTGCACCGCCTTGTCCCAGTCAACCACCGCGATCTTGCGCTCGAAGTCATAGACCTTGGCCGCCATGCCTGCGGCATCGGCATAGCCTGCCTTGCCCAGCATGAAGGTCAGCAGGTCGCGGTACTTGCCCTGAAGCTCGCGATTGCGCTCGTTGTCGACGAGGTAATAATCGCGGTCTGGCATGCCGAGCCCGCCGACCCCGGTATAGGCCGCATTGGCGCCCGGCTTCTCGGCATCGATCTGCACCGAAAAGCCGACCGGCGAGGGAAAGCCCGGCGCGGCGAACAGCGCGGCGAGGTCGGCGCGCGACTTTGCGGCCTTGATCCGATCGAGAAAAGGCTGGGCGGGAGCCATGCCGGCTGCGTCGATGGCTGGGCGATCCAGAAACGCGCGGTAGCTGTCGGCAATGCGCTGCCCGTCGGTTCCGGGTGCCTGCGGTGTCGCGGCAAGGCCTTCGACGATCTGCTTCACCGCCTGTTCGGCCCCCAGCACCAGCGCCAGCGACACGCCGCTATAGGGATACTGCGGCGGGATCGCCTCGCTGCGGTCCCACTTGCCGTTCACATAGGCGAAGAAATCGTCGCCCGGCTTCACCGCCGGATCAATATCGGCCGGATTGAGGCCCCAACCGCCAAAGGTCGGAATGCGGTACCCGTCGAGCTCGGCGGCCGGTTTGGCAGTATCTGCCCAGGCTGCGGAGGGGCCTGCGGTCGAAATGGCAAGCGCAAACAGCGAGGCGGCGGAGATCGCGCCCTTGACGTACTTCAACATGGCTCCGGGATGTCCAATCGATTGCGAATGTACCGATGCGGGACACTAGCCATCGATCGGCGCTTGTCCAGCACCCAGCGGTATTACCAAAAGGGCGGATTTCAGACTTCTGCGCTGTCGAATTGCAGTCGGGCAAGGCGGGCATAGAGCCCGTCCTGCGCCGATAGCGCGGCATGGGTGCCCTGTTCGACGATGCGGCCTTTCTCCATCACCACGATCCGGTCCGCCGCGCGCACGGTGGCGAGCCGGTGCGCGATCACCAGCGTGGTGCGCGCCTTCATCAGCCGGTCGAGCGCGTCCTGTACCAGCCGCTCGCTCTCGGCGTCGAGCGCGCTGGTCGCTTCATCGAGCAGCAGGATCGGCGCGTCGCGCAGCAGCGCGCGGGCAATCGCGATGCGCTGGCGCTGCCCGCCCGAAAGCCGCGCGCCGTCTTCGCCGAGGAAGGTGTCGAGGCCCTGCGGCAGCTCCTTCAGGAACGTCGCGGCATTGGCTGCTTCGGCGGCGTCCCAGATCTGCGCATCGCTCGCGCCCCAGTTGCCATAGCGCAAGTTGTCGCGCGCCGAGGCGGCAAACAGCACGCCTTCCTGCGGCACCAGCGCCATGCGCGCGCGCACTTCGGCGGGGTCCGCCTGCGGCAGCGGCACGCCGTCGATCCGCACCGTGCCGGCATGCGGATCGTAGAACCGTTCGGCGAGCAGGAAGAGCGTGGACTTGCCCGCGCCCGAAGGTCCGACGATGGCCACCGTCTCTCCCGGCTCCACCGCCAGCGAGAAGTCCTCGAGCGCGGCCACTTCCGGCCGGCTGGGATAGCGGAACGAGACGTTCTGGAACGCGATCTGACCGCGCGGTGGCTGCGGCAGATGCAGCGGCCGTGCCGGCGCGGTGATCTCGGGCTGTTCGAGCAGCAGTTCGTTGAGCCGTCCGGCCGCACCCGCGCCGCGCAGGAGGTCGCCATAGACTTCGGTGAGCGTACCCACCGCCCCCGCGACGATGCCGCCGGTGATCACGAAAGCGGCAATCGTTCCGCCGCTGATCGCGCCGCTCGCTACCGCGCTCGCGCCCTGCCACATCAACACGGCGATCCCGCCGAAAACCATGACGATGACGATCGCGGTCATGATCGAGCGGATCATGATGCGCCGCTTCGCAACCGTGAAGGTGCGTTCCACCGCCCCGGCGAATCGCGCCGCTTCGCGCTGTTCCTGCCCGAACGCCTGGACAACTTTCATCGCGCCAAGCACTTCGCTGATCTGAACGCCGATATCGGCCACGCGGTCCTGGCTGGAGCGCGAGGCCTTGCGCAGGCGCGAGCCGAAGAACACGATCGGACCGACGACGACCGGGATGCCGACCAGCATCCCGGCGGTCAGCGCCGGGGCCAGCATGAACAGGTAGGTGATGCCGCCCAGCGCCGTGAGCGAATTCCTCAGCGCAAGCGAAACCGTGGTGCCCACCACCTGCTCGATGACGGCGGTATCCGATGTCATGCGTGAGGAGATTTCCTTCGGGCTGTTGCTCTCGAAGAAGCTCGGCGGCATGCGCAGCAAGTTGGTTTGGACCTTGAGCCGGATGTCGGCGACCACCCGCTCGCCCAGCCACGAGACGAAGTAGAACCGCACTGCGGTGCCCAGCCCCAGGATGAGCACGACCAGCAGCAGCCAGTGGAAGGCGCTGTCGATGATTTCCGGCTTGGCGCCGGCACCGAAGGCCTTGTCGATGATCAGCTTGAAGCTCGCCGGAATGGCGATCGTCGCGCCCGAGGTGATCAGCAGCGCGGTCAGCGCGATCGCGGCTTCGCCGGGATAGGATGCGCCTTCGCGCAGAAGCATGCGAAGCGGGCCCAGAGTACGCGGTGTGCGGGGGGCAGGTGCAGCTTCGGCAGCCTCGCTTGCGGGGCCGGTGTTCTCTTGTGTGGCGTCCATTGCCACCGCCCTAGCCGAAGCGGCGAGGGGCTGGAAGGGGGCAGCAGGGCATTCGCGTCCAGCTTGGGGCAATGGTGCGTTGCACAAGGTGCAAAATCACGGCACACTGGGCGCAATCGAAGCCGTCTACGGCTCCGCAATAACAGACAGGTGTTCGCAGTGCTCTACAAGGCTTACGAGATTCAGCGCTCCATGCTCAATGCCGGCAGCGCCATGGCATCGATGAGTGCCGACATGCTCGCCGATCCGCGCAACCCTTTCGCGCCCTTCGGCGGCACCCAGATGCTCGCCTCCGCGCTCGAGGTGTTCGCGCATGCCGCCGCGCCGCGCGGCAAGCCCACCTTTGGCCTCAAGGTCATCACCGTCGATGGCACGCGCCACGCGGTGAACGAGACGGTGGAGATCCAGCAGCCGTTCGGCAACTTGCGCAAGTTCACGCATGAAGGCTTGCCCGCCGATGCGCCGCGCCTGCTGATCGTCGCGCCGATGAGCGGGCACTATGCCACGCTGCTGCGCGGCACGGTGGAGCGCATGCTCGAACGCAGCGTCGTCTACATCACCGATTGGGCCGACGCGAAGTACGTGCCGCTTGCCGAAGGCCGCTTCGATCTCGACGAATACATCGATTACCTGATCGGCTATCTCGAGCATATCGGCCCCGGCGCGCACATGATGGCCGTCTGCCAGCCTTCGGTCCCCGCGCTCGCCGCAACGGGCGTGATGGCCGTGCGCGATAACCCGTGCCGCCCCGTCACGCTCACCATGATGGGCGGGCCGATCGACACGCGCGAGAGCCCGACTGCGGTTAACGACCACGCGATCACCAAGCCCTACGTGTGGTTCAAGCACAACGTGATCACCACAGTACCGGCCAACTATCCGGGCGCGGGGCGGCAGGTCTATCCGGGCTTTGTCCAGCTCGCGAGCTTCATGTCGATGAACCTCGGCAGCCACATGATGAGCCACTACGGACTTTACAAGCATCTCATCCAGGGCGACGGCGAAAGCGCGGACGCCGCCAAGGCGTTCTATGATGAATACCGCGCGGTCTGCGACATGACCGCAGAGTTCTACCTCCAGACGGTGGATGTCGTCTTCCAGACCCACGCGCTGCCCAAAGGCGAACTCGTCCACCGCGGCATCCTCGTCGATCTCGCCGCGATCAAGGACACCGCGATCCTGTGCATCGAGGGTGAGCGCGACGATATCTCCGGCATCGGCCAGACCAAGGCCGCGCTGAAGGTGACACCGAACCTTCCGGAAAAGCTCAAGAAGTACCACCTCGCGCCCGAAGTCGGCCACTACGGCATCTTCAACGGCTCGCGCTGGCGCAACTCGATTGCGCCGGTGGTCGAAGGCTGGATCAAGAGCAACACGGCGGCGCGCCGGCTGAGCGTGGTGGCGTAAGTTAGCTTCGCCCGGGCGCGGCGGTCCCACCCAGGACCGGCCCTACCCGGGCATTGGCCCCGTGCAGCACCACTTTCCCCCAATTTCGTCATTGCGAGCGTAGCGAAGCAATCCAGAGCGGCCACGCGGAACGCCCTGGATTGCTTCGCTACGCTCGCAATGACGATGTTTAGGCTATGTCCTAAGCTTGTCTGGAATTGGGCGAAAGCGGACAGCGCAAATGCGCCCCCGCCGCCTTGCCGCCTCAACTCCTCACACGAAGAACTGCGTGATCCACTCGCAGATCAGCGCGGGCTTGGGCTCGCCCTCGATCTCGACGGTGATTTCCATCGTCTGCTGCCACTGGCCGGGGCGCTTCTCATCAAGCTCCAGCAGCTTGAACACGCCGCGCACACGCTTGCCCGACCGCACGGGCGCGAGGAAGCGCGTCTTGTTGCCGCCGTAGTTGACGCCCATCTTCACGCCTTCAGGGCGCGGGCAATCGCTTTCCATCGTCAGCAACGGGATCAGCGATAGCGTGAGGAACCCGTGCGCGATTGTCCCGCCGAACGGCGTGAGCTTGGCCTTTTCCTCGTCGATATGGATGAACTGGAAGTCGCCGGTCGCCTCGGCGAACTGGTTGATCCGCTCCTGCGTCACTTCGATCCATGCCGAGGTGCCCACCACCTCGCCAACCAGCTCCTTGATTGCGCCCGGTGCCATCATCTTCATCTGTGCCGTCTCCCGTTCAGGCCGTTCCGCCCGCCCCCTCTCTAGGCGGCAAACGCGGCCCCGCGCAACGGGGCGCCTGCAGGGGTGGGCGCCAGGCTCAGGCCGAAGCGGGCCGGGGCGTGGTTGCCGGGCGCGGCGCGCGGAAGGGTTGGGGCGCCGCGCGCTTCACACGCCCGATATAGGCCGAAAGCCCGCACTGCAGCCCCACCAGCATGTAGCAGAACGGCTGGAACGCGATCCCCACGAATGCACCGCCGAACAGGTAGACGATCTGCGCCTGCTGCAAGGCATCAGCCAAGGGTGTCACCCAGCCCAGTTCGGACGACGTGTCCTTCGCATACGTACGGCGGATGACCTCCATGTGGACCACGCCCAGAATGTGGAGCAGCAGCCACAGCGCGAGACCGGGATAGCCCTGTTCGCCCAGCATCTCGAAATAGCTCGAATGATAGGCGCGGCCGCGCTCCTCGATCCGCTGCGTTTCGATCGCGGTGTTGTTGTCGCCCGCGTTTTCGGCCTGCACCGTGTCGTATGACAGGACGTTCTGGCGATAGGCCTCGAAGCCGCCGCCGAACGGATGCGTCTTGGCGTACTCGATCGTCCACTGCCACACCGCCACGCGCGTCGATGCGGATTGGTCGGACTGGTGGTTGCGGATCGTGTTCATCCGCTCGGTAAAGCTTTGCGGCAGCAGCGGGACCGCGATCAGCGCCAGAGCGCCCATCACGCCAATGTAGAGCATGCGCCGCTTGACCGAGCGGAGCATCATCACGACCAGCACCGCCACGCAGATCAGGCCGGTGCGCGCCTGCGTCCCCACCGGCATGAGCAGGCAGGCAAAGCAGATGCCCAGCGCAAACAGCCAGACCAGCCACCCCGGCTTGAAGATCGTGCCAAACCGCGCCAGCCACAATGCCAGCGGCATCACGCAGACCGCCACGGTCGAGATGATCGAGCCCTCGTAGAGCCCGGTGTTGTCGTTCACGAGCAGCTTGAGCTCGCCATAGCCACCGCCGCCCGCCAGCGTCTTGATTCCGCCGCCGATCACGATCACCCCCACCGAGAGCACCATGATCAAGGTCAGCGCCTCGATGCGCAGGCGCGTGCGCAGAGTCAGCGGCAGGAACATCGCGAAAACCAGCGCTTTCCACACCCAGTCCCATTTCACCAGGGCTTCCTCGGGGAAATCGGCGGTGCGCGTGCTGAGCCCGCAATAGATCAGCAGCAGCAGCAGCACGCACTGGCGCGGCGAGAAGCGGATGCCGTCCTTGTTTTCTGCCACGGCCCAGGCGGTCACCGCGCCCATGAAGGCAAGCAGGCTGATCGGAATTACCTGAAGGAAGCCCCAGCTTACCTTCTGCGGCGCGACGATATCGATATAGGCATAGGCGAGCACGAAGAGGAACGGCCGCCGCACCCCTGCAGCGAGAAACGCCGCCACGAAAGCCGTGAGAAAGAGGTTAAGCACCCGGCGTTTCCTCGCCGCGCATCGCCTTGTTCTTCGTGCGCCGCACCAGCGTGCTCGTCGGGCTGGGCAGGATCGGATCGTTGTCGAGCTCGTCGCGGCCCAGCAGGCGCCAGACGGCGATCGCCATCAGCACATGCGGCATCACCACGGTAAAGATATCGATCATGCGGGCACGCCCAGGCTAACTCCACGGCCCTCGATCGAACCGTCTTGTCCCGCTGTTTAGGCAAACTCGGTTGACGCGGCGTTAAGTCCTGCCGTGGCATGGCAATCGGCATGGCCCGGATCCTCCATATCCTCGATCATTCGCTGCCACTGCAAAGCGGCTACACCTTCCGCACCCGCGCCATTCTCAAGGCGCAGGAGGGGCTGGGGCATGACGTGCGCGGCCTCACCGGCCAGCGCCACACCGGCCCCAAAATCGGCCCCGCAACCTGCCAAGAGCCGGAAGCGCACGACGGCCTCCATTTCTACCGCACGCCTGAGAAGCCCTCCGGTTCAGGGTCCCGCCTTCCGGGCGTCAACGAATGGCAGGAAATCGCCGCGCTCGCCCGGCGCATCGAAGCCGTGGCACGCGCATGGCGGCCCGAGGTGCTCCACGCGCATTCCCCGGCACTTGGCGGGCTCGCCGCCGTGCGGGCCGCACGCCGCCTTGGCGTTCCTGTCGTCTACGAAATCCGCGCCTTCTGGGAAGATGCCGCCGTCGGCAACGGCACGGGCAGCGAAGGCTCGCTGCGCTACCGGCTCACCCGCGCGCTTGAGGACCGGGTGGTGCGCGGCGCGGATGCTGTCGTCACCATATGCGAGGGCCTGCGCAGCGACCTCATCGAGCGCGGCCATCCCGCGGCCAAGCTGACGATCATGCCTAACGGCGTCGATCTTGCGCTCTTCGGCAAGCCGCTCGCGCGCGATGCCCAATTCGCACAGAGCCTCGGCCTCGGCGATGGGCCGGTGATCGGCTTCCTCGGCAGCTTCTACCCCTACGAGGGTCTCGATGATCTGATCGCGGCGATGCCCCTGATCCTCGCGCGTCATCCCGATACCCGCCTGCTGCTCGTCGGTGGCGGTCCGGCTGAGGCTCAGCTTCGGGCGCAGGCTGCCGCCTCGCCAGCCGCGCAGGCGATCCACTTCATCGGCCGCGTGCCGCACCACGAAGTCGATCGCTACTACGCGCTCGTCGATGTGGTCTGCTATCCGCGCAAGGCCATGCGCCTGACCGAGCTCGTTACCCCGCTCAAGCCGCTGGAGGCCATGGCCCAGGGCAAGCTCGTCGCCGCCAGTGCGGTCGGTGGCCACCGCGAACTCATCGCCGACGGGATGATCGGGACCCTGTTCCCGCCCGATGATCCTGCGGGGCTCGCGGATGCCATGGCCGCCTTGCTTGGCAGCCGTCCGATGTGGGATGCCCGCCGCACCGTTGCCCGCGCCTTTGTCGAACGCGCGCATGATTGGTCGGTCAACGCGGCCCGTTATGATTCCGTTTACCAAACCCTGTTAACCCGAAAGCAAGCAATCCCCGGCGCTGCGGCCTGATCCAGGGTCCGGTGTCCGCGGGATCACCGTTCCACCCATTCTCGGGGTCCGACACGCGCCATGAGTACGTTTCGCCAGAAAGTTCAGGCTACGACGAACTGGGTGAAGCCAGACCCCGAGGCCATGGACGAAGCACCGCGCAAGGCCCGCCGCACCACAATCGGCCGGCGCAAGCGCCCAGCCGCTCCGGTCACCGCACACCGCCTGTTTCCTGCCTTCGCCGCCTTGTGGTTCGCCGCGCTGTTTGGCCTGGGCAGCCTTGCCATCCCGGGCAGCCTGCTCGGCGCTCTCGTCCTGAAGACGGGCCTGCCCGCGCTGGTGCCCGCTGCCGCCCCGCCGCTCGGCTTCACCGCGCATCTGCTCCTCGCCTTCGTGCTCGCCGGGTTCGGTGCCGCGCTGGGTCTTGCCCTTGCCTTGCGCCTGCATCCGCGCGGCGCGGGGGAGGTCCGCCCGGCCGAGGCGGTTGTCACCGACACCGAACCCCAAGCCGAAGATGTCTACAAGGTGCGTGCCCGTGATGCGCACCCCGATGCGCCGCCGCGCCGTCCGCTGGTTCTGACCGAAGCCTTCGCCGATCCGCTTGTCGAGGAAGCCGAACCTGCCGAGCCGCTGCTGCGGCGCAAGCCCGGCGTTCTGGCCAGCGAAGAGGTGAGCGACGCGGGCCCATGGATCCCCGAATTTACACCGGGCGGTGCCAGCGCCATCCGGCCGCTCGATCTTTCCGCGCTCGATCTGGCAGACCCGGTCGAAGAGCTGGTTGAAGAGCCCGCCTTTGCCGAGCCCGACGTCGATGCGGTGGAAGCCCCTACAGAGCTTGCGCCGGAAGCCCGGCCCGCAGAGGAGCTGTCAGCCCCCGCGCTGCTGGCCGCCACACCGCAGCTTCCCGTCGGCTTTGTTGCGAACTTGCCCGAGGTCGCGGCTGGTTTGTGGTCGCCGGTCGCCGGTGCTCCGCTCGCAAACCTTGGCCTCGTCCAGCTGATCGAGCGTCTCGCGCTGGCCATCGCCGCGCAGAAAGTCTCCAATGCGGCGGTTATCGATGCCGCGCCCGACGCCGAAATCGAAGCCGCTGTCTCGGAACACGCGCCCGACCCCGCGCGTGAGGCCAAGATCGAGCCCGAGTTTGAGCCCGGCCCGTTCTCGCGGCCGCAACTCGCCGAATCCGGCCTTGCCGGCGATGTACCCGCAATCGGCTCCCCGCGCGAAGCGATCCTGCGACGCCTCGGCGCCATGGCTGCTGGCGACCTGACCGGCGGGGCAGAGAGCGCCGCCACTGGCGCGCCCTTGTTCACGCGCACTGCGGTTGCCCCTGTTTCTGCCGCGCCGACCGACGCTGTTGTCTCGCTCCGTCCCACCGAGCCTGCCTTCGCACCGCCTGTGTCGCCTGCGCCTTCCGCGACCGCTGCCCCGCTTGAATCCGACGAGGCGCTGCGCTCGGCGCTCGCCACGCTGCAGCGGATGTCCGCGCGCGGTTAACAGTGCGCGGTTGACGCTACGGCAAGGGTGCCACCCATCCCGTGCCAGAGGGTGGTTTATCCATGCATCCGTATTTCCGGGCGGACCGGCCCGCGACCCTTCGGGCAATTCGCGGCGCGCAGTTGCAAAATAACATTCCTGCAGTCATGGGGGGATTCCGCGCAACTTTCGTTGTCCTTTGGACGGCGTGATTCGCGCTGGGCGTATCAACCGACGTCGTGCCACCTCGGCCAGCGACCGCTTGCAGGACGATATTTGAGATGGGTTTTCCGCAGGTTCAGGGCCTTTACGATCCGCGTAACGAACACGATGCCTGCGGCGTCGGCTTCGTCGCGCATATCAAAGGCGT